>JAVRLX010000027.1:0-19946 GCA_031960985.1 Campylobacterales bacterium | reverse complement strand
GAGCAAAACAAGCGAAGCGCTCGGCGTAGCCGATGTTTCCTTGAAAGCCCGTATTTATGGCAGGGACAGCCTTGCCGATGCTAACGCATATCGGCTTCGGTTCCAAAGCTAAAAAAGCCAAGCAGTTGGCTTTTTTAACGCTTTTCACCCTTACAACCCCCATGTAGCGAAGCGAAATTGCGCAACGCAAGTGAGCACAAAAGCTACCTGCTGACGCAGGAGAGATAGAAGTTCTTACGCACTTTTGGTGCGTAAGGTCAGTTCTTAATAACCAAACCAATGTTTTATTTTGTCAAATAGCCCCTCATACTCTCTCTCGTGAGGCTTGCCCTCAAATCCAAAACTCTCATGTAGCTTCTCTAAAAGCTCTTTTTGCTCGTTGTTTAGCTTTGTTGGAGTGACTATTTTTATCTGCACTATAAAGTTACCATTCTGTTTTGTTCTAACATTTGGAGCGCCTTCATTTTTGAATACAAACTGCTCTTTGTCTTTTGTATCAGGTCTTAGTTTTAGCTTCAATTCGCCTCTTAGACCAGGGAAAGTGATAGTCTCTTCCAAAAGCGTTTGCGTAAAAAATACCGGAACCTCTAGATAAATATCATCCCCGTCCCTAACATATTTTTTGTCCTCTTTAACATTAATTACAATATACAAATCGCCTCTTACGCCGCTTTTTGAGAGATTGCCACGCCCTGCTACTCTGATTCTGTTTTGGTCGTCAATACCTGCCGGAATATCTACCGTAATTGTATCTTCAACCTCTTCATACCCACTCCCTTTACATTTTGGGCATTTCTCTTTGATAATTTCGCCTTCACCCTTACACTTTGGGCAGGTTTGTGAAAATGTCATAAACCCTTGACGCAAGAAGACCTGACCGCTACCGCCACAATCAGGGCATTTTGTCCGTTTACCGTCTTTTGCGCCGCTTCCACCACACTCGCTGCAAGGCTTTTTGTATTTGTACTTTACCTCTTTCTTACAACCAAATATCGCCTCGTCAAACTCTATTGTAAGCGCTACGGACATATCGAGGTTATATCTGTCGCCTCTGCCTCTTTTGCCGCTGCTTCTGTTGCCGCGACCGAAGAATGAATCAAATATAGAGTCAAAGTCGCTAAAATCAAATTCAAAGCCGCCTGAGCCGCCAATTCGACCCTCTAGCCCTTTTTTGCCATATCTGTCGTAAATAGCCCTTTTTTCTTCATCGCTTAATACTTGATATGCTTCGTTAATTGCTTTAAACTTCTCCTCAGCGTCAGGGTCTCCTTGATTTTTATCAGGATGATACTTCATCGCCATTTTTCTATATGCTTTTTTGAGCTCCTCTTGAGTTGCCGTTTTTTCTACTTCCAAAAGCTCGTAATAACATATATCCATCGCTCTAACCCTCTAAAAATTTTTGCGAATTCTACCAAAATGGGGCATAAGGTTTAAATAATTATCTTGTAATATCCAGCTCATGAAAAAATCTAGTACAAAATTTGCAGAGCTTGTAGAGTTACTCTCCTCTTTGCCGACCGTAGGGCGAAAAAGCGCATTTAAAATATCGTACCATCTGCTTTTTGAAGACTCTTTTCGGGCAATGAAGCTAGCCCATCTTATCGAGGAGGCTGTTAGGGATGTGCAAAAATGCAAAGTTTGCGGCAATATTACAGAAGATGAGATATGTTACATTTGCGCAGATGAAAAGCGGGATACAAGACGGCTTTGCGTAGTAGCAAGCGCTAAAGATATTTTTTCTTTGGAGCTTAGCGGCGGATATAACGGCAGATACTTTGTATTTGAAGAGATGAAAGCAAGCACGGTAGAGAGGCTAGAAGAGTGTGTAAAAAACGGGGTAGAAGAGGTAATATTTGCTTTTACCCCATCGGTTGAGAGCGATGGGCTTATCGTCTATCTTGAAGATAGACTGTCAAAGTATAATGTTGCATTTACAAAGATAGCGCACGGGGTGCCAACGGGCGTTGCATTTGAAAATATCGATACCGTATCTTTGGCGCGTGCTATAGAGTCAAGGGTAAAAGCCTAAAGTTCATCACTAAGCGCACCATATGTATCGGCGCTTTTTATATACCCCTTGACCCCTTCAAAGCTTGCGATTACTTTTGTTAGCCTCTTATCAAACCCTTCTGTTTTTACTTTTAGAGCATTATCGCTTTGCGCCCTTTTGTCGTTTTCAGATTTATCAGAAAATATGGAAGTTGCCTTAGATAGTAGCTGGTCACCAGAGCTGTAATACTGAGATATTGCACTGCTTACAGCTATTAGCCCTGCCGCTCCATCTTTGAGCTTAAGAAGGTTTAATTTGGCCTCCTCAAGGTCGTTTTGCAAAGTTGTTGAAGCATATTTGCGAGCCTCTTGTAGTTTTTGATGATTTTTAGTCATCTCATATGCCGATATTTTAGAATCAAATTCTGCTATCGATGTATTTAGCCTCATAGCCGATTTTGAAGCGCTACTTGCAAGGGCTGTGATTTTAGCCCCAAAACTTGCCGAGGATGATATTTGTCCGGCATAGGGAATCGGCATATATTTGATTACTTGTGATGCCGTCGAGGCTGCGCTAATATATTTGGAGTATTCAGCGGTATATGCGTTTAAAAAATTGATATAAGATGACATTTCGTTATATTCTGTTTTAAATGAGGCGAGCGAAGCTTGGATGTTTTTTAGAGCGTTATACTCTTTTTGCTCTAATCTTGTCTTATCAAAACAGTTTTTTGGCGGCTCATTTACCGCACAACCTGCAAATATAAATAGCGCTAATAGCAAAAATACAATATTTTTCATTTAGTAAGTCTCTCCTTTTTTGCAACAATCAAATAAACTTCACCTTTGGATGCCGTCTGTCCAGCATAAAACAGAGCCTCTTCTCCTTCGCCGAAATATATATCAACCCGTCCACCACCTCTGATGGCTCCACCCGTATCTTGCACCATAAAAAATTTCTCAAAAGGCTCCCTTTCGCTTTTAGGCGCCACCTCAAGGCCGTTTATTTTTTTTGGCACTTTTGTTTTTATGTATGCAAGGGCGCCTTTTGGAATTAGCTCGCTATCCATAGCCACACTCTCTTTTGGGGTTAGCGGCGCCGAAATATTGCCAAAAATCCCTTCAGTTTCATTAATCTTAAAAAATACATAACTTTTATTTTTATTTAGAACATAATCCCTTATTGTTTCATTTGAGTCTAAAAACTCTTTTATCGTTTGCATATTTATTTTAGATGGCTCCATCAATTTTTCTTCGTAGATTATTTTGCCAATCGATGTATACGGGTGTCTGTTTTTACCGGCATACCCAATGTAGTATTTTTTGCCATCTATCAAAACTATCCCAGAGCCTTGCACCTCTAGCAAAAACGCATCCACTTTGTTATCTAAGTACAAAAGTGGCTTTTCTTTCAGCGCCCCTTTTTCAATCTCCTCTCTCGTGTAGTAGGGAACCAGCTCATTATTTTCAACCTTTCCCGCAATAGTTTGCGATGATTTTGCAATTTCAAATTTTTTTAGATTTGCAATAACAAGCTCTTTTGGAAGTGGATAAAGTGGGACATTGTATTTCTCTGTTTTTGTAAAAGAGCCTTTTAAAACAGGTGCATAATACCCAGTAATTAGTGAGCCGTTATTTTCGTTTTTACTTTCGTATACCGTAAAATCTCTATCTAGTCTGGATAAAAACTCATCTTTTGGCAATGCGGCTATCTCTTTAAAAAGTTTGAGCGACTCTGCCATCTCTTTTGCGGTGTAGTTTTGGTCATAAAAATTAAAACTCATCTCTTTTTTGGAGGCTCTTTCGTAGTAGCCGATGGAGTTTTCAAGCGCTTTGTAAAAACTGCTTGTTGGAGTTTGAGCGACTATTTCGGAGGGCTTTTTGGTTGATGGCGCAAGTGGCATTATTGTCGGTTGTAGCGCTATTTTGGCTGTTGGCTCTACTGTTTTTTCTACCTCTTTGACGGCGCATCCAGCAAAAAGAACTGCAAAAAACGCAACAATCCATATTCTCATTTTTTTACTACCTTTTGCTCAAACATTTGACACTGCATCCCACTGCTTTGAAAAACCGTTAGACTTGGCATTTGCGGTCCCTTAAAGCCATATATTTTACAGCCGTACGGACGCCTTGGTTCGTATGTTACAAAAAAATGTACGCATTTAATGCAGTTAACTCTTTGCATTTACATCCCTTGCCGTAGTTCTCTCTTTTTGCACATCATACTCTCTTACCTCTACCCATTCATTTTTTTGCGGCTCTTCGAATGTTATTTTATTAAAAAACTGATCAAAGCCGCTCATCTTTGAATCCTCAATATGAACTAAAAGCGGTGTTGTTAGCTTTTTTCTAAATTCATAATTTTTTTGCGCAACTATTTCGTTGATTTGATGTAGCCTCTCTTTTGAGACATTCCCGTTTATCTCTCCCTTTAGTTGTGCGGCAGGTGTGCCATCTCTTTTTGAATATATAAATGGATGGATGTGTGTTAGCGGCATTGCTTTTAAATTTTGCACCGCCTCCTCCCATATCTCTTCGCTCTCCCCTGGAAAGCCTACGATATAGTCGGTACCTATTGCAAATCCGAGTGATGAGAGTTTCTCAAAGAGTTTTAAATCATCTTCAAATCTATTTTTACGGTTCATCTTCTCCAACATAGCATTTGAGCTATGTTGGATGGCAATGTGAAGCTGTTTTGAAAAGGTCTCGTGCAAGACGATGTCTAAAAGCTCGTTCGTTATTTGAGATGGCTCTATGCTTCCAAGTCGCACTCTCTTTGCTAGCCCTAACTCTATGATGCTTTTGATGAGTTTGGAGAGTGTTACTTCGCCATCATAGTAGCTTCCGACATTTGTCCCAGTGAGGATAAATTCGCTAAATCCGCTATGGGACAACACCTCTATCTGGCGTATGACGGTACGGGCGGGGATGGCTCTACTGCGACCTCTGACGCTAGGGATGATACAATAGCTACAAGCAAAATCGCATCCCTCTTGGATTTTGATAAACGCCTTTGTTTTTCCCTCAAAATTTGTTACCACGCTGTCGTCGATGTAGTTCTTATCCCCTTCGATAAACAGCTTTTGCGGCTCTTCAAAAAAAGATGTTAATTTTGACTTTTGCGAGTGTCCAAAGACCAAATCTACTTTTCCAGCCTCAAAAAGCTTTTTCCCTTCCGTTTGTATGCCGCATCCGGTAAATAGTATTTTTGTGTTTTGGTTTTTGCTTTTTACTTTTGAGATATACTGCCTTACACCTGTGTCTGCTCCGTTTGTGACCGTGCAAGAGTTGACGACTATGACATCAGCATCATTTTCGTTGTTTGTTAGTTCGTATGTGCCGATGTGTTCTATCATTGTTTGCGTATCAAACATATTTGTCCGGCATCCAAAAGTCTTAAAATAAATTTTTTTCATTATTTTCTCGCTATTAAAATTCCAGAAATCACGATAAGCGCCATCCCTAAAACCACGGTTAAGCTTGGCAATGCCTCGCCCGCCGCCACTCCAAATAGCGCCCCAAAAAGGATGCCAAAATAACTTACAGCGCTTACTATGCCGGCCTTGGCTTTAAAATAAGCTTTTGTCATAAGCGCCTGTCCCGCTACAGATAGTATCCCTATCGCCAAAAGAAGCCAAAACTCACGCGGGGTTGGCATTGTGAAAACTTTGATAATTGCGCCGTTTTCGACTGTGGTTGCTAGCAACATTATTAGTATCGGCAATATAGTTCCAAAAACCATAAATGAGAGCACCACAAATCTATGGTCAAAATCGTCTTTTATCCGTCTTATCGTAGTGTATGCAAGCGCCGCACAAAACCCTGCAAATACGCCAATTGCATTATCGTATGCCATATGCGCACCTCTTTCTACTCCGATAACAACAATCCCTGTAAATCCTATCAGTATGGCCGCTATTTTTGTCCTATCAAGCCTTTCCGACATAAGCCAAAAAGCGAGAAGGGCGCTAAAAAGGGGCTCTGTCTTTGTAAAGGTCATAGCGTCTGCTAAACTAACGGTAGCTACATTGTAAAAAAATGCTATTAGAGCAACTGTCCCTATAAAACCACGAAAAAGAAGTAGGTTTAGTTTGCTTGGATTAAATTTTTTCGGTTTTGCATAGTTAAAAAACATTAATAATATAGCTATCCCTATGCCGTTTCTAAAAAATGTTATCTCTACCGCTCCGAGTCTTGAGACTAACTTTGCGCATAGGGCCACAAGCGAAAAGAGCAGGGTGGCTGTTAACATATAAAGGATGGCTTTTTGTTCTTTTGTTATTATCACGATTAAGATTTTACCAAAAAGGGGCTAACGGTGAGGGAATACTCATATGAAGAGTTTGCGATAGATGCAAAAAAATTATCTGCTATGCTAGAGGGTTTTGGAGCAGATGGGATATTGTTTGTAGCAAGGGGTGGCGCTACTTTGGCGCATTTTGTGGCTATGAATTTGGGAGTTAGAAAAATGTATGCAGTAAATACTTACTCTTATGAAGGGCAAACAAAACTAAATGCTCCAGTAGTTGATGATTTACCAAACCTTGCAAAAGCAAATAAAATTATTGTGGTTGATGAGATAGTTGACACAGGCGAGACGCTAAAGATAGTAGTTGAAAAACTGCAAGCCGCATATCCAAATATAGAGTTTAAAACTGCCGCGCTTTTTCAGCGCAAGAGCGCTGTAATCAAGGCTGATTGTTATTTGCATCTAACCGATGAGTGGGTTGAGTTTTTTTGGGAAAGGGTTTAAGTGGCGCTCTAAGTAAGGGGTTGCTTGCTAAAATTACGCTAAATAAACAAAGGTTAGAAAAATGGCAAAAAATAATCAAAAACAAGCGCAAAATGAAGATGATGTAACCTTAGAGGAGATGAGCGCTGTCTTGCAAGAGATGCTTAAGGCTACGCTATATTTTGCGGGTGTTAAAAAAGCAAAGCTTGACGAGGCGGCAGATATTTATCTAGATGCTATAGACGAGGTGTTTGGGGAAGATGAAGAGGGGATGCTTGGGGTTGATGAGGTTATAAAAGTTGTTGAACATATAAAAAAAGAGAATCCGGAGTTATTTAAAAAATAATGAGACTATTTCACTTATCACACACCGATTTGGATGGCTATGGATGCCAATATGTGGCTTCAAAACATGTAAAAAATGGGCGGTTTTTTAATTCGGGTTATGGCAATGAAATCAATGCTAGACTAAAACAAATGACCGCCGAGATAGAGGCTATAAAAGATAAAAGTGAAGAGATACTTTTTTTAATTACCGACCTCAATCTAAGTACACAAGATTGTAGATATATAGATGATAAGATAAGGGCGCTAAACACTAGCGGTTACAATATCAAACTGCAACTACTCGACCATCACATTAGCGGCGAAGAGCAGGCAAAAGAGTTTTCAGATTGGTATATGCTTGATAACAACAGATGCGCTACAAAACTTACATATGATTATTTTGGCGAAGTGGATGAGTTAGTTACAACCCTTGTTGAAGCGATAAATGCTATCGATCTTTGGAGGGAGGATCACCCCCTTTTTGAATTTGGAAAAACATTAATGCGCCTCATTACCGAGACAAAAGAGCTAAATAAGCTTATATTTCCAGATGAGAGTGTAGCGTATAAACTGTATGCGCTTGAGAAGGCAAAAGAGTTTTTGGGTAAAAATGATGCGCATATAGCCCTTGATGATGCGATACACTTTTTGAAAAAAGAGTTTTTGCGGGGCAATGCCGTTAATGACACCATAGACAACTTATCAAGTCGGTATGTAACGCATCTTCTATCCACCAAAAAAGATGAGTTTAGCATTGAATATGCTGGATATACCGGTTTTCTTACAGTGTCTATCGGCAATGTATCGGTTATTGCAAACGGCTTTTTGGCGGCAAATGAGGAGTATGACTTTTTTATAGATGTCTCTCCAAAAGGGAATATCTCTATGCGATCAAACAATAAAGTCGATGTTAGCGAAATAAGCAAAGCTCTTTTTGGCGGAGGAGGGCATCGCAATGCCGCGGGCGGCAGGGCTAATAACATAAAAGAGTTTTTTACATATTCTGAATACAAAAGAGCTATAGAATCAATAATGAAAGCGGGGGAGGCATAGTTGGAAATCATTGAGAGTTATCAAAACTATTTTGCATTAGGTATTTTGCTAAATATCTTGGCGATGGTAGGGTTTGGAATATACAAGGCGTTAAATATATCCGAACCTGAGGCTATCTACCTTATAAGCACATATGAAGTAAAAGCGAATATATCAAAAATAGCGATATTATGGTGTGTTCCGTTTTTGGGATTTTTGTATGTATTTAAAGAGGTTTTTATGCTTCAGACGGAGTATTTAAATCGTGGTCTTACGGTTTTTAATTATGTGGAAGATAAGGTAAAAAAAGAGTCGAGAGAGAGATAAATCCCTCTTTCGAATCAACCAAATTTACCTGTAATGTACTCTTCGGTTAGTTTTTCTACAGGATTGATAAATAACTCTTCAGTGTAACCAAGTTCGATTAGGTCGCCAATATACATAAAGGCGGTATAGTCGGACACCCTTGCCGCTTGTTGCATGTTGTGCGTAACGATAATAACCGTTAGCTTCTCTTTTAGCTCGATGATTAACTTTTCAACCGCTAGCGTAGATATAGGGTCAAGCGCAGATGTTGGCTCATCAAATAGCAAAACCTCAGGCTCCACCGCCACCGCCCTTGCGATACAAAGTCTTTGTTGTTGACCGCCTGATAGTGAGTTGCCATCGGCGTGAAGTCTGTTTGATACCTCTTCCCATAGCGCCGCGCCTTTAAGGGCGGCTTCCACTCTACCTTCTAGTTCTGATTTGTTTTTGATACCTTGCAATCTAAGACCATATGCGACATTATCAAAAACACTCATAGGAAATGGGGTTGGTTTTTGAAAAATCATACCGATTTTGAGTCTAAGATCTATTAGGTCAACATCTTTGTCCAGAATATTCTTTTTTGTATCTTCAAAAAGTATCTCACCTTCATATCTATTGCCGGGATAAAGGTCGTGAATTCTATTAAAAGATCGCAAAAGTGTAGTTTTGCCACAGCCTGAAGGGCCGATAAGCGCCGTAATACGGTTTTTTGCTATTGGCATATTAATGTTTTTTAGGCTCGGGCTCGTAGTCCCTTTGTAGTAAAAATTAAAGTTTTTTACCTCTAGCGCAAGAGGCTCTTTTACATTTGCTATAGTTGACATATTCTACCTTTGACCTTTTTTGATTTTCATAATAATTCTACTGAGTATGTTGACGAATAATACCGCAAAAGTAAGTATTGCGGCCGCCGCCCACCCAAGCTTTTGCCAATCATCATAAGGGCTTGTCGCATAATTAAACATTGTGACCGTGAGTGATGCCATAGAGTCGTTCATATTGAGACTAAAGAAATTATTGTTAAACGATGTAAACAGCAAGGGGGCAGTCTCTCCGGCAATTCTAGCAACACCAAGAAGTATACCGGTCATAAGACCAACCGCCGCCCCTTTGTAAACGACTTGAAATATTACTTTCCATTTAGGGGCGCCTAGCGCATATGCGGCTTCTCTTAGTGTCTGCGGTACGAGACTTAACATATCATCTGTCGTTCTAATAATAACTGGAATAGCGAGTATCGCAAGGGCAACACTACCTGCCCATCCTGAAAAGTGATGCACTGGAGCTACCATAATGCCATATACAAATACCCCTACAACGATAGATGGAGCCGACATCATAATGTCCGATAAGTCTCTGACAAAGTTGGCTATTTTTGAACCTTGTCCATACTCGCTAAGATATGTGCCCGCAAGCATGCCGACTGGAATACCTATGCTCATGGCTATACCGGTAAGCATGAAGTGTCCAACAAGCGCCTGTCTAAGTCCGCCGCCTTCCATCCCCGGAGGTGTCCCATCCTCAGTAAAAGCGCTAATGGATATGACAGATAGCCCTTTAAAAAGTAGCGCCCCTACTATCCAAAACAGTATAGCTATGCCAAGTAAAGCGGCGGCTGTAGAGAGCGCCAAGACTACAGTATTTAGAATTTTTCTTTTGTTTTTATGTAGCATTTTAACCCCTCTCTTTTTTTAGGAAAAGGAATTTAGCCGTCGCTATAATCGCAAAGCTCACTACAAATAGCAGTAAAGCTAATAAATACAAGCTTGAATAGTATATATCGCTATCAGCTTCGGTAAATTCATTTGCAAGGGTAACTGGAATACTTGTCGCAGGCTCTAGGATACTCTCAGGAATCCTTTGCGCATTACCCATAACAAATGTAACCGCCATTGTCTCACCCAGCGCCCGTCCGAGAGAGAGTATAATTGAGCCAATAACCCCTATTTTGGCATATGGCAACACTACATCTTTAATCACATCCCATTTTGTTGCGCCAAGTGCGTATGCCGATTCTTTTAGAATATCTGGAGTTGTGTTCATTGAATCTCTAGTGATTGACGCCGTAAAAGGGATAATCATAATAGCTAAGATGAGCCCACCGGTTAAAAGCCCCATCCCAGAGCCCCCTGTTACGTCTCTAACTAAGGGAACAAAGTAAAAAAGCCCCCACATCCCGTAAATAACAGATGGAATAGCGGCTAAAAGCTCTATTAGCGTGCCTGCAACCCCTTTGATTTTTGCGTGTGCTATCTCGCTAAGAAATATTGCTATACCGATGGCTACAGGAGTTGCCACTATCATGGCTATTATAGTGCTGATAATGGTGCCGTAGATGGAAGGGAGAGCCCCGAAAGTTTCCATATTTGGAGCCCAAACTTCGCCAGTTAGAAAACCAGTTCCAAAAGAATCTATGGCAGGTTTTGCATCGATGTACAAAACTACAAAAATAGCTACAAGCGCTACAAATACAGAAAGCGCCATAAATCTTGAGAGACTCTCGAAAACGAAGTCGCCAAAATTAATCTTTTTCATGCAAAATACCCTAATAAACCACTGTTGTGAAGTGTCTTTGTGTGTTTTAATTGTATATTCTATCGGTTACGAAATAGTTACTCTTGACTTTAAAACTCTTTTTTTACATTCAATAATGAAATTAGATTTAGCTTGTCTAAAAGTTCGTAAAGATCAGCATTGTAGACATGAAGCGTAAGTTTGGCGTTATCTTTTTGAACCATTTTAAGTAGGGTGCCGATTATGGATGAGGTAATAATGTAAGAATCCACAATATGGATATCTATATTTGCATTTGGCTCTTTTAATAAAATATCAGTGATATGTTTTTTAAATATGACGCTATCTTCTATCGTTTTAATTACATTCTTTACAACTACCTTGTAACTATTCCCATTTTGTGAGCTCTCTATTTGCACGCTAAACTCCTCTTTCATTTTTTTTGATTTTAAGACAAAAACTCTTAGTTGGCGATAAATTATCCCCTTACTCAATTATTTTAAAAAAAGTGGTTTTATTCCCCATTTCATTAAAAAATATCCCATCGGTCATATTTTCGGACATCCACACCCCTCTACCTGAAAACTTATGATTATCTTCTACATAAATTGTCTTGAGAGTCTCTGAAAAACTAAAACCACTACCAGGATTTTCTATCCCTATCTCAAGCGCTCTTTGGTTATTTTGTGTATTAAACACTACTATTTCAACTACTATTTTCTCGGTATTATCTAGGTTGTCAAAACTCTCCAAAAACTCCTCATAGCGATCCTCCTCGATTAATCTTTGTTTTTTGTCTGGAGTTAGCAACAACACCCCATGCTCAAAGGCGTTCATTAAAAGCTCGCTAAATACAAGCTGAGTTTTTGATATCTCTTTTTCATCTATTTTGGCCCTATTTAGTATCGTCTCTATTTCGTTATTTAACCTCATAACTTCTGCAAGTTTTGCAGGTATTTCTATTTTTTCTTCAAATAAAACCTCTTTTTTTGGTATTTGAGAGATAAAAATAATGGTCATATCATCATCTAATGAATTGACTTTCGATTCAAATTTTCCAAGAAACTCTCTTACAAAAATTGAATTTTTAAAATCATCCTCAATGCATTTTGAATACGGTTTGCCATCTTTTGTTTCGCTCTCATTTAATCCATCCGAATAAATGGCTATTTTACTTACACCCTCAAGCGATAACACCTCTATATTTTCAGTTGCCAAAAAAGGCATTATTGGTGGATTATTAGGTTTGATAGACTCGATATTCCCATTTTTTTCGATAAGCAAAGGGGGCATCCCATAATTTGCAATTTTTATAGTTTGACTAGCAATATCAAATTCGACAAAAATAATGCAAAGTAGCTCATCATCCAGAAGCTGTTTTCTGATAAAGCTACAAAAAGAATTTGCTATTTTTTTAAGATCAAAATCGTTGTGTTCACTTGCTCTTTCAATACTATTGTTAATAAAAGATGTAGATTGGATGCTTGTAACAGAGGCGCTTAAACCTTTACCCATAGCGTCCACTATATAAAACAGATACTTTTCATCATTTACTTTTATTGCGCCAAGAGTATCCCCGCTTAATATATCTAACGGCTTATAATATGAATCAAAAGACCAACCATTTTTAAGTAGATGCGACACATCGTCTCTTATAATCTTTTTTTGCTTTTTAAAGGCGTCTTGTTGTTGTGTATTATGGTATCTCTCTTTATATTTTAAAAGTTCAAGCTCTTGCTTTTTTGCCTTTTCATGAATCGTAATATCGCTAATTGTTAGTATTATTTTTGTTTCACTCAGTACCTTTGCCTCACTAAGCTCAAAAGAGAAAACCCCATCAATTCCTTTTATTCCAGCCTTAAAATCTTCGTTTTTTGACAGTAGCATCAAAAAACTCTCATCATTGTTTGGTATCTCGTAGCTATCGTAGGTTGTTAGTTTGCTAACTAGTGAAAAATTATCATTTGGCTCAATTATCTCTTCAAATGAGCGGTTGTAGTTTTCTAATTTGAGTTGAAAGTTAAATATTGCTATTAAATGTCTTTGGGCATCCAAAATAGCTCTAATATATTCAAGCCCCTTTTTAAGTCCAGTCTGGAGTTTATAGAGTTTGGTTTGGTTTTTGACCCTTGTAAGAATTTCGGTTTTATCAAAAGATTTTGCGACAAAATCGACTCCGCCAACCTCAAATCCTTTTAGTTTTGTCTCCAGATCATCAAATGCTGTTAGAAATATGATTGGAATATCTTTGGTTTTTTCGTTTTGTTTAATGAGTTTGCATGTCTCAAATCCATCTATCCCTTTACCCATCTGCACATCTAACAGTATTGTGTCAACTTGAATATTTTGTAGCAACTCCAAAGCCTCTTCGCCGCTATATGCGCTAAAAACCTCAAATCCCTCTTTTTTAAGTATCATAGCTAGCAAATGGACAATCGTTTTTGTATCATCGACTATTAAAACCTTATCGACACTCTCCGTGCTAACCGATTGCATCTAACATCCTTATATCAACCTTTTGATACAATTTTTGCATAAAACGACTGATAAATCATGCAAAGGCTGTTTAAATGAACTATGAATTAGAGGAATCAAAATATCTGTTGCATACCTACAAAAGAAAATATATCAATTTTGTAGATGGCAAAGGGGCAAAATTAATTGACGAAAGTGGTAAGGAATACATCGATTTTATGTCTGGTATTGCTGTAAACTCCGTTGGTTACAGACACCCAGCCCTTGTTAAGGCGGTAAGCGAGGCGATAGATGGGGTTCATCACATATCAAATCTATTTTATATAGATTCGCAAGTTAAGGCGGCAAAAAAGATAAATGAGCTTTGTGGAATGGATGTTGCGGTATTTTTTGCCAACAGTGGCGCAGAGGCGAATGAGGGGGCTATTAAGCTTGCGAGAAAATATGGGGAGAGCAGGTTTGATAAAAAAAGATACAAAATTATAACTATTAAAAACTCCTTTCACGGTCGCACTATCGCTACACTAAAAGCTACGGCGCAAGAGAGGTTTCATGAGTTTTTTGGCCCATATCCAGATGGATTTGTGTATGCGGCTACCATAAAAGAAGCAATAGAGATGTGCGATGAGGAGAGTGCGGCTGTAATGTTAGAGCCGGTGCAAGCAGAGGGAGGCGTATATGCGTTTGAAAAAGAGGATATTATAAAGCTTAGAGAGTTTACAAAAGCGCAAAATATACTTTTAATATTTGATGAAATTCAAAGCGGCGTATTTAGGAGTGGCGAGTTTTTAGCTTCGGCGGTATATGGCGTAAAACCAGATGTCTTTACGCTAGCAAAAGGGCTTGCAGGTGGTGTGCCAATAGGGGCTGTTTGTACGACGATAAAAGATATTTTTAATCCAGGTGATCACGGCTCAACATTTGGTGGAAATCCACTCTCAACCAAAGCCGCTATTGCGGTGTTAAATGCGTTAGAAGAGGAGTATAAATCCAAAAGATTAGCAAACATTATAGAGCTTTTTGACAAAGAGCTTACAACAATTGTTTTAGATTATCCACATTTGTTTGAAAAAACCAGTGGGCTTGGACTGCTTCGCGGAATAAAAGCCAAAAACGATGATATTATGAATGCTGTTATTGAAGGGGGTATAAAAGAGGGTGTTCTTGTTATCAAATCGGCGCAAAGTACCGTTAGATTTTTGCCGCCACTTATCATTACCCCAGATGAGATTAAAGAGGGCTTTAAAAGACTAAGATTGGCGCTTGATAGGATAGCTGGTTGAGATTTTCGGAGTATATGCACAAGTGGCTTTATGGTGAGGGCGGCTACTATACAGGTGTTGGACAAGTAGGCAAAAGTGGCGATTTTCTTACATCTCCTAGCATCTCGATGTTTTTTGGTGGGGCTATTGCTAATAAATTTATCTCGTTAGTTAAAAGCGGCGTATTGCCGAGAGACTCTATCGTATGTGAGTTTGGGGCAAATTCGCTCTATGCCTTAAAAGACTTTGCCTCTTTTGTAGCTGGATTAGAGGCTGAGCTTTTAAAAACTATAAAGTTTGTGATAGTCGAAAAACAGCCAAAGGTCGCAAAATTTCAAAGTAGTGAGCTAAAAGAGTTTTTTGAGGGTGTCGATTTTGAAATAGTCAGCTCACTTAAAGGTTTTGAAGATAGAGCGGCATTTATATTTGCAAATGAGTTATTTGATGCGTTTAGTTGCGAGTTAATTTATAAGGGCAAGTTTGCAAGTGTTTTTGAGCACAAAATTAGCTTTGATATAGACGATGAAGCCCTCCTTAAAAAAGCGCAGAAGTTAGATATAACAAAAGGTGAAATCGCGCTAGGGTACGAGGAGTTTGCAAAAGAGCTTTACAGGGCATTTGCAAAGAGCTATTTTGTGACCTTTGATTACGGGCAAGAGTATCCAAGGGGGGATTTTTCAATCCGTATTTACAAAGAGCATAAAAGCGAGCCACTTTTTGGCGTTAAAAACTTAAATGAGTATTTTGCAAATTCCGATATTACATATGACGTAAATTTTGGGCGCCTTGCGAGAGCTTTTGAGGATGCGGGTTTTATGGCTTTGGAGTACAAAAATCAAGCGAGCGCTCTTGTCGATTTTGGCATTTTGGAGCTTCTTGAGATTTATCTAAACAAAAGTGGCGAGAGCGCATATCTTAAAGAGGCGGCAAAAGTAAAGGCACTGCTTGCTCCAGATGGGTTTGGAGAACGATTTAAGATGATTAGTTTTGGTAAAGGGATAGTATGAATATAACACTAAATGGCGAGCAAAGGGAGTTTGAAGAGGATATTACCCTTGGTGCACTTATCCAAAAAGAGGGGGTGGCTCAAAAAGTGATGGCGGCCGCTGTGAATATGCAAATTGTAAAAAAAGAGGAGTGGGATAGTAAAACACTAAAAGATGGGGATAAAATAGAGCTTCTTCAATTTGTTGGAGGGGGGTAAATAAAAGCCGCCGCTACGGCATACTCCCCATCGTGAGTTATTGAGATGTATATTTTTTCAACCCCAAATGTATTATAGGCTTTTTTACTCAAAAGCGCATAAGGGGCTCCATTTGGATCTTTTTTTATCTCAATATCCAAAAATCCAAGTTTTGATCCTATGCCGCAACCTAAAGCTTTTGATACCGCTTCTTTTGCTGCCCATTTTGCGGCTATTGAAGAGATGGTTTTACTATTTTCTATCTCTTGGGGGCTTAAAAACCTTTTTAAAAAAGAGTTGCCATGACGCTCCAGCGCTTTTTTGATACGCTCTATTTTAACGAGATCTATGCCTATCAAATTATTGAACTACAAAGTTTGTAAAGTAAACATTTTTGACTCTGCCGTCTTTTAGTTTTTCATTTACTTTTTCCATAATTTCTGTTTTGACACTGTCTTTACCCTTTAGAGTCATAAGCTCTTCTGCAGTCTTTGATGAAACTACATTGATTACTATATCGGTCACAAGCGCTTTTTTGGCTAGCATTTCGGGTTCTAGCTCGTGGGCGTCTAGCTCTAGCGCTACCGAAAACTTAGCATACCTAGCCCCGCCTTCGCTCATTAGATTTACTATTAGACCATCTACGGCAAATACTGGCCCTATAGTAAGGTCATCACCGCCGTGTGCGCCACTCTTTTTCTTTTTGTCGGCATCTTTTGCATGGGAATCAGCGGCGCCGTGTGCAGCTGCATCGGCTCCTTCCTCTCCGCCTTTTAGCATCAAAAATGCCAATGCCCCTCCGACCGCAAGCACTAACACCAATACAACGGCTACAACAATAATTACCGTCTTACTTTTCTTGGGCTGTTCAGCGGTCCCTTCGGCTTTCTCTTTTTCTTCTGCCATTTTATTACCTATTTAGTGGTTAGCCTATTCATAACGCTTAGCACCTCTTCCATTTTTTGGTCGACTTGCCCTAGCTCTTCTGTTAGTTCATTCATCTCTTTTGCGTTGTTGTTAAGCGAATCTGAGTTGTCTCCTATTGCTTGAACAACTACGCTGATTGTAGCGTTTATTTCGGTTAAGCTTTTTTGGGTTCTCTCAGCAAGCTTTCTAACTTCATCAGCAACAACGGCAAAACCTCTCCCGTGTTCGCCTGCACGAGCCGCCTCTATTGCGGCGTTGAGCGCTAGAAGGTTTGTTTGGTCTGCTATATCGCTAATTACTGTCAAAATCCCTTTTACTTGTTCGGCATCAGAGCTTAATCTTGCGAGATTATCGGCTAATTCATTTTGTCTATGAGAGGTATCCATAATTCTAGCGCTTGTTTTTTCTACTATATGACCTAGCTCTTTAAATGTAGTTTGTTTTAGCGTGTCTATTGCGCTACCAAGTTCTTTGGCTTTTTGCTCTAATTTTTTTGCGGATTCTTCATTTTGTCTCTCAGCATCTTGTAATGCATCGCCTAGTGCGTTTACCCCCTCTAGCATCTCCTTCATCTGTCCGCCTAGATTTCCAGTGTTAATTTTTGCGGCGTAGTTTTTATTTGCATATTCTTTCAGAGTTTTATTTGATTTTTGAAGACTATCTTCTATGCTATCTAGCATTCCATTGATTGTTTTTGCTAGCACTTTGATTTGTGGGGTAGTGGATGTAGAGCCTACTCTGCAATCATAATATCCACTCGCAACTTTAGAGGCCAAAAGGACCATCTCCCCTGTTACTTTCATATCTTGTTGCGTTTTGATTATATATAGTTCAGCCGCTTTTTCAAGTTTTTTAAGAATTTCAGATGCTTTATCGCTTCCTTCAGCCTTTGGCAAGGTAAGGATGTTTCTTTTGCCGTTAATAAGCTCGATAAATTGATCCAAAAACTCTTCTATTTTATCTAATTTTGAATTGCCAAAAAACATTGCTATTTACCTTTTTTGTTAATTTAGTGTTTTGTAAAGCTCTTCGGCTTTTTTGATCTCATCTCTAGTCGCCATTCTTCTACAAGACATATAGCCTCTTTTTGAACCACAACTTATCATTGGATAGACGGTTGCGTACACCCAATAATATCCAACCCCGCCTTTTACCGCATTTTTAACTATTCCAGTCCACACTTTACCAGCTTGCACAGTTTGCCACAAATCCCTAAAAGCGGCTTTTGGCATATCTCTGTGTCTTACGATGTTGTGAGGTTTGCCCAAAAGCTCCTCTCTTTTGTAACCAGCTATTTCGCAAAAATCATCGTTTGCGAATGTAATAATCCCTTTTTCATCGGTTTCAGAGACCAAAAAGGCATCTTCTGAGAGGGTATATTCTCTTTCCATCTGATAAACTCCAATATAGTTTTTATTTTAAACTCTTAATAAAACAATAAATTGTATAAAAACCTTCTTAATTAATGATTAAAGAGTGACTTTTATTGACTGAATGAAAAACGACTGTTTTGTATTTTTTGGATAAATGGGTGATTATCATTTTTTGTATCGTTGGTTCCAAAGATGGGACAAACCAGGCGTTATTGGAGATGGCTATCATATATTTTGGATTGTCCCTATACATCTTTTCGCTTGTTGCCTCATAACATATTGCATTTCTAAAAGTGATTCCCCCAACCTCAAAATCGCTTGGAGTTTTAGCAGTTTTATAATCTTCGGCGCCGTTAAAAAAGAGGTTATTTACAATTTTTGAGATAAATTTTGGAAGCGGATTTACCTCTCCAAACGGTACGGCAACTACTTTATCAAAAATAAACATCTCCCCGTTTTTAAACAAATACGATGAGTTGTATATGGTATTCCCGTCTAATTTTAAGGCCCCAACAAGTATTGCCGCATCAAAACTTTTTTGTTTTAATATATTCGTTATTTCATCCGCTTTGTTTAAAAAAAATGGAAACGCGGTTTCTGGGAGCGCCACGAGGTCTGCGCCATCCGCAATAGCCTTGTCCACTAAAATCAGGTTTTGAGCCGTTAGTTGCAACTTAAATTTTTCATCCCACTTGTCGTCTTGATCTACAGATGTTTCGATAAGTTTGATATTTAATTTTGGAAGCTCTTTTGGCTTATCTAATGAGATAGCAAATATAAGTGGAAATATAGCGGCAAGCTTGTAAAACTTTTTTGCTTTTATGATGAGCGCAACACCAAAAAGCAAGGCGATAAGATCTGGCTTTGACGCTCCAAAAAAAGAGCCGCTATAAAGGATCTCTGGGCGCATCCAATCAAACCCAAAAGGGGTTAAGTAATCAAAGATAAATGCTATGATAACGATGCGAAGCCAAAAAAACTTTTGTGATAAAAAGCCAATAAGCCAAAACAAAGCCCCATAGTAGAAAAAAATAAATGCCAAAAGTAGCGGCGCAAGCCACAATAGTTTGTAGTAATAAAACGAAAAAGAGATCCAATAAAACCAAAGCACTCCGCTAAAAGCTCCAAACCAAAAAAGCCCTTTTTTATCTAAAACAAAAAATCCATACAATGCAATAGGGGCTAAAAGTGTAAAAAATATTTTTGACTCCAGCTCAAGCGCTGTAAAAACTATCGGCAAAAATAGGGCGAGGGAACCCAAAAAGCCTTTTATAATGAGGCTTTTGTTAAAATCAAACCAAATTGCTATTTTATTTTTAAGGGGTGTTACCATATGGAAGCTATCGTTCAAATTTTACCTTTAGCCGTACTTTTCGCAATTATTTATTTTCTTGTCATTAGACCTCAACAAGTTCAAGCAAAAAAGCACAAAGAGATGGTTGACGCCCTAACAAAGGGTGACAAGATAATAACCGCCGGCGGAATCCATGCCGAAGTTATCAAAAATGAAGAGGATTTTATCAAAGTCAAGTTAAACGATGAAGGGGTGATTGTTAGATTAGCAAAAGATTTTGTCGCTAGAAAAATCGAAGATACCACAGCTAAATAAAAACCTATGAAAAAAACAAATATAAGACTGTGGATATTCGCAGTCACTACTCTTATTGGGACGCTTCTTTGTATCCCATCTTTTACCGGCGCCGATTTTTTTGCAAAGGTAAAACTCGGACTTGACTTACAAGGCGGCTTATACACGGCGCTTGGCGTAAAAACCGAAGAGGCTGTTGAGGCAAAAGTTAAATCTATGGCCCTTGGCTTTA
>JAVRLX010000026.1:0-20365 GCA_031960985.1 Campylobacterales bacterium | reverse complement strand
GAGCGGGCTATCATCTACAACGAGGGCTTTTTGAGCTTTAAAATAGACAAGTTTTGATACAAGCGCTACCGCATCATCAAAGCTTTCGATACTATCTTTTTGGATATAGTCCATAATCCATTTTTTGCTGATTTGCTCTCTAATTTGATTATTTAGTGTGCCGGTTAGAACAATACAAGGTATATTTTTGGATATTACAAAGTCCAAAGCCTCTGCGTTTTTTGAGTCAGGCAGTTCAAGATCAACAATTGCGGCAAAAAAAATCTCTTGCTCCAAAAGGCTCTTGGCCTCAGAAAATGAGCCCGCGCCATAGCATACAAATCTACCGGTAGCCTCTAACTTCCTCTTTAAAAGTTCGAGTACGGGCTTGCTATCATCAATAACTAAAATTTTTTTTAGTTTTGGCATTGAGACTATCCTTTTAATATGTTTAGCAACCTATCTGCTGGCTAGTTGGTTCATTGCAAGCCGCTTCTAAGCTAATCTCGCCTTTTAATTAATGAGATTTTAAATTATTTTACCTTGTTAGTTACTGAGTTTATCTTAACCTAGTTTTTCCTGCCCTATTCTATAAAGGACAAAATCATATTTTACAGGGTCATTAGGGTCAAATTCACGCAACTTCTCAGTTATCATAATCGCAGATTTTAGGTCGTAGCTTTTTCTACTTAAAAGTCCAAGCCTTTTTGAGACATTAAATGTGTGGGTATCAAGGGGGAGTATAAGGTGTCTTTTTTCTACACTACCCTCCCAAAGCCCCATATCAAGGTAGTCGCGCCGCACCATCCAACGAAGATACATATTCCATCTTTTTAGAGGTGAACCTGTAAGCTTAATATCAGCGCTTCCAACCAAAAAATGAAGCCCTTGCGTATCGGGCTTTAATATCTTGTTTAGTTTTTCTATAGCGCAAGATAACCCCTCCAAAACAGAGCCGTATTTTTGATAGCCTCTCAAAAAATACTCTCTTACGCCCCCCTCTTTTTTTAGCTCCCCTAACGCCTTAAAAAAACGGACTACATCGGATGGGGTTTGGAACCTGTAGTATTTGCCAAAAAAAGCCTTATCAATATCCTCTGATTCAAAATCCAAAGATGATAAAAATTTTACTATAGAGGAGGCATTACCGTATGCAAAAAGAGCACAAGCAAGGGCTATATGTTCATCTTGATATTTTCTGGCTACTATCAAAGGGTCTGGTCTACTTAGCTCACACAGCTCCCCCTCGCAGTTTCTGGCTTCATATTCGGCGTCAAGCCTGCTTTTTAGCTCTTTCATATTGCGCTACTTTTTGCATTTATTTTATTTTGAAGCTTAAACGATAAATCAACAAGGATGAATGTCACAAAAAATATCATAAGTCCCGGAAAAAAGCTAACCCACCAAGCTATATCCATCACATCTTTGCCATCGGAGAGAAGACCCCCCCAGCTCATATCGGGTGGCAAAATACCAAGCCCTAAAAAACTAAGGGAGCTTTCTGCAAGTATGGCTCCGCTTACGCCAAAAACAAAGCTTGTAAGGAGTATTGGGGAGAGTAAGGGAGCGTAGTATTTGAGTATTATTTTGGCGTCATTTACTTTTGCGATTTTAAGTATTTTGATAAAGGGCTTGTCATTGATAGCGTACACCTCGCTACGAAGGAGTCTAGCGCTCCCCATCCAAGAGCTAATAGCAATGATAAACACTAATAAAAACGGTGAGATGTCAATATAGGCGACAAGCGCCAAAAGTAGGAAAAAAGTAGGAACCGTCAAGAAAATATCTATCGCCACAACGGTAGCCCTATCGACAAATCCCCTGTAAAACCCCGCCGTTACGCCTATTGCCAAAGAGATAGCGGTGGAGGCGAAAGAGGCAAAAAAACCTATTAAAAGAGAGTTTTGCCCACCTACCATTACACGAGCTAACATATCCCGCCCAAGCCTATCAGAGCCAAATGGGCATGATAAAGAGGGACTGCGTAAAATTTCATTTTTGTTAAAAGCGGTAGGATCTACATCGTAAAAAAACGGTCCGATAAAACAAAAAGCAATTAAAAATAAAATCAAAAAGATATGAAATCTAAACTCTTTCATCTACTGCTTAATGCCAAGTAGCGTGTTTAGCATCTGGTCAAGCGTAGTTACGACTTTTGCCGACGCTTGATAGCCTGACTGAAATTTCATAAGGTTAACCATCTCCTCATCGGTAGAAACTTTGGATATAGACGACATCTCCTCATTTACTGAGTTGTAAACAGCTGTTGCGGCATCATTGTTTAACACGGCGGTTTCGGTATCAGCCGCCACCTTTGTGGCGGTATCCAAATAAAAACCAGAAATCGTATTATAATTTATATCGCCGTTTCTCATCTTAAACTCTATTTTATCATATTGCAATTGCAGTATTTTGTTTGCTACGCTGTTATCGCCAAACACCGGTTTTGAATATGGATGTATAAGGGACGGATCTGCTAAAAATTCCTCCTTTAGACTCATATTTGTAGCATCAAAACCATCAAACAACCGACCTAGCCCAAGCGCGCCCGCAAAATTGGATGGAGTTGTAGCGCTATCTTCTATGGCAATTTTAAATCCCTTGCCAGAGGCGGCAGCCGTTTGCATAATTGCAAATTCGCCTTGCTTGCCAGGTACAAAATTGGCGTTAAAATAACTATTTAGGTCATTATTGGCATTGCCGTCCGCATTATCATCATGCGGCGCATTTATTTTTGCGGCCAAAGAGTTTAGCGTATCGATATTTACATCCACTGAAATGGTGCGTCTTGAAACTTCATTACCGGCGTTATCATACACAACCGCATCAAACGAACCGCTTTTAACATTTAGATTCAAAAATGAAAGAGGCTCTGTGCCTAAGGCATCTATCTTATTTGAACGCATTTCATCCGCAGAACTAGAAGCGTAAGTATTATTCATATTCTCAATAAAAGTTTTTGCAAATGTATCAAGCCTATCAATATACTCTTGCAATTTACCTTTTGTAGGCATACCGCTACTATCTACCGCAGTACCCCTCAAATCAAGTATAGCGCCTAATTTTCCTCCGGTTATTTTTTGCGATATATCTATCTGCTTATAGTCTTGATACTCAAAAAATATACTGTTAAACTGTTTTGCCGAACTATTGCTATCTGATTTTAAAACAATAGGGTGATAGGTAGAGCCATCAACTAGCGGATAACCGCCGACTTGCACAACATACTGCTGCGTCATATCATATACATTTGGATCAACCGTCATATCGCTGGTTATGCCGTTTTTGCTTATTGTAACATTTAGAAGTTTTACAAGCGCAGTCTCTCTTTTATCCCTTTCGTCCCTTAAGTCATTGGCTTTATTTGTGCCATTTGCTTCATGAACTGAGATTTCTTTATTAAGATCCGCTATCTCTTTAGCAAGCCTATTAATCTCATCAACTATCGGGACTATTTGATCATTTAGCGATTTTTGTAAAGTCGCTACCCTCTCTCTCGTATCTTTGACAATATTTGATAAATTTTGAGAGTGCTCCGCCACCGCTATCGCCAACTTTGAGTCGCTAGGATTGTTGGCGTAGTTTTGCCATGCGTCAAAATAGCTTTGAATATATTTGGAAACGCCGTTTTCGGCAATATCCGGAAAATACTTTGACACCTCGATAAGCGTACTCTCTTCAAAATCTGTAAACTGTTTTTGCGTTGAAGCGCTATTTAGTCTTTTATATACAAACTCATCGTGGATTCTCGTTACGTTAACAACTTCCGAACCAGTACCTATATCGCCTGGCTGAGTATGCATCGGCGTTTTTGACTGTATCGTCGCTCTTTGCCTCGTATAGTCTGGGTTTTGGGCGTTTGATATATTGTTGCTTGTGACGCCTACCGCTATCTGCGAAGTTTGCAAGCCGCTATATGCAGTATACAGCGAATCAAATATTCCAGCCATTGTTAAGCCTTTATTTCTAGAATATTTGCACGCCTTTGTATCAAACCGTCATAGCCTGGCTTTTGGTGGTCTTCTTTTGGAAGCATTTGATCTAAAAGCGCATTATAAAAAGAACTTACAGCCACAACTAGCTTTGCATAATGTCTATTAGCAGATTTCAGTTCCGTCAGCTTTTCCCTCATATCGCCAAGCAAAACTCTCTGCTCTTCTGAGAGGAGATCTCTTAGCTCAAGCGACGGATTTGCGGCAGCCATTGAAACTATTTCGGAGTCTATAAGATTTTTATATTTCTCAAAAGAGTTTATAAGCTCTTCTTTACTTTTTACTTTGCTAAAAAGCTTTTCGTGCTTAGCTTGTTTTATATCATCTATATCTGATTTTGTTATGTCTATGAGGCTTTGCAGCGACTCAATTGCAAGATTAAGGTAGTGAACTAACATTTTAAACCCCTTTAAAAATACGAGAAAAACTAAAACTCTACAAGAGCCCTAGCCGTTTTTTCCATATCGAGCTTATATTCCCCGCTCTCTATAGATTTTTTTAACTTCTCTATTTTTGATTCCTCTTTTGAAGCTTCGATTGAATTTTGCTTTTTTTCTAGCTTCATCCCTTCCATCTCCATTGTTTTGCTGCTTAGTCCGATCACGCCGGAATTTAATGCGCTTATCATTTCACTATCCTTTTTACACACAAGGGTTTGATTGTTAGTTCACGCATCATATCGGCTTGAAGACTCAAAACTTTAGGAACTCTCTTTTAAGAAATCAAATAACATTTTGCTGTATCCAAAATTGCCAGATACCGAATTTGACATTGTCTCTGTATACATTGATTTGTAAATACTCTTACCTGCATCATCTGGAAATATAGAGTATTTCTCATCCAATGCAATGTCTAAAACCTGCTTTACTATCAGCGACTCAAAAGCGTCTGTTTTTTCTTTTAGCTTTGCGTCATCTTTACTTAAGGCGCCAAGTCCTGCAATTTTTGACGCAGAGTATGAATTTATAGCGTTTGATACATCTAACATTTCACTCTCTTTTATATGATTTCTATATCTGCTCTAATGGCTCCAGCGCTTTTCATAGCTTCAATAATAGATATAACATCTCTAGGTTTTGCGCCTAGCCTCTGAAGCGCTCTCATTAACGTAGATAGGGTCATCTCACTGCTTGGCGTAGAGACTATATTGGAGCTTAGTCCAATTCTAGTCTTATCGCCTATGTCAACCACGGTTTTACCATCTACATCAGGCTCTTTTGCCCCCTCTGCCCTTACTTTAATCGTAATATCACCATGCGTTATAACCACCGGATCAATCCTTATATCAGCTCCAGCAACTACTGTTCCTGTTTTTTCATCTATAATAATTTTATTTTCTTTTTGCGCATCTATCGTTATCTCTTGAACTCTCGAGATAAACTCAACCATACTAATATTTGCCGGTTTTACGAGCTTTAGCGTTCTTGAATCCTCGGCAAAAGCTGTACCGCCGCCTATAGTTTGATTGATAGAGTTTTGTATTTTTAGAGCATTTTGAAAATTAGCTTGCTTTAGACTTAGCATTACCACATCTTTTTGGGATATATTAAAAGGAATCTCTCGCTCAATCAATCCACCATTTCGAAGAGTAGCGGAGGTGACATGATTTTTTTGCCCCTTGCCTCCCGCGTTAAAGCCGCCCGTAGATATTGTCCCCTGCCCTAACGCATATATCCTGCCATCAACGCCCTTTAACGCAGTTAATAGTAGCGTCCCACCTTCAAGCGATTTGGCATCCCCTATTGAAGAGACGGACAAATCGACCCTATCTCCCTGTCTGGAAAAAGGAGGAATATTTGCGGTTACCATAACGGCGGCAATGTTTTTGGATTTTATATCTTTTGGGTCTATTTTGACATTTACAGTAGCGAGTAGATTTGAAAGTGATTGGGTGGTAAATACAGATGTAGAGCCATCCCCAGTGCCGTTAAGACCGACAACGAGACCATATCCTATAAGTTGATTATCCCTAACCCCAACTATGTTTGCTAGATCTTTTATCCTTGTTGCAAACAAGGAGTCGCAAAACACTATTATAAATAAGCAAACAGCTACAAATCGTTTCATCATACACCCTCAAAAGACTATTTTCTAGTCTCAAAGCAAAGGGTGTTCCAATGAATTCTAAAGCGTATAATACGCCACTGAACTTTTGCCGAACTTTTTTGATTTTACTTGGGTAAAAGCGCCTATCTTGCTTGGCAACTCGTATCCTGTCATATACTCCACCACTACAATATCAAGGGGCTTTGGGTCAATGGCATAAATAAGAGAAATGCAATTTTCGTATATATCTTCCATATTTTTGCGAATAGCAAATGGTGGGTCAAAATAGAAAATTCTTTTTTCTTTTTTAGCCAAACTCGTCAAAAGCTCAGGGAAAAATTCAAAGCTATCGACATTGTAGACTCTTGCGTTTTGAATACCTAACATCTCCAAATTTTTCTGGATACAACGATAAGAATCTTTATCTTTTTCTAAAAAATAGACAAACTCCGCCCCACGGCTTAACGCCTCTATGCCCATAGTTCCACTTCCAGCAAACACCTCCACAAATACGGCGGCGTCAACTTCGCCCTGAAGAGCGTTAAAAACCGACTCTCTAATAATATTTTTAGTGCTTCTTGTGACTGCTAAATCTGCCAAAAAGATAGTTTTACCTTTTAACTCGCCTGCTATTATTTTTGTACTAAGTTGTTTTTTCATCTATATTCTTTTATTGTTTTCACTAGCTCTGCTACAAATTTCTCAGTAATTAAAGTTAATTTTTTTTCCAACTCAGAAATATCGTTTTTTATCGGTCGTGAAACCACTGCCTTTGGCCGATTCAGTTTTTTAAAATACTCATCAAGCGATTTTAGAAGCTTGGTTTTAGAAAAAGGTTTTTTAATATTAGAATTCTTATCATGGCTAACCACAAAAACAGGCTTCTCCGAATCTATTGCCTTATCCGAAATAACAAAATCGCAAGTAGAATACGAACTAAGATACTCTTTCAAAAAGACTTCCAAACATTTTTTCAAAAGAGGAGAATCGCACACAATAGCAATTTTCAAACCAGCGCCTTTTTTTATATTTTGATGTGATTTTAGCAAAATTCAAATTTTAGCTTCATTTGCCGATATAGCAAATAGTCGTATTAAAGATAATCCAAAAGACCGGAGTTTAATATTATGGAAGTACAAAACATACCAAGTAGCGGCTATATTGGTCAAAGTGGAATGAAAACTGCTTTAGATACTAAAGCTTCTGAGACAAAGGGTGCCTCTGCGACCGCTATTCAAAAACAAAGCGACAAGGATGCAGATAAAACCAAAAAAGAGGATTTAAAACAAGAACTTATGAAGCTTACGGAGGAGCTCAATAAGGAGATGAATCCTCTAAACATCAATATTAAATTTGGTTTTAACGATAAAGTAGATGAGATGTTTGTGTCAGTGTATGAGAGGGATTCGAACAAACTCATTCGTAAAATTCCATCAGATGAAGCTATGGAACTAATGAAAAAGATGCGAGAGATAATAGGGATTATTTTTGATAAAAAAGCTTAATAAAATAAAGGGTTTAAAATGGCGGGAACAATAAGCTCACTTGGTCTTGGAAGCGGAACACTCACAAGCAACCTAATCGATCAGCTTAAACAAGCTGAAACTAATGCTAGAATAACACCGATAACAAAAACGATAACAAAAACGCAAGGGCAAAAATCTGACTTATCGTCGTTAATTCTTTCATTGTCATCTCTTAAGACAGCCGCAATGGATTTGGGCGATGAGGCCACATATCTAAAAAGAACGGCAACTTCAACTAGTACAAGTGTGGGAATATCGGTAACAAGCGGCGTATCTCCGCAAAATATAAGTATGAGCGTATCCCAACTAGCACAAAATCATGTAATGCAATCAAAAGGGTTTGCTTCTGAAACGGCGGTAGTATCTTCAGCGGCACAAGATTTTAATATCTCTGTAGGCTCTACTAATTATACGATTAAAGTAACAGCTGGTATGACATTAGAGCAATTTGCTCAAAAAATTAATGACTCTACAGATGGGAATATAACGGCTAGTATACTAAACACTGGGGATGGTAATAACCCTTATAGACTTATACTAAAAGCTAAAAATAGTGGGCAAAGTAACGCAATAACAACAAGTGGGACTTTTGCCGATACGATATTTGTAAAGCCACAAATTGTAGGTAATACAGAGGCTGACGCCGCGGCTAGCTCAACTGCCGATGGAGATATTGTAATAAACGGTGTTTCTATAGCTGGGGCAACACTAACTGGCGGCTCAAAAGCAAACGCTGATGCGATAGCGGCAAAGATTAATGAAAAAACAAGCGAAACTGGCGTTACTGCTAGCGTTGATACAAACGGCAAAATCACATTAGAACACAATACCGATGGCGAAATAGTTATTACCACAAAAAACAATGCAGCAACAAAAAGTGGTCTTTTTGACGCAGATAAAACCGATTATAAAGTTGATGCTAGAACGCTTCAAGTGGCTCAAGATGCAAAATTTAAATATAATGGCATCGCGATGACCAGATCATCCAATACTATAAATGATATCATCACAGGGGTAACATTTAATCTAAACTCAACTACAACATCAACTGTAAATCTATCAATCACGCAAGATACAAGCTCGATACCTAAAATGGCGGATGATTTTGTTGCGGCTTTTAACTCCCTTATTAATAAAATAAAAGATTTAACTAAATTTGATAGCACAACAAAAACAGTAGGTTCGCTTCAAGGTATTTCCGATGTGTCGTCTATCTACAGTAAGTTGTCCGCCCTAATAACAAAACAAAACAGCGACGGCGTATCGCTTGTTGATTATGGTTTTTCGCTTGATAAAACAGGGGCGCTAAGTCTTGACTCAACCGTACTCAACAAAAAACTATCGGAAGATCCCTCAGCTCTTGAAAAAGTGTTTAGAGGGGTTACAGAGATAACAAAGGGGTCATATACAGCCAACAAAACCGCTGGAACTAGCGCTAATACGATACCTGCTGGTAGCATATATATAAACGGTGTGTCGATAGCCGCAGTAACAACAGTTAACGGAACATCCGAACAAAACGCGCAACTTTTTGCGACTGCTATCAACAACGCATACGAATACACAGGGGTTAAAGCTTATACTGATGGCAATGGAAAACTAAGGCTCGAAACACCCGGCGGCGGAGCCATTAAAATAAAAACAACTGCGGCAGCGGCAGCGGCTTCTGGGCTATCCGCATCGGCAAACGCTGATGTTGGGATGCAAGATTTAACCGTTGCCATTGGCTCAACTACAACAAAAAAAGGGGCTTTTGCGGATATAAACTCCTATCTTGCCTCAATGATAACAGGTGATAAGTCAACGCTTCAAATGCTTGATAAGTCGCTCCAAAACCAAATAGATAGCAAAAACGCCGAAAAAGAGAAGGCTGTAGCTCAAATAGATACAAGGTACGAACTAATGGCAAACCAATTTGCGCTATATGATTCAATGATAGCCAAATTTCAAAATAGTTTTAATTCACTTCAAATGCAAATCAACGCAATGAATAAATAAAAAAATTAAAAGGGGATACAATTGAGATCAGTAGCGCTAAACGCATACGCACAAAATGCGGCAAGAATAGAATCACCTGAAAAACTGGTACAGATGCTTTTTGAAGGGATATTGCGTTTTACAGCTCAAGCGAAAAAAGCCATTGAAGAGGGCGATATCGAAAAAAAAGTTTATTGGCTCAACCGTTCAATAGATATTTTTGCCGAGCTTATCAATTCGCTTAACTATGAAAAAGGGGGTGAGGTGGCGAATTATCTCAACGGACTATACAGCCACCAAATTTATCTTCTCAGTACCGCGAATCTAGAAAATTCCACGGAGCCGCTGGATACTGTAATAAATGTAACAAAAGGGCTTATAGATGCTTGGAAAGATGTTACTGGGGCTGGGGCGCAATGAACTACATAAATGAACTAAAGCTTGCAGTCATAAATAGCGATTTTAAAAAAATGGAAGAGCTATCGGAGATTATATTCAAAAGCGATAATATAGCAGAGTTAAAGCAGGCTTTAGCGCTAATGGGGGAGGCTATAAAACTACTTGAAAAAGAGAGGGCCTCAACCTTAACGGCAATGAAAAATATTCAGAAAATGAGGCAATACGCTATTCAACAACAATAAGCTGTCAACTACGACGCCATTTCATAACGCATTTTTTTTATCTGCTCAAAAGCGTGTTGTATCCTTCTAAACTTTGCGGTATATCGCCTTATCGTCTCTTCATCTTTTCCATACACCCTATCAGGGTGATATATTTTTATTAGCTCTAAATATCTTTGTCTGATGGTATCAAAGCTATCACCGTATCTAGAGTTCAGTTCAGCTAGGTAATTAGCCTCTAAATTATCTGCGAAATAATCTGTGTAAAATCTCTTTTTTGATGTTTTTGTATGAGAGTTTAAGCGGATTAGCTCTTCTTCGTTATAGGTAAACTTTACATGCAAAAAATCGTTAAACTTAACTTTTTTTGATAGTATCTTCTCTATAGCGGCATACTCATCTTTAGTTCTTACTTTTACCTTTGCCACTTTTTCATAATAATCGACATCAATTTTCATCCCAAATAAAGCTGTACGTAAAAATTCAACTACCCTTCTAGTCTCATCCGAAAATCTAAAAAATACGCTATCTTTGTGACATTTAACTATCACTTTAGGGGTAAGCGAGCCCTCTTTTGAGTTTGCAAATTCAACAAAAAAAGGGACATCCAGATTAAAATCTATAGAGAGCTTATCACTTCTTGATTTGTTGAGATTGTTAAGTAGACAGCTCATAAAAAATTGTCTTTTGGTTTTGTCTTCGCTCTTTGGAAACACCAATATCGACTCTTTGAGATGTATAAAAAATTTGAAGTTTTTTTGGATGTAGTTTTTTATGTATGTCGAATATGCCATATCTGTAGCGTCTATACGAGCTAATATCATATTTTCCGTATGGCTAATAGCAAAAACTTGACTATTCACTACGCAAAACCCCGCTGTTTTTTATGTCTTGACAGCAAAAATCATTCCGTAATTATGCCTTTTGGTAACCAAAGCGGTAAAACTGACCACCTTGTTATAAGGTTTTTATCTAGCAAACTCTGTTACTCTAGTCTCCCGAATAACACTAATTTTTATCTCGCCAGGATACTGCACCCCTTTTTCGACTTTGGCCGCTATCTCTCTAGCAATAAGAGCAGATTCATCGTCATTAACGAGCGAAGCGTTAACTATTACCCTTATCTCTTTGCCGGCGGCTATAGCATACGCATTTTTAACCCCCTCATGCGAGAGTGCGATTTTCTCAAGCTCTTCAACCCTTTTAAGAAAGCTCTCCAAAACCTCTCTTCTAGCGCCTGGTCTAGCCGCAGACAATGCATCACCAGTACAAACAGCTGCGCACTCTATTGAGCGAATCTCTTCTAGTCCATGATGTGCGTATATTGCATTTATAACAACTGGATGCTCTTTGTATCTTTTGCACACTTCAGCGCCGAGATCTACGTGACTTCCAGAGTAATCGTGTGTAAGCGCCTTGCCTATATCGTGAAGAAGCGCCGCTCTTTTTGCAAGCACCTCATCTCCACCTAGCTCTGCGGCTATTATACCTGCTAGATGCACTACCTCCAATGAGTGCGCAAGGGCATTTTGACCATAGCTTGCTCTATATTTGAGTCGTCCGATTAGTTTAATTAGCTCAGTATGTACCGGGCCGATACCCAAATCCATTACTATATTCTCACCCTCTTCGTACATTTTTTCATCAAATTCTAACTTAACTTTTTCATATATCTCTTCTATTTTAGCAGGCTGTATTCTGCCATCTTCTATAAGCAGTTCTATCGTTTTTGTGGCAATAGCTCTTCTCAAAAGATTAAAGCTACTAACTATAATTGCATTTGGTGTGTCGTCAATAATAATATCAACGCCAAGTAGCATCTCAAGCACCTTGATATTGCGACCCTCTTTACCGATAATGCGCCCTTTTATCTCTTCGCTATGTATCGGAACTACGTTAATAAGCCTCTCCGCCGCAAACTCTCCAGCAAATCTAGTTGTCGCTTGCGCTATAATGTAATTTGCCCTCTTTCTAGCTTCACTCTTTGCCTCGGCTTCGTATCGCCTTACTATGTGCGCTATCTCTTCTCTGCACTGCTCTTCCGTTTTTTTGAGCACTATCTCCCTAGCCTCATCTCTAGTTAGTCCAGCTCTGGCTTCAACTATTTTGAGAACCTCTTCTACTTTTTTCTTATACTGCTCTTTTAGTCGTTCAAGCTCATTTTTATTGGTTGTTATCTCTTGTTTTAGAGAAGCTATATCTTTTTTTTGCAGTTCAAGACTTTTAAGCTCGTTTCTTATTTTTTCCGAGAGACTCTCCTCTTTTTTGGCGAGAAGTTGCTGCTTTGTATCGTACTCACTCTTTAGCCGTGAAAGCTCCAACTCCAGCTTTTTTCTAGCTTCAAGCTCGAGGTTTACCTCTTTTGCTTTAATACTCTCTAGCTTTAGCTCCGCCTCATGCTCGATAGCTCTTGCTTTCGATTTGGATTGCTCTATGTAAATTTGGTATTTTGTGGAATCTATTTTTTTTGCTACGAAAAATCCTATTAGCCCTGACAGCGCAGCGGCCGCCGTAGCCGTTAATAATATTGTAAGCATTTTTTATTCTGCCTTTTGCGAAAATTTTATTGGGCAATATTAGGTAATCGCCTATAGCGTCATGCGCTTCGCCTATCTCTTCTTTGCTAAAACTAAAAGTTCTTTGTGCAAATGCAATTATCGGTTTATAATGTAGAGAGCCAAAAAATCTATCATACATACCTTTTCCAAAGCCGATTCTTCTAAACTTTGAGTCTATGCCGAGAGCCGGAACGATAGCCATATCAATTTTTTTTATAATTTCATACGAATTATTGCAACTTGAAATATTATACACCCCTTGTTTTACGGGCAACCTGTATTTTACAATCTTAAAACTAATATCCTCTATAAAAGGGATGTATATACTCTTTTTTAGTTTTCTTAATTTTTTTATCGCCGCTTTAATATTAGGCTCTATAGCAAGAGGCAAAAACATCAAAATTCTTTTAGGATTTTTTCTTTTGATAAATAAAAGTAGGTTTTTCTCAAACAACTTATCCTTAACATAAGTTCCTTTTTTGAGTTCTTTTTTTAGCGTCTCTTTTGCTTTTTGCCTAAAAACAGTTTTTTTATTTTCCAAGATAGACCTCCAAAGCTCTGCCTCCTTAAGCGCACAGAGTTTATAATCTTTTGGCTGTAAAAAATCAAATGAAAATGGGTTAAAAATGAAAAAAATTGCATATCTACTAACCATAACGCTCTCTTTGGTTACATTTTTTGCCGGATGTGACAAAAAAAACGATGCAAGCTCGTTAGTTAGCACAAAAGCGCTAATAAAAAATATAGAGCTAACAGGCGTTGATGGCACAAAACTAAATATGATAAATACAGGAGGCGGGTTTAAATTTAAAGAGTTAGAAAACAAAACTGTGCTTGTTGTATTTTTTGCCACATGGTGCCCACCTTGCAAAGCAGAGATTCCACATCTAATTAGCCTCCAAGAAAAATACAAAAACGACTTTGCGGTTGTGGCGGTATTGGTTGAAGAGAATAAACCAAATGAAGAGATGGTTAAATTTATAGGAGAAAATCATATAAACTACTTTGTGGCTAACTCCCCTTCAAATCTTGAAGCTATAGAGGCTGTAGGTGGAGTAAAAGGGATACCTACAATGTTTATGTTTGATAAAAATGGGGTAAAAGTAGCTTACTATCCAGGTGCTACTCCTGAAGAGATTATAGAGCAAGATATTAAAAAGAGTTTAGGAAAATAATAGATGTTTGAGCTTCTTAAGAAATCGCTTCAAAAAACTGTTGCGGCAATCACTGAAATTATCGGCTCAAAAAGGGATACGATAACAAAAGAGGAGCTTGAGGAGATACTAATAACAAGCGATGTAGATTATGACATAGTCGAAGAGATACTAAGTACTTTACCAAATTCGATAAATAAAGTCGCATTGCAAAACTCCCTCTCATCTATATTTTTTGAATCAAACGCCAAAGAGGCTCCAAAAATATATTCACAAAAACCATTTGTAGATCTTATTATCGGCGTTAACGGCGCTGGTAAGACTACTACGATAGCAAAATTAGCAAATATGGCAAAAAAAGAGGGGAAAACAGTAGCGCTTGGCGCGGCAGACACATTTCGCGCCGCGGCTGTTGAACAACTAAACATTTGGGCTAATAGGTTAGGGGTAAACATAGTTACATCAAAAATAGGGGCTGATCCTTCAAGCGTGGCTTTTGATACTATCAATTCAGCTATTGCAAAAGGATTTGACTATGTAATAATCGATACAGCTGGAAGACTTCATACCCAAACAAATTTAGCTGAAGAATTAAAAAAAATAGTTAGGGTATGCCAAAAGGCTATGCCTAGCGCCCCTCATAGAAAAATAGCGATTATCGATGCGACTGCTGGAAGCTCTGCCGTAAATCAAGCAAAGGCTTTTGACGCCATGATAGGGCTTGACGCCGTAATAGTAACAAAACTTGATGGAACGGCAAAAGGTGGAGCGATATTTTCGATAGTTAAAGAGTTAAAACTTCCTATACTATATGTTGGCGTTGGTGAAAAACCAGATGATATAGAGCCGTTTGATACCAAAACATTCGTTGATGAGTTTGTCGGCGCTATATTTAAAGAAGATGGCTAATGGCAAAACAAAAAACCCTTTTTGAATGCCAAGCGTGCGGCTACCAAAGCGCCAAATGGATAGGCAAATGCCCAAATTGCGGGGCATGGGAGAGCTTTCTCGAAGTTAAAGAAAAAGATCTTGAACTTGTAAGCAAATCCCCTATTTTAAAGGCAAAAAAAGCTGTACCTATAACCGATGTTGAAGAGATTGCTATTAGTAGAACCCCAAGCGGCGATGATGAATTTGATATAGTACTTGGCGGCGGCATAGTTAGCGGCTCACTTGTACTAATCGGTGGTAGCCCCGGTGTTGGCAAATCTACCCTTCTTCTCAAGATAGCTGGACTTCTTGCAAAAAGGGGCGAAAAAACTCTATATGCCGCAGGGGAGGAGTCAAATCAGCAGGTAAAAATGCGCGCTTCAAGACTTGGCGCACTGCATCAAAACCTATATATTTTGGGTGAAATTGAAATAGAGGCGATATTAGAAGAAGCTAAAAACTCCGACTACAAACTTATTATAATTGATTCAATTCAAACAATGTATTCAAGCGCATTAGACTCTGCCCCAGGGAGTGTATCGCAAGTTAAAGAGATAACATTTCAACTCATGCGCTACGCAAAAGAGCAAAACATTACTGTTTTTATCATTGGACATATAACCAAAGAGGGCTCAATAGCTGGACCTAGAGTCTTAGAGCACATGGTAGATACGGTGCTTTATTTTGATGGTGACGGCAGTAGCGACATACGGATACTTCGCTCATTTAAAAATCGTTTTGGCTCCACAAGTGAGATAGGGATATTTGAGATGACCTCTGAGGGGTTAGTTGCGGCCAAAAACATATCGTCAAAGTTTTTTAGCAGAGATTCAAAAAATCCAGGCTTTGCCATAACTGTGTTAATGGAGGGCACTAGACCCCTTGCCGTCGAAGTGCAAGCTCTAGTATGTGAGAGTCCATATCCAAACCCAAAACGCTCTACAAATGGCTTTGACGCTTCAAGGCTAACCATGATACTTGCCCTTTTGGAGAGAAAACTAGGGCTTATGCTAAGTAGATACGATGTATACATAAATGTAGTTGGTGGTATTAAGGTCACTGAGCCATCCATTGATTTAGCCATAATTGCGGCGATAGTTAGCAGTTTTAAAAACCGCCCTATCAGTCCTGAGACAATATTTATCGGGGAAGTTAGCCTAACAGGCGATATTAGAGAGGTGTCGGCAATAGAAAATAGACTCAAAGAGGCTTCATCTCAAGGGTTTAAAAAAGCTCTTGTCCCAAAACTTCCAAAAAATTTAAAAACAAATATAAAATGCTTTGAAGTAAGCGAAGTGGCCAAGCTTTTAGATTGGATGTAGTGGATGGAAAATAACGGTCTTTTTGTCTTATCTTTTATTGTATTTTTTGCAATTATCCTAAATCTATTTTTAAAAAGAATTGGCGTTAGCACAATTATTGGTTATATTCTAACAGGCGTCGTCACAAAGGGAATGTTTGGACTAACAGGGGGTGAAGAGCTTACCACGATAGCCGAATTTGGCGTTGTGTTTTTAATGTTTATGCTTGGGCTTGAGTTTTCTTTAGAAAAACTAAACTCTATGCGAAAAGAGGTTTTGGGTCTAGGCGGCCTTCAGATATTAATATCAGGGCTTATATTTGGCTTTATACTTCATCACTTGCTTGACTTTGATACGAAAACAGCAATAGCCATAGGCTTTTCACTTGCGCTTTCGTCAACCACGATTGTCCTAAAAATACTACAAGAAACCGGCAAACTTGGGAGAAATCACGGCAGAAACTCCATTGGAATACTTTTGATGCAAGATATAGCCGTTGTCCCAATCCTCATACTAGTAACAATCTTTGCCGATACCTCAAAAGATTTGGGTACATTGCTTTGGGAGACGGGGCTAAATTCGGTAGGCGGCATCATAGCTATCTATTTTTTCGGTAAATACGGCGTCTCATACTTTTTAAAACATGTAGCTGGAGCAAAATCAAATGAACTTTTTATGATTGCAGTTTTATTAATAGTCCTTTTATCAGCCTCAATTGCCCATTTCTTTCAAGTCCCATATTCGCTTGGAGCTTTTATCGCTGGAATAATAATCTCTGAATCAGCATTTAAACATCAGATAGAGGCAGACCTTATACCGTTTCGTGATCTTTTACTTGGGGTATTTTTCGTATCAATAGGGATACTAATAGATATAAATTACCTCTTTAAAAACATGGTGATAATAGTTCTTTTAACGATGGGTATTATGGGGGCCAAGACGGTTATTATCTTCTATCTTTCAAAACTATTTAGATACTCATCCAGAACTGCGATTAAGACGGCGATACTACTTTCGCAAGTTGGCGAATTTTCATTTGTTATATTTGCATATGCAAAAACGATACACTTAGTAAACGAAGAGGTTGCTCAAACTTTTATTGCCATAGCCGCCCTCTCTATGGTAATAACACCATTTTTAGCAAAATACATAGCTGAAATATCATACAAATTTACCAAAAGCAAAGATAGCGATATTATAGAAAAATCAACCGGCATCAAAAATCATGTCGTTGTAATTGGTTTTGGAAACACTGGTAAAGCAGTTATTAGAAATTTAGAAGCGCAGGGAATTAATTATATAGCTGTCGAAAATCAAAGAGATCTTGTTTACGATGGGCAAGCAAGGGGGTGTCGTGTCATATTTGGCAATGCAATGCAAAAAAATATGCTTGAAACTCTAAAAATAAAAGATGCAGTAGCTGTAGTAGTCACAATAGACAAAGAAGGGGAGCTGCTTACTATTTGTGAGATTATTAAATTTAACTATCCAAAAGTAAATCTAGTCGCAAGAACAAAAAACGATAGGGAATACAGACTCATAAAAGCGGCGGGTGTTGATTTGTTAGTAGATGAAAGCGAAGAGGTCGGTAAGAAACTTGTAGAGATGGCGCTTACTTGTAAATTAGAAAAATAGGCTCAAAAAGAGCCTAATATTATAGATTGTGCTCTTTTTTGTAAGCTAAGATCATCGCGTACGCTTCATCTTTGAGGTGAAGTTTCTCTTTTTTTAGCTTTTCAAGTTCGATAGTGTCCATGTGGGCGCCTTCTTTATCAATTTTGTCATCAAGTTCATTGTGTTTTTCAAAAATTTTCGCAAAATGCGCATTTTCTACTTTTAGCTTTGAAACTATATCTCTATATTCATGGAACATAAAATCACTCTCCTGTTTAAATTTTGCTTAAAAACTAACCTTACGCACCAAACGTGCGTAAGAACCTCTATCTCTCCTGCGTCAGCAGGTAGCTTTAGGGGGTTGCAAGGGACATTAGTCCTAAGCCACAAATACGGGCTTCGCTCGTATTTGTGCGTAACATCAATTAAAAGTATTCTACAAAAAAAGCGCTTAAGTCCTATAGTCGGCATTGATTTTGACATATTCATATCCAAGATCGCATCCATATGCTGTAAAGCTCCCCTCACCAACCCCAAGGTCGCAGATAATAGCAAATTCATCTTTTTTTAATACATTTGCCGCTTTGGTTTCTACCTCTTTGTCAAAGTTTATTTCACCCTTGTCAAATACTACAACATCCTCAAACGAGATAACAAGACTCTCATAAGCGCACTCCACGCCGCTAGCCCCTATCGCAGAAGCTATCCTGCCCCAGTTTGGATCACATCCAAAAAGTGCTGTTTTTACAAGCAAAGAGTTTGAGAGAGCTTTTGCCGCTTTTTCGGCATCAGTTACATTTTTTGCCCCTTTAACTCTAAAGGCACACACTTTTGTAGCCCCCTCCCCATCTTTTACCATTGAGATTGCAAGGTTGTGCATTACGATTTTTAACGCTTCTTTCATCGCATCTTTATCATATGCGCCACTTTTTTTATTTGCAAGTAGCATTACAGTATCGTTTGTCGATGTATCCCCATCTACCGAAATAGCGTTAAAAGTTGTATGAACAAGCTCTTTTAAAAGTTCCTTTATATCACCTTTTGGCATATCGGCATCAGTTGTTATAAAGCAAAGCATTGTCGCAAGGTTTGGATTTATCATCCCAGCGCCCTTTGCCATAGCGCCTACCTTAAAGCTTCTACCATCTTCTAATTCCACTTTGAGCGCTATCTCTTTTTTCCACCTATCTGTTGTCATAATAGCTCTTGCGGCGCGATCACCATCTTTTACGCTAAGATCAAACTTATCAAAAGTAGCTGCTATCTTCTCTTTTGGAAGCCTAACGCCTATTACGCCAGTTGAGCTCATCACTGGGTTTTTGATTTGCGGAAATTTGGCTTGCAATGCGCCTAGAAGCTCTTTTATATCTTCAACACCTTTTGCGCCAGTCATTGCATTTGCGTTTTTGGCATTTACGAGTACAAAATTTGTCTGAAAATCTCCAAGCTCTTTGAAGTGTGCTATCGGAGCCGCTTGGAATTTGTTTGTAGTAAAGATAGCATCTACATCGCAAATAGTATCGGAGTAGATATAAGCAACATCTGGCTCATCATTGCCCCTTAGCCCTGCGCTTACGCCGTTTGCATAAAATCCTTCAGCCGCACATACGCCGCCGTGAATAGGTAAAATTTTGAACATCATATAAAAACCTTTTTAATAATGATACTTGCACGAAGCGATTATAATACTCTCGCCTGTCACTTTATAGACAAGTCTATGTTCATCGTTGATTCGCCTAGACCAATAGCCGCTGAAATTGTGTTTCAAAGCTTCCGGTTTGCCAAGACCCGTAAACGGACTCCTATCTATGTCTTTTATTATAGTAATGATTTTTTGGTATATTTTTTTGTCGTCCGTAGCCCAGTTGCCAAAATCCTCAAAAGCCGAACCCTCAAAAAGGACTTTTTTCATTTAAATAGTTTGGCGTCAGCTTCTACTAGATTTTTGCCGTTTTGTATATTGGTTATTGCTTGCTCTAGCCTCTCTTTGTTGGCGGCAGAACTTGACAAATACACGCTGTCATCGGCTTCTTGCACACTTAGCTCTATTTTTTTATCGCCAAACATCACTCTTAGCTTCTCTATCAAAGATGCATTTATTTCGTTTGGTTCAAGTATAAATGTGGCTTGCATATTCAAACCTTTATAGTATTTGCGGGAATTTTATCGTAAAAGAGGAAAAAAAGAGGAAAGCGCTTAAAAAAATTAAGCACCTTTTTTCATTGTTCTAAGGGTTGAAGCGGCTACTTTTATTTTTTTGGTAGTCCCATCCTCAAGTTGGATTCTTACCGTTCTAAGATTCGGAAGAAATCTTCTTTTGTTTTTGTTATTAGCGTGGCTAACATTGTTTCCGACTTGAACGCCTTTGCCAGTTACCATACATCTTCTTGCCATTTTAAAGCCTTTAAATTGATTAAATTTTTGGCGGGATTTTACTTTAACACGGCTTAAATCTTTCTAAGCGCCTATATGTGATATAATCTTAAAAATTTTACAGAAGGCGAAAAGATATGCAAACCATAACACTTGAAGTGGACGACGGTTTTTTGTCTAAGTTTATGAGCCTATTGGAGACAATACCAAAAGACAAAGTCAAAATAAAATCAGACAAATACAGCGAAGAGATAGCAAACAGGCTAAAGCTAATAGATAGCGGCGACGATAAGCT
>JAVRLX010000025.1:0-20842 GCA_031960985.1 Campylobacterales bacterium | reverse complement strand
TGGCCAAAATGACAAAATTTTTCATCCAATCGATAGACGGAGCCCGTAAATAGTCGTTAACTCCGACCGCTATATTGTGAGCCAAAAATGGATACTGTTTAAACTCTTGAACACTATATCGTTGAGTAAGCGGCGTATTTTTTAACGGATCAAACAGCTTTGTCTCCACAGTATAACCGTTTGAATTTTTTGAGATTTTGTATTTAAGCAAGATTTCTATATTTTTGGCTTTTAAATCAGCTCCTGATACTGGAGTATCAAAGCCGTTTTTAAAAGGATTTGGAACAGCTTCTAAATGATCTGATACTTTAATATCATTTAGCACCATCGCATCTATTTGGTTTTGCTCAAACTCTGTTACACCGCTGTCGCGATAGCTTTCAACCGCTATTTTTGCTAAAGCCATAGCGCTTTTTTCTATATCTATACTGGCTGTCTGTGCAAATAAAAAGAGAAAATTAACACACAAAATTGCGACTATTTTTAACATTACTCCCTCACTTTAAAATTAAATTCTACTGAAACGCTTTTTCTATCAGTAGGCGGCGGAAACCCTTTTTGTTGCAAAAATTGCAAATATGCGGTGAGTCTATCGTTAAAATCAGCATTTCCCCCTCTTTTGAGCCGAAAACTAAAACTTCCATCTGGTTCGATGTTGACGACTACTACGGCGATCAGTCCCGCATCTGTTTTTGCTGGATTCCATCCTTGTTTGATTATCTTGGCAATATTACTTAAATATTCGTTTACTTCCCCGCTAGAGTTAAATGAGGTAAAACTAATATCGCTATTTTTTTTGATAGAAAGAGCCGCCAACAGATCTTTTGCGCTTTTTGGCTGATTGGCTACCTGTTTTTGCGCGGCGTCTGGAGTTGCTTTTGGTTGCTCTTTTTTTGGTGTCTCTTTAATAATTTTTTTTGGTAAGATTGCCTCTTCCATGATTTTTTCAATTTTTTTTGGTTCAGGTTTTTTCACCTCTTCTTGTTTTTTCACCTCTTTGGATACCTCTTTTGTTTCTGTTTTTACGGTAGGTTGTGATGGAGTAGCCTCTAACTCTTCCATGCTAACCTCAATTGAGCTTTGCTCGCTTTTTATCGCTATTTTTTTAAGATTTTCAGAGCTTGTGAGCGCAAAAAGCAAAATTGCCACAATCGCGGCGTAAAGAGAGAGAGAGCCAAGACCGCCAAGCCAAAAAAGGCTATTTTTATCCATCCGTCACCAAAGATATTTTTTGAAATCCAGACGCTTTTATGAGCTTCATAATATGCATTACATCATCATACTTAAGATTTTTATCGGCTCTTAGGGTAATTGGCGTGTCTTTAGCAAAAGAGGCAGAGTAGTTTAAAAATGCGTCTCCAAAGCTGTCCATGTCGAACTTTTTTTCATTTACATATATGTTTTTTTGCAAATCCACACGTACGGCAATTTTTTCTTTCTCGCTAATTTGTTCTTGTTTAGAGCCCTTTGGCAGTTCAATTTTTTCTTGATACACAATAGCAGGGGTAGCGAGCATTAAGATCGCAAGAAGTACCAACATTACATCCACAAGAGGTGTTATATTTAATTCTGGCTTATCTTCGTATTCTAGCATTGCTTTAAGATTTGAGAAGTTCAATTTGCATCTGCAAATAGCTTAGCACTTCGTAGCTTTTTCTTTTGAGCATTAAGTGAAAAGCGTAAGCTGGAACCGCCACAAATATACCGCAAGCTGTAGCTACAAGCGCTTCGCTGATTGCTGGGGCGAGTACATTCAGGCTAGCCCCTCCAGCTACCCCAATTTTTGCAAATGAGTCAAGTATTGAAACAACAGTTCCAAAAAGCCCAACAAACGGTGAAGTTGAAGCTACTATTGAGAGTATAGTAAGCCCACTTGTAGAGTCCTTTTCTGCAGCCCTTAGGCATGCATTTAACGCATGTGGATTAACGCTGTCTTCATACCTATGGCATTTTGAAAGCACCGATAATTCACTGACACTTCTATGTCCAAGGGCAAGTCTTTCTACTGATTCTTTCTCTCTTGAAGCCCAGGAGTTAAGATAAAAATATCTATATATAAAAACCCAAGTTACAGAGATAAGGTAGATTGATAGAATAATAAAGACCAAAACGGTAACCATCGTACCGTTTTGGAAGTAGTTGAGGATAGTACTCATTATTTTTGTATGTTTTTGAGCTTTTGAGCTGTAACTGAGAGTATTACGTTTGAATCGGTAGCATCTTTTAGTAGCTTTTCCGCCTTTTCGATAGCTTTTTGTATCTCTCCGCTTGTTTTGCCGACAACCGCTATTGCTTTATCTACGAGTACGATAGCTTTTTTCTCGTCGATTTCTGCGTAACCCCAGTTGATAGCTACGCTTTCTTTCTCACCGTTTTCTTTTGTGATCTCTATTAGACCAGGTCCCAAAAGAGAAAGGAGGGTAGAGTGACCAGGAAGAACGCCAAACTCACCCTTGTCTCCCGGGAAAACCGCAGATAAAGCATTTTGGTCAAACACCTTACCTTGCGGGGTTATTATTTGTAATTTAAAGCTGTTCATAAGCTAGCCTTTATTTTTTTGCCTTTAGCTTTTCAGCTTTTTCAAGTACTTCGTCGATACCGCCAACCATATAAAACGCCATTTCAGGGACAGAGTCGTGCTTACCTTCTAGTATCTCTTTAAAGCCTTTGATTGTGTCTTCCAAGCTTACATATTTACCAGGGCTTCCCGTAAATACTTCCGCAACGAAGAACGGTTGAGATAGGAATCTTTCGATTTTTCTAGCTCTTTCAACTGTAAGCTTATCATCTTCGCTTAGTTCATCCATACCAAGAATTGCAATAATGTCCTGCAAATCTTTGTATTTTTGAAGGATAGCTTGAACGCCCCTTGCTACTTTATAATGCTCTTCGCCAATAATTTTTGGGTCAAGCATTCTAGATGTTGAATCTAGTGGGTCAACTGCAGGATAGATACCTTTTTCAGCGATTTTTCTGCTAAGAACCGTAGTTGCGTCAAGGTGAGCAAAAACTGTCGCAGGAGCTGGGTCGGTAAGGTCGTCCGCAGGAACATATACAGCTTGAACAGATGTAATAGAGCCTTTTTTGGTTGATGTAATTCTCTCTTGAAGCGCCCCCATCTCTCTTGCAAGAGTTGGTTGGTAACCAACGGCAGATGGGATTCTTCCAAGAAGGGCCGACATTTCAGAGCCAGATTGCGCAAATCTGAATATGTTGTCGATAAACATCAACACATCAAGACCCATAACATCTCTAAAATACTCAGCCATAGTTACACCGGTAAGTGCGATTCTATTTCTCGCCCCTGGTGGTTCGTTCATTTGACCATAGCATAGAGCAACTTTGTCAAGAACATTTGACTCTTTCATCTCATGATAAAGGTCGTTACCTTCCCTTGTTCTTTCACCAACACCTGCAAATACTGAGTAGCCAGAGTGTTTGTAGGCAACATTGTGGATAAGCTCCATAATAATAACCGTTTTACCAACGCCGGCGCCGCCAAACAGACCAACTTTACCGCCTTTTGCGTATGGAGCAAGAAGGTCAACAACTTTGATACCTGTCTCAAATATTTCTGATTGCGTATTTTGATCTTCAAATTTTGGCGGATCTCTATGGATTGACCAGTATTCTTTGGCTTCGCAAGGGGCGCCTTCGTCAATTACATTACCAGTAACATCAAAGATTCTTCCTAGTACCTCAGTACCTACTGGAACTTTAATAGGGGCGCCAAGAGCTTTTACTTTCGTCCCTCTTGATAGACCCTCAGTCATATCCATAGCAATTGATCTTACTCTGTTGTCGCCAACATGTTGTGCAACTTCGCAGATTAGTCTTACCTCTTTACCCTCTACATTAAAATTAATTTCAAGTGCATCGTTAATGTTTGGCAGTTGACCGTTATCGAAGTCTACGTCGACAACCGGACCGATTACCTGGCTTACTATACCTTCCATCCCTCATATCTCCTTTATTATTTAAGCGATTCCATACCGCTGATAATTTCTGTTAGCTCTGTCGTAATTGATTCTTGTCTTGCTTTGTTATATTGAATAGTTAAACTGTTAGCCATCTCTTTTGCATTTCTGTTTGCCGCATCCATAGCTTGAACTCTGGAAGCATGTTCAGCCGCTAGAGAGTCGATAAGCGAATAGTACAGATTGAATTCGATGTATTTTTGCATCAAAGAATCCAAAATAATTTTACTGTCGTCCGGCTCTGTTGAGATGATTGACTCACACGAACTACTGCCAGCATTTTTTAAATCAACAGGCAACAGATCTATCTCTCTTATCTCCTGAGCTATCATGCTTTTAAATCCGTTATAGATAATAACGACTCTGTCCGTTTTACCTTCTGTAAAGTCGACAAAAGCTTTTTCAATTATCCTTTGGGCTTTTTCATAAGAAGGAGCCCCAGATACGCCTATATTTGATTCGGCTAGCTCAATTTGGTTAAATTTGAGGTTGTCGATACCTTTTCGACCTATTCCTCTAATTCTAACAGTTTTGCCCTCGTTTTTAAGCTTCGAATATAGATTTTTTACGGCTTTAATCGTTTGCGCGTTAAAACCGCCGCAAAGACCTTTGTCGGAGGTGATAAAAATCAAATCGACAACCTTTTCATCCTCATTTTTTTTGAATAGTCTTGCATCGTATCCAAACCCGCTAATATCGTATTTATTGACATTGCAGGCTATGTTTGACAAAACTTCATTTAGTTTCAAAGCATATTCTCTAGAAGCCTTGGCTAGCTCCTCAGCTTTTTTTAGTTTAGCTGTGGAGACAAGCTTCATCGCTCTGGTTATCTTGCCCGTATTTTGAACGCTTTTGATTTTGCGCTGAATGTTTTTTAGGTTAGCCATTTTTTTGTCTCTTTACTTATTTTTTAGCTGTTGACGAAAAAATTACCTTAAACTCATCAAGCGCTTTTCTAAGAACCTCTTCGTTCTCTTTATCGATTTGTTTTTTAGCTCTAATATCTTCGAATATTTGAGGATACTTAGAGTCGATAAACTCATAAAGCTCGGCTTCGTAAGTCGTTACCTCTTTTGGACTCATGCCGTCAAGATATCCAGTATTTCCAGCGAATATTAGACAAACTTGTTTTTCAATTGGGATAGGCGAATAAGGTCCTTGTTTTAGAACCTCAACCATTCTAAGCCCTCTTTCAAGCTGTTTTCTACTTACATCGTCAAGGTCAGATGCAAATTGAGCAAACGCTTGAAGCTCTCTAAATTGCGCAAGGTCAAGTCTAAGTGTACCAGCAACTTGTTTTGTCGCTTTAATTTGGGCAGCGCCGCCAACCCTTGAAACTGAGATACCAACATTAATAGCCGGTCTAACACCTGCGTTAAATAAATCTGTCTCAAGGAATATCTGACCATCGGTAATTGAAATTACGTTTGTTGGGATGTAGGCAGATACATCTCCAGCTTGAGTTTCAATAATTGGTAGCGCAGTAAGGCTTCCAGCTCCAAGCTTATCGTTTAGTTTTGCCGCTCTTTCAAGGAGTCTTGAATGAATGTAGAATACATCGCCAGGATAAGCCTCTCTTCCAGGAGGGCGTCTTAGAAGTAGCGACATCTCTCTGTAAGCTACCGCATGTTTTGAGAGATCATCATATACGATAAGAGCGTGTTTTGCATTGTCTCTAAAGTATTCGCCAATTGTTACGCCGCAGTATGGAGCCAAAAATTGAAGAGCCGAACTTTCAGACGCAGTAGCGGCAACAACAGTTGTATACTCCATAGCTCCGTGTTCTTCAAGAATTTTAACTATTTGGGCAACACTTGATTGTTTTTGACCAATTGCAACATATATACAATATACCCCTTGACCTTTTTGGTTAATTATTGTGTCAATAGCAACTGTCGTTTTACCTGTTTGTCTATCCCCAATAATAAGCTCTCTTTGACCTCTACCAATTGGCACAAGCGCGTCAATTGCTTTGATACCTGTTTGAAGAGGTTCATGTACAGATTTTCTAGCCATAATGCCTAGAGCTTTTTCCTCAACAAACCTTGTCTCAGTAGCAGCTATTGGACCTTTACCGTCGATTGGCTCGCCAAGAGCATTTACAACTCTTCCCACCATTGCTTCGCCGACAGGAACCTTTAACAGTTTACCTAGTCTTTTTACCGTAGTGTTTTCAACGATCCCTTTGCCTTTACCTAAAACAACAACACCAACTGTTGATTCTTCAAGGTTTTGAGCAAGACCTTTCTCTCCGTTTTCAAACTCGACCATCTCTCCGGCCATAACATTTTTTAAACCGTAAACTTTAGCAATACCATCGCTGATACTGATTACTTTGCCGGTTTCGTTAATATCTACTTTTAGCTCAAAGTTCTCAATTCTTTCTTTGATTATTGAGCTAATTTCGTCAGCATTTATTTTAGCGCTCACCGTGTCCCCTTTCAAAAGATTTTAGTTGTATTTAAAATGTGCGCGATAACAGATTTTTTTAGCGCGTCTTTGTTAATTTCAACCTCTACGCCGAGATCTTCTATCTCAACTTTGATACCGTTGAAATGAGCGGCATCTGTTTTTGTAAAAGATAGTTCAAGCTCTCTTTGTAGTTTTGAGCCGAGAACCTTTGCAATTTCTTGCATATCAGCATTATCGACATCAAAAGAAGCGGTTACAGTTCCGGTAGCTTTGCCCGATTTTGCCGCCAAAAACTCTCTAATCTCTTCAGCAACGGCTGGAATTATTTCAACTCTTTTTGCTTTTAGAAGTAGTTCGATAAAGTTTTTTAGTTTTGCTTCATTGTTTCCTGATATTTCAGCAATTAGAGCCGCTTTTTGCTCTAAAGAAACCTCTTTTGAGCCTATAATATCTTGAAATTTTGATAGCTTGATAGCGCTACTTATTTTGCTTAGCGACTCATAACTTTTTTGAAGCTCTTCATTGCTAAGCGCGCCTATTAGGGCTTTTGTATATTTTTTAGATATTGATGAAATCATTAGGCAACCCTTTTTGCAATGATTTTGGCAAAATCTTTTTCATCGACGCCAAAACCTTCTTTATCGACTATTTCGCCTATTGCGCCCTCTACTGCATCGATGATAGCTTTTTTTCTCAGCATAGCTTTTTCTTCTTCTGCCGATTTTTGTATTCTAGCTATCTCTTCGTCAGCATATTCAGCTATTTTTTTTGCTTGAATCACTGCATCCGCTTTTGCTGAAGCTACAAGTTCGTTTGCTAGTTTGGACGCCTCCTCTTTTTTTACTCTTGCCTCATTCAAAGCGGCGTTTGCCTCTTTGATCTTATTTTCGGCGTCTTCGTAAGCTTTTGCTATCGAAGCTGATCTGCCGCTAAAGAAAGCCTTTAGTTTTTCGGCTAATAAATAGTAAGCAAGAGCGGCAAAAATAAGAAAGTTTACCGCTCTAGGCAATATGTCCGTTCCGCTGTGTCCTGCATCAGAAGCAAAAACTGCAACGGATGCTAGAAGCAATGCGGATACTACTTTGACAAGACTCATCTGCGACCTTTCTTATATTTTTAGAGCTTTTGCCAAGCTTTGTTTGTACCCTTCTGAATTAGAGAGGATAACTGCTTTTAGTTCAGCTTTTTGGGTGGTTAATTCGCTTGAAAAATTAGCAACTTCGGCTTTAATGCTTTCTTTGGCAGCATTTATTTTAGCTTCAGCTTCAGCTTTTGCAGCAGTAATAGCTTCGTGTCTAATTTTTGCCGCTTCGGCTTTTGCATCGGCAAGCAGTTTGTTTGCCTCCATAATTAGCGCTTCCTTCTCGCTTTCTTGCGCGTTTGCGAGATTGGCATCTGCTTTTAGATTCGAATTCCTCTCCTCCATAAAGCTAAGCATGGGTTTGTAAAGAATCTGATTTAAGATAGCTACAAGCAGTAAGAAAGTAATAATTTCAAACGCAAGTAGGCTAGGCTGAATGTCTAGCATATAAAAGCACTCCTTTTTGTAGTGAGTTGTGATTTTAGCACACGAAAGCTAAAAAAGTGTGTCTAAAAAATAGGCTAGCTACTTTTTAGATCCTTTAATAGCGTTTCAATTTGTGCTTGATTATCGAAATGAATAGTAATCGATGAGGCTGTTTTTCTTGTTTTTATTCCATAAGATTTATTTAGTGTATCTATAAGCTGCGCAAGCTCTAATTTGTTTGTTGCAGATTGAGATGTTTTTTTTGCTCCTCTAATCGGCTCTTTTAGTTTTGCCACTAGCTCTTCTGTATCTCTTACGCTTAGTTTTTGACCGATTATGGAATCTGTTATTTTTTTTTGTTCGTTTACTTCCAACCCTACAAGCACTTTTGCATGCCCATGCGTGATTTTATTTTGCATGAGCTTGTCTTTTACATACTCATCAAGCTGTAAAAGTCTAAGCGTATTGGTGATAAAGCTCCTGCTTTTTTTTACTATATCAGAGAGCTCCTCATGTGTCAAATTATGCTCTTCTATCAGCTCTTTTAAGCTTATGGCAAGTTCGATGGAGTTTAGGTTTTCTCTTTGGATATTTTCTATAAGAGCGAGCTCTCTTATTCTGTCTTTATCTATATCAGCGACTATCGCTTTTATCTTTGGTATGCCGGCTAGCTTTGTCGCCCTAAGTCTTCTCTCGCCGGCTATTAGCATAAATTTATCATTGCTTTTGATGACAATCACTGGCTGTAGTAAACCATGTCTTTTTATCGATTCGCTAAGTTCCGCTATTGATTCTGCGTCAAACTGCTTTCTTGGCTGAAAAGGGTTTACTATTATATCTTCTAGTAAGATCTCTTTAACAAACTCTGAAGAGCCGCTGTTTTGTTTGTACGCCTCTTCTACCTCCTCAAGGATTGCGCCAAGCCCCCTGCCAAGTCCTCCTGAAAGCTTAGACATTTGCTTCCTTTAAAAGACAGTATGCAAGCTCTTGATATGCCAGTGAGCCTGGAGATTTGGCGTCATAAAGTATGACTGGTTTGCCAAAACTAGGCGATTCCGCAAGGCGCACATTTCTTGGTATAACTATATACGAGGTAGTCTCGTCCTGATTTGCGCCCCCTTCGGAACTTTTAAACAATCTATCGACAAAGTGTCTTTTTAGATCCAAAAATACTTGTTTGGAGAGGTTGTTTTGCGTACTATACATCGTAGGCAGAAAGCCTCGTATGCGAAGTTTTGGATTTATTGTCTTTTGTACTATTTTGACGGTATTTAGTAGCTGCGCCAAGCCTTCAAGGGCAAAAAACTCACACTGTATAGGGATAATAAGCGAGTTTGCGGCTGAGAGTATGTTTACGGTTGTAGTGCCGAGAGCTGGGGGAGAGTCTATGATAATATAATCATATTTATTCTCTATCTCTGCAATTAGTTCTTTTAAAATGAGCTCTCTATTTTTTACTTTTTTATCGTGCAACTCCTTTTCTATCCCAACAAGACCGATATTTGAAGGTACTAGATGCAAATGTGGCAGATTTGTATTAAGTATTACCTCTGAGAGTTTTTTTGACCCAATAAAGGCGTGATATATATTGTATTCAAAGCTATTTCTATGAATCCCTAGATTTGTCGTGGCGTTTGCCTGTGGGTCGGCATCGATGAGAAGTACTTTTTTTTCCGCTACTGCCAGCGATGCGGCAAGATTGACAGCAGTTGTTGTCTTGCCGACGCCACCTTTTTGGTTTGCTATTGCAATAATTTCGCTCATCTTAAACTAAACACCTTTTTATTATCTACACTTAAAGAACCGTCACTATTTAGCGTGACATTTTCGCTATATTTTTGGCTGCTATGAAATAGCATTTTTTCTTTTGTTTTTAAAAATTCTACTTCAAATTTTATAAAAATCTGCTTCCACTCTGGCGGAGCTGTAAATACTGATAGATACTCATTAATAAGGCTTTTTTTATCTGTTTTTATATCGCATTTTCCAAACTCTTTTGTTTCAAAAAAGTTGATCCCTATGCCACAGACAAGCGTTTCTTTCTCTTTTAAAAAAGTAGTTATCGCTCCGGCTATCTTTTTGTCGTCTATATAAATGTCGTTTGGCCACTTAAACCAACATCTCGAGCCTTTATTTGCTAAAAGCTCTTTCATTATATACATAAAATATATCGATGCAGACTCTATTTTTAGATCATTTGGAAGCTCTTTTAGGGGTATGGCGAATGAAAATAAAAGAGAGTCAGCGACAGACTCCCACCTGTTGCCCCTTGAGCCTTGCCCGTCGGTTTGCGTTTGTGCGACTACGCAGACAGGAGCCGATAAGTTACCATTTTTTATTTTTTCAACTAGATATACCTGCGTTGAAGGTAGCGTATCAAACCAGAGTATCTCCAATATTTAGCCTTTTGCCCCTGATGTATTCGACTGCCGAGACCTCATTTTTTGTGGGAGCTTGCACACTTAATATTTTGAGTGAGCCCCTCTCAAATCCAACGATAATATCCTCTTTGTTAATTTCAAGTATCTTCCCACCTTCATTGAATGAGTCAAGCTCATTTATCATCGCCTCTTTTATTTTTAATCCAGATGGTATGTATATACCGGGCCACGGATAGTAGGCTAAAAACTTTTTGTAAGCTTTTTTAGCTGAGCTAAAATCTATTAACCCATCCTCTTTTGAGAGTTTTTTGGCATATGTTGCATCGGCGTTTATTTGAGGTAGCGGCTTTATATTTTCAAACTCCAAAATAACGCTTTTAGTGAGATTTGCGGCTTGATATCCAAGGTGCTTTAAGAGGCAGTTAAACTTTGCGCACCCTTGTGGTCTAAAAAATAAAACCCCAAGTATATCGCCCGTATCAAGCCCCTCATTCATTAAAATAGCGGTAACTCCAACATAATCATCGTTTTCTAAGATATGTGTCTGAAGCGCCGCCGCCCCTCTATTGCGAGGCAAAAACGAGGTATGCAAATTGATACAAGGGGCAATATCCAAAATCTCTTTTTTTAAGATTTGACCATATGCGGCAACTACGATAAAATCAGGTTTCATATCCCTTATTTGCGCTGCGTTCTCTGATATTTTTGTTGGCTGAAATGTAGGGATAGCAAATCTTTTGGCGCAAATAGCGGTATCAGGCGGCGTCATTATCTGTTTTCGCCCTACAGGTTTATCAGGTTGCGTAAAAAGGGCCAAAACATTAAATCTATCGTCTGTTGCAAGCGATTCTAGGATAATACTAGAAAAGTCGGCGCTCCCCATAAAAACTATATTTTTTCTCATTTTGAAAACAAAGTCCCCTCGTTTTGAATCCCATTTATTAAAAACTCTCTAGCGCCTTTTAGATCAAAGCCACTAGCCAAAAACATTTGTCTGTCATGTTTTAGTAAAAAATCTGCCGCTTTTAATTTAGTAACTATTCCACCTGTTGCAAAAGCATCATTTGGGTTGTAGTCGGCATTTAGCTCACTCTCATCTATGTATGACACAACTTTTCTTAGTTTTGCGTCCGGATATTTGTTTGGGTCTTTGTCGTAGTAGCCTTTGATATCTGAGAGGATAACAAGCATTTTGGCGTCAAAATAGTGTGCAACCTGCGCCGATAATTGGTCGTTGTCGCCTCTTAGGATTTCATCTACAATAACCGAGTCGTTTTCGTTAATGATAGGGATTATGTTGTTGTCAAGTAATGTGTTTACCGCTGCTTTTGCATTTTCGGAGCGTTTGATTGAATCAAAATCTTCAGCGGTCAAAAGTATCTGCGCAACTGTAATATTAAACTTTTTAAACTCTTTTTGATATTTATTGATAAGCGCCGCTTGTCCCACAGCCGCCAAAGCTTGTTTGCCGGCCGTTGTTTTGTTGGATATTGTTGGAAGAATGGTGTGCCCTGTAGCTATAGCCCCCGATGTTACAAGGATTACTTTATATTTGGTTGTTAGTTCGGCTAAGAATTCTACAAGGTTTTGTATCCGCTCTACGCTAATTTTGCCATTTTTGGTAAGCACCGCAGAGCCAACTTTTATAACAATTTTCTCTTTTTGCATAAGCGATTACCCTTTTAGGATTTTAAAAAGGGAGAATTTTAACTTTTGAATGTTTTGATGTGTGGTTGAGGAGATGGGGATAATAAATTTAGGATTTGAATTTTCCGATTCATAATACGCTACTCCATCGATTTCGCCGTTAGATTTTAAGCCAAGTTCAAACATAAACTGACTAACTTTAGCGTTAACTGTTTGCGCATCAAGGGCATCTATCTTGGTTATTGCTATTGCATAATCGTTTTTACTTAGCTTATTAGAGTATGCCATTAGCTCTTTTTTTAATGTTGTAAACTGCTCAAAAAGTGAGCGCTCTCTAGCGCAGTCAAGGCAATATAGAGATACCTTGGTTCTCTCTATATGTTTTAAAAATTTTAGTCCAAGACCTTTACCCTCACTAGCTCCCTCGATTATTCCGGGAATATCGGCTATAACAAAAGAGTTATAATCATCTATATCTACAACGCCAAGATTTGGCTTTAGCGTTGTAAATTCATAATCTGCAATCTCTGGTTTTGCCGCCGACATTACTGATATAAGCGTTGATTTACCCACATTTGGAAAGCCAACAAGCCCAACATCTGCTATAAGTTTAAGCTCTAGCCTTATTTTTTTCTCTATGCCAGGCAGACCAGGTTGCGCATATGTCGGTTTTTGATTTGTGGCAGATTTAAAGTGGATATTTCCAAGACCCCCCTTGCCGCCTTCTAGGAATAAAACTTTGGTATTTGGCTGGGTTAAATCGACAAGCAGTTCGCCAGTTTCGGCATCGAATACTTGTGTGCCAACTGGAACGGTAAGTATTAAATCTTCGCCGCTTTTGCCGTGCATTTGTCTACTAGCGCCAGGTTCGCCGTTTTTGGCTTTGTGGTGGTGTTTGCCTCTGTATTTTGAGAGTGAATCGGCATTTGGGTCTATATAAAAGTAGACGCTTCCGCCCTTGCCGCCGTCACCGCCAGAAGGTCCGCCGTGTAGTATAAATTTTTCTCTGTGGAATGCCGCACAACCGGCGCCCCCTTTCCCTGAGGCTACGGTTATTACGACGCTATCTGTGAACATATTTTATTTTTTAAAGTTTTGCGGAATTAAGAAGCAGCCGGATATACCGAAACTTTTTTTCTATCTTTATCTTTTCTCTCAAAAGTAACTATTCCATCAATTAGCGCAAATATAGTATGGTCTTTGCCTATACCTACATTTTTACCAGGATGGATTTTTGTCCCTCTTTGTCTAATAAGGATATTTCCGGCTCTGCAGAATTGTCCGCCTGATTTTTTAAGACCTAACCGTCTACCGACTGAGTCACGGTTATTTTGGGTACTACCCTGACCTTTTTTGTGTGCCATATCTTATTCTCCTATTTTTATTAGGCGGCTATAGCCGTAATTACGACTCTTGTAAAGTCTCTTCTAAAGCCTCTTTTTGTTTTAGAGTCTTTTCTTCTTCTTTTTTTGAAAGTTATTACCTTTCTACCTCTACCTTCATTTACCACTTTTGCGACAACTTTTGCGCCTGCAACGAAAGGATTACCTACTACTAGTTTGTCTGAGCCTACCATAAGAACTTCTTTAAATTCTACTTCGCTTTTTGGTTCTACGCCCATTTTGTCAACTAGTACTTCGTCGCCGACACTTACTTTGTATTGCTTGCCGCCGGCTTTTATAACTGCGTACATATTTGAACCTCTTGAAATTTTTTGGTTTTTAAGACGCGAATAATATAAAAAAACAAATTAAGTTTTGTTTAAAGCGTCTTACTTATTTTTTCTATATTTGTTACATTGCCTATAATGACGTGAATATCGTTTTCTTGAATAATTAAATTTTCATCAATCGTTGTATACCAAACGCCATTATGCTTATGCGCTATAAGTTTAATACCGTGCTCCCTTTCAAACTCTATATCGCCTATTCTTTTTCCGACAAATATTTTTGGAACGCTAAATTTGACTATCCTCATTGTATTGGATAAATCTATCGTATCGTAATGTATGTGTTCTGCAATTGTTTTTACAAGCTTTAGCGCCGCCTCTCTTTCTGGCTGGATTACTTTGTATGCGCCAAGTTTTGTAAGAATCTTACCGTGAAGCACCGAAATAGCTTTTGCTATTACCTGTTTTACCCCTAAATCGATAAGCGACATTACAGTTAGAGTGCTAGCCTCCACATTTTCCCCTATACTTACTATGACGACATCCGCTTTTGATATTCCGCTATCCTCAAGCGCTTTTATATCGGTAGAGTCTAGTACCACGGCGTCTTCTACATAATCCCCGATTTGCTTGACTCTTTCAGGGTCGTTATCTGCCGCGATAACATCCAAACCTTGCTCGGCAAGACCTTTTGCGACATGAAATCCAAATCTTCCAAGTCCTATTACGGCGTAAGTTTTCATTATTTTCCTCTTATAAAATTATTCTGCCCTCAGCGTACTTGTATCTTTTTTCCTCTATTTTGCCTATAAAGGCTAAGGTAAATGCCAAAAATCCAATCCTTCCAGCTAACATTATAAAGACGATAACAAGTTTGCCAAAATCGTTAAAATTTGCCGACAGGCTTAAAACGCCGCCGTTGCCGGTAGATACTCCCACCGTCCCAAATGCGCTAGTAACTTCAAAAATAATATTTATAAAATGGGCATTTTGAGTTTCCGATAGAAGTATTGTTGCTGCTATGATATAAAATGTCCCTACAAGTAAAATAGTAAAAGCCTGAATAACTTTTTGGTGAGGAATGGTTCTTTTAAATATATAGGCATCTGAGTACCCTTTGATGGAGTGCCATGTGGCTATCGCTATAACGGCAAAAGTCGTTACCTTTATACCGCCTGCAGTTCCTCCAACCCCGCCGCCTATTACCATAAATATTGTGGATAAAAAAAGGGTTGAATCGCCAAGTGCCCCTATATCAATAGAGTTTGCGCCGGCTGTTCTAAGATTTATCGCATAAAAATAGCTTGTGATTAGTTTTTGCCATATGTCAAAGTTGCCTATCGATTTTGTATTAGACCATTCAAGGCTCAAAAATAAAAACATAGCCGCAATTATCAAGATAAGGGTTGTAGATAGCGTTAGTTTCGTATGAGTGGATATTCTGGTTAGCTTTTTTTGCTTGAAGTAGTAGAGCTCAAAAATAACGATATAGCCGATGCCCCCAACGATAATTAGGGTGGTGGCTACTAAATTTACCATGATGTCAAATTTGTAATCCATAAAAGAGTTTGAAAATAGCGAAAAACCGGCGTTGTTAAAAAGAGATATTGAGTGGAATATGCCGACCCATGCAGCCTTTGAAAGCGGCATATCAAATGAGAACCGAATCGTAAATAGTATCGCTCCGACGGCCTCTATCGCCAAAACCATCTTAAATACGATTTTCAAAAACCGCACGACTCCGGATAATGTATCGTAGTTAAGCGATGTTTTTAGAATCATTTGGTCTCTGTGAGATAGTTTGCGACGCAAAATTATCGCCATAAATGTGGCTATGGTCATGTATCCTAAGCCACCGATTTGAATCATCAACAGTATCACACCTTGACCAAAATATGTAAAATCAACCGGTGTCTCTTTGACAATAAGCCCCGTTACGCATGTTGCGCTAGTAGCCGTATAGATAGCGTCTGTAAGTGAAATCGGTTTTGTGGTGGATATGGGGAGTGAAAGTAAAAAAGTGCCTATCGTTATAACTATCAAAAAGCTAAAAATAATAAATCTAATCTCTTTTGTATTGTTTGCCATCAAATCCCAATACTCTTTTTGAAATGTGGTTATTGTACTCCTGGTGAGCTTAAATTGATTTAAAACCGTAAATAACTTTTTGTATAATAAAGATTCACTAAAAAAGAAAATAAATTAAACGGAAAATGTAAATGGAAAATAAAATAGATTTAAAAGACCCACACCTTTATATCAATAGAGAATTGTCGTGGCTTAGGTTTAACACAAGGGTGCTTGAAGAGGCGGAAAATACAAAGCATCCATTGCTTGAGAGGCTAAAGTTTATCGCAATTTACGGCACAAATTTGGATGAATTTTATATGATAAGAGCCGCTGGTCTTCAAGAGATGTATAAGATGGGGATTAACGCTGTTGGCGCAGATAAGATGACCCCGATAGATCAACTTAGCGCAATCAGAAGTTATTTGCACAACGAAAAAATTAGAGTTAAAAAGTGTTTTGAGGGGATAGTTGAGGAGCTAAAAAAAGATGGGCTTTATATAAAAAAATATCAAGAGTTAAGCCCAGAGCTTCAAGCAAAAGCTGATGCCTATTTTTTTAACAATCTATATCCCGTGATTATTCCGATAGCTATAGATGCCACCCATCCGTTTCCACATCTAAATAACCTTAGTTTTGCCCTATCTGTAAAGCTTGTGGATAAAGATGACAAACATATAATCAAATTTGGGCTTGTGAGAATTCCTAGGGTTATTAGCAAATTTATAGAGATAGAGAGCGGAATATTCGTAGGGGTAGAATCTATTGTTAGAAGACACATTGAAAACCTCTTTTCTGGGTATGAGTGCGCTGAGAGCATAGCGTTTAAAGTAACAAGAAACGCCGACCTTGTAATAGAAGAAGAGGAGGCTGAAGACTTTTTGGAGCTTTTGGAGCAAGGTATACGCGCCAGAAGAAAAGGGGATTTTGTTAGGTTAACTTTAGAAAAAAACGACGATAAAGAGCTTTATAACTTTCTAACCTCTCATATCAAATTAGATGAGGGGGATATATATCATGTCTTGGCCCTCCCGCTTGATCTTAGCGCTTTGTGGCAAATAGTTGGGGCAAAAAGATTTGCGCATCTAACCTATAAGCCCTATACGCCAAAAGTATTGCCCCCTTTGGATTTGAATGCGAATATCTTTGATCAAATCGAAAAAGGAGATATACTTTTTTATCAGCCGTATGAGAGCTTTGATCCAGTAGTTAAATTTATCGTTGACGCCTCAAAAGATCCAGAGGCGCTCTCTATCAAAATGACGCTTTATAGAGTTGGTAAAAACTCTCCGCTTGTAAAAGCTCTTATCGAAGCCGCAGAAAACGGCATACAAGTAACAGCCCTTGTGGAGTTAAAAGCAAGGTTTGATGAGGAGAACAATCTGCATTGGGCAAGGGCTCTTGAGAGGGCAGGGGCGCATGTAGTGTATGGGATAGCTGGGCTAAAAGTGCATGCAAAAATTGCAACAGTTGTGCGAAAACACAGAGATGGGTTAAAGCAGTATGTGCATCTTTCAACCGGAAATTATAATGTACAATCTGCGAGAATATATACAGATGTTGGCTTTTTTACTGCAAACAAAGATGTAGTGGAAGATGCGACAAAGTTTTTCCATCATTTGACCGGCTCCGCAAAATATTCCGAGCTTAAAGCGCTATCGATGGCTCCGACTCAGATGAAAAAAAAGATACTCTCTCTCATAGAAAACGAAGAGATGCAGGGTGAAAATGGGCAGATAATAGCAAAAATGAATGCCCTTGTAGATCCAGATGTTATTAGAGCTTTGTATAAGGCTTCAATGGCTGGGGTTAAGATAGCGTTAATAATAAGGGGTATTTGTTGCTTAAGACCTGGCGTGGCTGGTATTAGCGAGAATATCAGAGTCACTTCGATAGTTGGCAAATATCTAGAGCATGCGAGGATATTTTATTTTAAAAACTCTTCACCGCAGATATATTTTTCGAGCGCAGACTGGATGACCAGAAACCTTGAAAAAAGAATTGAGCTACTTACACCGGTATATGATGTGAAAATAGGGCAAAAACTGCTTGAGATATTAAAACTTCAAGCAAGCGACGATGTGCAAGCAAGAGAGCTTAGGGTTGATGGGGAGTATGTAAGGGTTCTAAGCCAAAATGGTGGACTTGATAGTCAAAAAATACTCGAAGATTATGTTACAAGTGTGTACGAATCGTATGTCAAAGAACAAAGTTCAAAAGAAAACCGCCTTGCAAGCAAACTTTTAAAGGAGAGTTAGGATGATTATGAAGTTTAAAGAGTATGAGCCTGTAATTGGCGAGAATGTTTTTATAGCTCCATCAGCCGATGTGATAGGGAGAGTTAAAGTAGGCAAAGACAGCTCTATATGGTTTGGCGTAGTTGTTAGGGGCGATGTGCACCGTATTGAGATAGGGGAGCGAACAAGCGTTCAAGATTGCTCAATGGTTCATGTAACACATTATAAAAATAACGATGAATCTACCGGTTTTCCAACAATTATAGGTAGCGATGTGACTATTGGACATAGCGTCACGCTTCACGGGTGTGTTATTGAAGATGGGTGCCTCATTGGTATGTCGGCTACAATACTCGATGGCGCAGTGATAGGCAAAGAGTCCATCGTGGGGGCTGGCTCACTTGTAACTCCAAACAAAAAATTCCCTCCTCGCTCTATGATAATGGGCTCTCCAGCTAAAGTAGTAAGGGAGCTAACGGATGATGAGGTAAAAGGGCTATATGAACACGCAAAGAGATATGTAGCTTTTAAAAATGAGTATTTATAGCGACTAATGGGAACTGTTGAGATATTAAAAGCGGCCGATTTTGTAGGTATTGCCTCGTTTGCCCTGAGCGGATTTTTGGCGGGGGTGCGTCACAAGTTAGATATATTTGGGATAGCATTACTAGCTTTTTTGACGGCTCTTGGCGGAGGCGTGGTTAGAGATGTTATAGTGGGGCGTATACCGGTATCGATGCAAAACTTTTCACTTTGCCTTATTGTGCTTTTCACCCTTGCGGCGGCTGTAGTTTTGAGGCTCCATAAAAAAACGGAATTGGATCAAAAGCTTATTTTTGTGATTAGCGACGCCATTGGACTTGCGGCTTTTTCTATCAGTGGATCTATTGTGGCGATAAACGCTGGCTTAAACGGATTTGGGGTTGCGACGCTTTCGCTGCTTACGGCTGTTGGGGGTGGAATGGTTAGAGATATGCTAGTTAACGATGTTCCAACTATTTTAAAAAGTGAATTTTACGCTACAATCGCAATTGTGGTAGGGGTGTGTATGTATATTTTTGAGACAAATGGGTTTCTAAATATTTATACAATTTTTACCCTTTTTGTATTCTCTTTTGTCCTGAGAATGATAGCCTATACAAAAAAGTGGCATTTACCAAAACTTGGGGGTTAAATCTTTGATAATAAAAACAGTTGGTGTGGTTTTGCGCCCTTTAACTGAGGGGATGAAAGAGTTTTTTTATGAATTTAAAAAAGAGATATGCTCATATGGGGCAGATGTACTTATAGATGCGGTATCCGCAAAGCTTGTGAGCGAAAAACCTACCCCGTTTGAAGAGATGTGCAAAAAAGCTGATATTTTGGTATCAATAGGTGGCGATGGGACATTAATAGGGCTTGCTAGGCGTTCGCACCCTTTTAAAAAGCCGATTTTTGGGATAAATTTAGGCAATTTAGGCTTTTTAACCGCTGTTTCAAAAGATGAGTATAAGGAGTTTATCGCCGATTTGTTTGATGGCAAATACGAGATAGAGCAGCGGATTATGATGGAAGTTGTCCACAAAAAAGCAAAATCAGAAAAAAGATATTTTGCATTTAACGATGTTGTACTAACAAAAAATATATTTTCAAAAATGATAGAGATAGGGGTCACATCGAATAATAAAGAGGTAAATAGTTACTATGGCGATGGGCTAATTGTCTCAACCCCTACGGGCTCAACTGCTTACAATCTCTCTGGGGGTGGGCCAATCGTGTATCCTACGAGCGAAAATTTTATTATGACCCCTATTTGTCCACACTCCTTGACGCAAAGGCCGTTTGTTCTCCCTACATTCTTAAATCTAACACTTACCCCAACATCCTCCTCAGCAGTAGCCATTATGGATGGGCAAGAGAGTTTTGGCGTGGAGTATATGGAGAGCTTAGAGTTATACCAAAGCAAAGAAAAAGTGGTGCTACTTTGGCCAAAATCACATAGTTTTTTTACTGTGTTAAAACAAAAGCTTAGATGGGGGCAAGATAGATAAGTGTCTCTCGTTAGGTTTTATGCAAAAGAGCTTGTTGGATTTGATGAGGTGGAACTAGAGTTTGAAAAGGGGCTTATTGTTTTTTCTGGAGTCTCTGGAAGTGGCAAGTCAGTTTTGATGGAGGGGATTTTATCTGTATTTGGATACAAAGAGCCAAAGGCGACTAGCGCCGAGGCGGACATAGCGATGAGTCTTAAAGCCCTTGAGACAATGGGGATAGAAAATGAAGAGCCAAATACATTTCGCTACCTCAAAAAAGATAAAGTTAGATATTTTATAAACGGCAACTCTGTCTCAAAAAAAGATATATCCGCTCTATCTTGCGAATTTTCACTATATCTCTCCTCAAAAGAGGGAAGTGACTTTAGCGATGAGAGGCTAATTGATTTGCTTGACTCTTTTGTGAAAGACCCCACTTTTAGTGAGCTAAAAAATAGCTATAAAGATGAGTTTATAAAGCTTCGGGAGATGAAAAAAGAGCTTTTGCGACTGAAGGAGAGGTCCTTAAAAGCGGCTGAAGAGAGAGAGTTTTTGGAGTTTGAGCTTAAAAAATTTAGCGAGATAGATCCCAAAGAGGGGGAAGAAGAGGAGCTACTTGCCCTCAAAAAAGAGCTATCAAAAAAAGAGAAAATAGCGCAGATGCTCTCAAAAATAGAGAGCGTAAAAAATCAAAAAAATACGATTTTGGAGCTTTTTGAATTTGTGGGAAAAGACGACTCTAATGTTAGGCTGTTTTTTGCCGAGTTGGAAGACGCTATGGGAGAGGCTGACTTTAGGCTATCACGCCTTGATGGGGTGGATATAGAGAGTGTGTTTGAAAGGCTTGAGAAATTATCGTATCTTAACAAGCGATATGGTGGAATAGAGGAGGCGATAGCGTATTTTGAGAGCAAAAAAGAGGAGTTAAAAGAGCTT
>JAVRLX010000024.1:0-10574 GCA_031960985.1 Campylobacterales bacterium | reverse complement strand
GGATATGGAGAGTATTTTGTTCACTCATTGGGACATGGAGTTGGCTTAGATATCCACGAATACCCATACATTAGCAAAAAATCTGAGGATATACTGTGTGAAAATATGGTATTTACGATTGAGCCGGGAATATATATTCCAGGTGAGTATGGTGTGCGCATAGAAGATATGGTCGTTTTAACGGCTAGCGGCGCGGAGGTGCTCTAATTTTTAGGAGAATTGGGCAAAAAAAGACAGTCGTAGCGGATGGCTATACAATCTTACAGACCCCCTTTTTCCCAAAAATACACCTTGCGCCCTACAAAAAAAGATACAAAGCTCTTATCGGCGTCGGCTCAAATATCAAAAATCCGCTCCGCATTATCCACAGACTCTACTTTTTTTTATCAAAAGATAAATTTTTGCAGACATTGTATACATTTTCTATTCTACAAAATCCGCCATTTGGGTATACTAACCAACCTGATTTTTTTAACACGCTTATAGCTATCGAAACAAACTTATCACCAATGGGGCTTTTGAGAAGAGTTTTGTGGATAGAAAAGAGGTTTGGACGCAAAAGAAGCTTCAAAAATGCGCCTAGAACACTTGATTTAGACATTATTTTTTTCGAAAATTTGATAATATATAATAAAGAACTTATCGTGCCGCATCCGGAATACAAAAATAGAGCAAGCGTCTTGTTACCTATGATACACAAAAGAAGTAAGTTAAAATGGAAAAAATGAAACTACTAAGTTTTCAAGCCGAAACTCCTGCACTTGCGCTAAAAAAAGCCCAAGAGCAATGTGGCGAAGACGCTCTAGTTATCAATACAAAACAGATACGCCCAAGATCAGCTATGACACCCTCTTTGTATGAGGTGGTAGTGGCTATTGAAAATGAGCCAAAAAAAGAGACACATCCCAAAAAATCGCAGGAGCAGTCAAGTGTTGTAGCAAGGGATAAAGAGACAGACGATGTCGTGTTTTCTATATCGTCTGTGGCAAAGCAGATGGATGCAATAGATAGGCTTTCCGAAGCCTCAAAAAATGTAATAGCCCCTATAAAAAGGGAGTCTTCCGCAACAAAAAGTAATGAAGACAACTTAAAGCCGATACATATTGAAGAGATAAAAACAATAAAAACGGAAATCTCAAAACTCGTAGATAATGTCAAGCTTATTCAAAATATGGTTTGGGACACTACAGAGGTTATGAGAGATGGTCTCGTTATTCCACCGGAATTTGCTGAGATATACAAAATCTCAAGAGATAGCGGAATGAGTGATGAACATCTATTTGAGATTATGAAGCTAACTTTAGAGCATATGCAGCCAAAAATGCGTGAAAATTCGGCTACCGTAAGACGATATTTCAATGTGCTACTTCGAAAACTACTTCCAATTCGTCATGAGATAAAAGCAAATAGTGGTAGCAAAAAAATTATGATGTTAGTGGGTCCAACTGGAGTTGGCAAGACAACGACGCTAGCAAAACTAGCGGCAAGATACGCTTTTAAGCAAGACATTAAATACAAAGTTGGCATTATCACCCTTGATACATATCGTATCGGCGCCGTCGAGCAACTAATGCAGTACGCCAAAATGATGAAACTATCGATTGAGGCGGTGGTAGACCCCTCAGAGTTTAAAACGGCCCTCTCTTCGCTGAGAGGTTGCGACTATATCCTAATCGATACCGTAGGAAGCTCCCATTACGATAAGAAAAAAATTAACAAAATAGCAAATTTTGTAAAAGCGGAGAACTCTTTGAATATAGATATATCACTTGTTTTACCGGCAAATACAAAATATGAAGATCTTAAAGAGATATACGCCAATTTTGCATCAGAACTTGACATAGATACGCTTATCATTACAAAAATGGATGAAACCAAATGTTTTGGCAATATGTTTAGTCTCATTTATGATATTAAAAAGCCGGTTAGCTACTTTTCTACTGGGCAAGAAGTACCAGAAGACCTTATCGTCGCCTCCTCAGAGTTTTTTGTAGACTGTCTACTTGAAGGATACAGGGCAAAACATGCAAAATAAAGTAAATATAGAAAATACCCAAGCAAAAAAACTTCAAGAACTTGTGGGTCAAAAAAAAGCTCCTATTAAAAATGCAAATACAAAATTTATTGCAATAACAAGCGGCAAAGGCGGGGTCGGCAAAAGTACGATGAGCGCAAATATGGCTTATATCCTCTCAAAACAAGGGTTTAAAGTCGCCCTTTTTGATGCGGATATTGGGCTAGCAAATTTAGATGTACTACTCAATGTTAAAACAACAAAAAATATTTTGCATGTTTTAAAAGGGGAGGCGACGCTAGGGGAGACAGTAGTCAAAATAGATGACAATTTGGCCTTAATACCTGGGGAAAGCGGTAATGAGATACTCAAATACACAACCGAAGAGGTGCTTGATAGATTTATTGAAGATAGCGCTGAACTTGAAAATTTCGACTTTGTTATCATAGACACTGGAGCCGGCATAGGCGAAATGGTGCAAAAATTTGTTAACGCCTCAGATATGACGGTAGTTATAACAACGCCGGATCCTACTGCAATTACGGACGCCTACGCAATGGTGAAGGTAATTAGCGCAAAAAAAGAGAAAGTGCTAATGATTTTTAATCAAGTGGCAAGCGAAAAAGAGGCGGCGCTTAACTTTGAAAAAATAGAAAAAGTGGCAAAAAGTAAATTAAGAAGCGATTTTTCACTAGAGTTTATAGGTCATATTTCAAAAGATACCGATATTCAAAAAAGCGTAAAAGGGAGATTTTTGTTTACAAAAAATTATCCGAATGCAAAATGTACCTCAGAGATAGAGAATGTCTGTAGAAAACTTGCCGAAAAAATGGAACGAAAAATGCTTGACTCTGGTAGAGAGAGCGGCTTATCAGGATTTTTTAAACGCCTAATTAAACAGTTTTAACGCCTAGCAAAAACCTTTAGAGAGTCAGATAATATGGTGAGTGTAGACAATTTTATATCTTTTTTGACTATAAACGGTTTTTTTGTGGGATTGCTGTTTGCTATTTTAAAGCTATATGACCCTATTCAAATAGTGATTGCCGTTGTTTTTATTACAGTCTCTTTTCATATGATAGCCATTGCCGCCGCTGCATTTTTTATAAAAAATGTAACATTTAAGCCAAGATATAGAATCAAAAAAGAAAAGTATGAAACTGCGATAGATACTGCTATAATGGAGCTTGAAAAACGGGAAGCGCTTATACGGGATATGTATGAGTTTATAAAAGAGCTTGAGGAAGAAGAGTACGAAGATATGAAGAGAGAAACCGCACAGGCAATTCAAGCCGCAAAAAGGCGTATCTAAATGGCTCAAAAAAAAGGGTTGGATAGCTACGGCGAGAATATGAAATTTACGCAAGATGACCTTGCGATAAAATTTTTGCCAGCCGTAAAAGCCCTTGCTTTTAAGCTAAAAGAGAGGCTTCCATCTAGCGTAGAGGTGGCTGACCTCATATCTATAGGCACAGAAGAGCTTGTAAAGTTGGCTCGCAAATACGATGAAAACCAAAACGACTCTTTTTGGGGGTATGCCAGAAAAAGGGTTTATGGAGCAATGCTTGACTACCTCAGAAGCCTCGATACCGTAAGCCGCGCTGATAGAAAACTGATAAAAGAGGTTGATAAAATAGTCTCAAGACATTTTGGCGAAAGTGGCGAAGAACCAAGCGATGAAGAGATAGCAAAAGAGCTTGGGGTAGAGATAGGTAAAGTAAGGGAGGCTAGAAGCTCGATAGGGGTATTTAATGTTTTTCCACTAGGCGACCAACTGCAAGTATACAAAGATTCCGATACACTTGAAGGGTTAGAGGAAGAAGAGCTTGTAAAAAGGGTTAGAGAAGTTCTAGAAACATTTACAGATAGGGAGCAGATGGTAATTCAGCTTTACTACTTTGAGGAGCTAAAACTCGAAGAAATAAGCGAAATACTAGGTATTACAACCTCTAGAATTTCACAAATCCACAGGCATGTTTTAAACAGAGTTAGAGAGGCGCTGGAAGAGTAATATGGCAGATATTCTAAGTCAAGAAGAGATTGACGCCCTCCTTGAGGTCGTAGACGACGATACCGATGTCGATACCCTTACGACCGCCAAAGAGATACTTGACCAAAAACATATCACGCTTTATGACTTTAAACGACCAAATAGGGTTTCCAAAGAGCAGTTAAGGGCTTTTAGAGGTATTCATGACAAAATGGTGCGCTCTATGTCAAGCCAAATATCATCAGTTATGCGCTCTATTGTTGAGATACAGCTTCACTCAATTGATCAGATGACATATGGCGAATTTTTGATGAGTCTCCCATCCCCTACAAGCTTCAACGTCTTCTCAATGAAGCCTCTCGAAGGCAATGGCGTACTAGAGCTAAACCCCTCCATAGCGTTTCCGATGATAGATAGGCTCTTAGGCGGCAGTGGAGAGGGGTATGAGGCAAATAGGGACTTTACCGATATTGAGCTAAATCTACTTGATACGATGCTTAGAGTCATTATGCAAAACCTCAAAGAGGCATGGTCATCTATTACCGATATGTATCCGGTGATAGAGGCCAAAGAGTCAAGCCCGAATGTTGTACAGATAGTCGCCCAAAATGAGATTGTAATAATGGTTGTAATGGAGCTAATTATTGGACATACAAGCGGTATGATGAATATTTGCTATCCCGTAATTAGCCTTGAGCCACTACTGCCAAAACTTGCAAACAGAGATATTATGCTTTCCGAAACCTCTTCTAGAAAAAGCAGAAATAGAGAGCTTAGAGCTTTGCTTGGGGGGGCAAAAGTGGAGCTTGAGGCGGTGCTCGGCACGACGGAGTTGCACCTAAAAACCGTTCTAGATATAGGAGTTGGCGATATTATCAGACTAGATCAACCGGCAAATGATATGTCCACGCTAACCGTCAACGGCAAACCAAAGTTTGCGGCAGAGTTTGGTGTACAAAGATTTAGAAAAACCGTTAAAGTTAAAGAGATTATAAGAACTGAACACGACGATGTCAAAGATATGCTACAAAATCTAGAAAACGAAAGAATGAAGCGACTAGCGCAATTTAAAGAAGAGGCTGCAAATGGATAATTTTTTAGAACTTTTAGAAAAAGAGATAGTGGCGACTATAGAGGGGCTAATAGGGCAAAAACCAGATCTTGGATTAAAAAGCAAAGAGGCTTTAAGCCAGTTTTCCAATATTATAGCCCCACTAGTAGTAGCCGATGTATCGGTAAACGGAGATGTGCACGCCAAACTAAAGGTAATGCTCTCTCCAAAACTTGCAACAGCGCTTTCAGATATGATACTTGGCGGCGAAGGAGCGTCCAAAGAGGAAGCCGATGCAGATGACCTTGACGCCAACAAAGAGATTATCTCCAATATTTTAGGGGCGCTATCCACATCGCTAGGCGCCCAAAAAGTATTGCCAAAACTCAATTTTTCTATAGACAATATAGTTTTTATAGCTCCAGGCGGCGACGTCGACATATCCTCTTTCTCTAAACTTATCGTTTTCAACTTCTCCGTAGGCGAAATAAAAGATGTAATTATGTTTGTGTTAGACCATGCTTTCGAGGAGGCTTTTAATAAAAAAGAGCCGGTACAAACTTTTGAAGCGGCGGTAGAGCAAAAAATAATAGCGCCCGAAAAAGTACCTCTAAATTCGGAGGAGATGAAAAACATCGGCCTTTTGATGGATGTCAAACTCCCAGTAAAGGTTCGCATAGGGAGCAAAAGAATGCTTTTAAGAGATGTCATCAATATGGATATAGGCTCGGTAGTGGAGCTTAATCAACTTGCCAATGAACCTCTGGATATACTTGTAGATAACAAAAAAATAGCCGAAGGCGAAGTGGTAATAGTGGATGGAAACTTTGGGGTACAAATAACATCTATTGGAACCAAAAAAGAGAGATTAGAGCAGCTAAAAGGGTAAAAAGGCTAAAATTTCACCCTCTAAAAAGCCTAAAAGAAGCCTTTAAATGATAGATTTCGATAAATTTTTAAAATATTCAAAAGCTGGTCCGAGATACACCAGTTACCCTACGGCCGTTGAGTTTACAGAAAAATTTACAGAAGTAGATTTTGTAAAACACTTAGAGGCCTCCAATGAGTCTCAAAAACCATTGTCGCTTTATTTTCATCTGCCATTTTGCCGCTCGGCATGTTATTTTTGTGGATGCAATGTGGTATTTACAAGCAAAGACGATAAAAAAACACGATACATCGAATACCTCAAAAAAGAGATGGCGATTTTGGCTCGCTACCTTGATACAAAAAGGGTTGTAAGCCAGCTTCATTTTGGCGGCGGCACACCTACATTTTTTAGCGCTGATGAATTAAAAGAGATAATAGAGCTTATACGCTCATACTTTACAAATTTTGAAAAAGATGCTGAAATCTCTTGTGAGATAGACCCTCGGTTTTTAAACGAAGAGCAGATGAAGGTCTTAGTAGATGGGGGATTTAATAGAATAAGTTTTGGGGTTCAGGATTTTGACGAAAAAGTGCAAACCGCAGTTCATAGAATCCAAAGCTTTGAGCAAACAAAAAGGGCTGTAGATTTAGCAAGAAAATATGGCATACAAAGTATCAATATAGATTTAATCTATGGACTCCCTTACCAAACTCTTGATAGTTTTAAAGAGACACTTAAAAAAGCGGTTAGCCTTGATGTCGATAGATTTGCCGTATTTAACTATGCGCATGTGCCGTGGCTTAAAAAAACAATGCGAAAATTAGATGAAACCACCCTGCCCCCGCCAAGTGAGAAGCTCTCAATTCTTAAGTTTACGATAGATTATATGAATGAGATGAATTACAAGATGATAGGGATGGATCACTTCGCAAAGCCGACCGATGAGCTATTTTTGGCGATAGAAAAAGGGGAGCTTCATAGAAACTTTCAAGGCTACACTACAAAAGGGGGCTCAGATCTTATTGGCGTAGGACTTACGAGTATATCGGAGTTAGATGGGTGCTACAGCCAAAACTATAAAGAGATGGATAAATACGAAGCCGCAATAGATAGTGATAAACTCCCTGTGCATAGAGGCATAGCGCTTACAGAGGATGATAAAATACGCAAAAAAGCGATTATGGATTTGATGGGAAATTTCACTCTTAAATTTGATGCGCTAGATAAGGCTTTTGGGATAAATTCAAAAGAGTATTTCAAGGACGCCCTCTCAAACTTAAGTGAATTTGAGGCTGACGGTCTTTTAAAGTTAACAGACAGTGGTATTGAGGTCTCTCCTACAGGCAGAATGATAATAAGAAACATCGCTATGAGCTTTGACGCTTACTTAACTTCAGACGATGCCAACAAAAATAAGTTTTCTAAAACAGTATGAAGCAAGAGTTATTAGACCTAATCAAAACCGGCGAAGATTGCGTAAAGTGCGGCAAGTGTATTCCAGTTTGCACAATACACGCCATTAGCCCTGATGAGACAACTAGTCCAAGAGGTTTTTTAGATCTTTTGGCGGCGCACAAAAGGGGTGAGTTACCACTTGATAAAAATACAAAGGCTATATTTGAATCGTGTTTTTTGTGTACTAATTGTGTAGATGTATGCCCATCTAAAATCCCTACCGATACTGCAATAGAAGAGGTAAGGGCTGAAATTGCAAAAGAGTTTGGTATCACATGGTATAAACGGGTATTTTTCTGGTTACTGCGCCATAGAAAAATTATGGATTTGATGGCAAAAATGGGGTATGTGTTTAAAACTTGTGTATTTACCGACAAAAAAGAAAAATCATCGATGCTACCTCGCTTTTATCTACCTATTGTCAAGACAGGAAGGCTACTCCCATCAGTCTCAAAAACAAGTTTTTTAAATAGTTATGATGAGCATATCGAGGGAAAAAACGCTCAAAAAAGGGTAGCCATATTTATAGGGTGCATGGCTAATTACTCTTATACAAATGTGGGTGACTCATTAATTCGGATTTTAAAAAAATTAAATGTAGATATTTTAATACCCAAAAAACAGCTCTGTTGCGGAGCTCCGGCGTATTTTACCGGCGATCTTGATACGGTAAGATATCTTATCAAAAAAAATATAGAGTATTTTGAAGGCTTTATAGATAAAGTAGATGCGATAATCATCCCAGAGGCTACATGCTCATCTATGATGGCGCATGATTGGGAAAAAGCGCTAACAAACGAACCTGAATGGCAAAAAAGATGCAAAAAGATAATATCAAAAGTAAGCCTTGCCACAAAATGGCTACACGATAACACAGAGCTAAAAGAGCTATTATCACAAAGCGCTAAAAAGCTAAATTGTTCGGTTACCTATCACGACCCGTGCCACGCCCGCAAAACGCAAGGGGTATGGAGAGAGCCAAGGGTGCTTTTGTCTCAAAACTTTAAAACTATAGAGATGGAAAATCCAAATAGATGTTGCGGATTTGGAGGGGTAACGATACAAACAGAGAGGTTTGAGCTTGCACAAAAAGCCGGAGCGCCAAAAGCTAAGATGATTGAAAAAACTAATGCAGACTATGTGAGCGCGGAGTGTTCTGCTTGTAGAATGCAACTGACAAATGCCATGTATGAACACGGCGTAAATACGACATTCAAACACCCTATAGAGCTAATAGACGAAGCGCTAAGGTAGCTTTTTTTGAGTGGAAAAAGGGGATATTTTGGATAAGTGGCAACATATTTACTCCACTTTTAACCCGGTAGCTTTTAATCTGTTTGGAATCCCAGTTCACTGGTATGGGATTATGTATGTATCTGCCCTCCTTGGAGTCTATCTGTTTGCGAGATGGCTTGCGACAAAAGATAACTACCCGTTTAGTCCGCAAGAGATAGATAGCTACTTTTTTTGGGCAGAAGTTGGGGTAATACTTGGCGCAAGAGTTGGATATATACTTTTTTACGATACCCATACTTTTTGGTATCTTACCCATCCGTGGCAGATTTTTAATCCGTTTATGGACGGCACATTTGTTGGACTAAGGGGTTTTAGCTATCACGGCGGACTTATTGGCTTTTTACTTGCCTCATATTTATGGTGTCGTAAATTCAAAAAAAATTTTTTAGTCTTAATGGATCTGACCGCTGTTAGCGCTGGACTTGGGTATACATTTGGGCGTATAGGGAATTTTTTAAATCAAGAGTTAGTGGGTCGTCCAACCGATAGCCCTATTGGAATATGGGTTGGAGCAACATTAAGACATCCATCTCAACTATATGAGGCGTTTTTTGAAGGTTTAGTTGTATTTATAATACTCTATTCAATCCGCCACAAAAAAACATTTGATGGGCAACTGGCTATGATTTATGGGATTTTGTATGGCCTTTTTAGAACCTTTTGTGAGTTTTTTAGAGATCCAGACCCGCAAATAGGATATCTGCTTGGCTCGTGGCTTACAATGGGGATGCTTTTATCATTTATGACAGCGTTAATATCGGGAGCGCTCTATTTTTACATAGGAAAGAAAAGATGAATAAAAATAGATTTGATGCGGCCGCCGCCGAATGGGATAAAAACCAAACTAGAGTCAATATGGCAACCAAAATCACATCTCAAATTATCAAAAATATTCCGCTTCAAAGTAATCACACAGTAATGGATTTTGGGTGTGGCACAGGTTTAGTTGGATTAAATATCGCCCCACTTGTCGCCAAACTTGTTGGCGCCGACCTCTCAAGCGAAATGCTAAAAAATTTTAAAGCAAAAGCGCAGATGCAAGGGTTACAAAATGTTGAGGCTTTAGAGGTTGATAGCAACTCTGATTTGGGGGAAAACAGATATGATGCGATTGTTAGCGCTATGACCATTCATCACATCGAAAAACCAAATGAACTTTTTGGTAAATTTACAAAGGCTATCAAAAAAGGTGGATATTTAGGGGTAGCCGACCTTGCTAAAGAGGATGGCTCGTTTCACTCTGATAACGCAGGGGTTTATCATTTTGGTTTTACCACCGAGGAATTCTCTGAATTTTTTACCAAAAACGGCTTTGAAAAACCACATATCACGGTAGCGCACACAATAGATAAGCCACATAAAAGCTTTGATATTTTATTTTGCTACGCTAAAAAACTATAAGGAAAACAAAAATGGAAAACAAATTACCTAACTGCCCAAAATGCAACTCAGAATACACATATGAAGATGGTCATCTTTTTGTCTGCCCAGAGTGCGGCTATGAGTGGAGTAAAGACGCTGCAGACGAGAGCGATGAGCTAATAGTCAAAGATGCATACGGCAATCTCCTCAAAGAGGGGGATATGGTTACAGTCATTAAAGATTTAAAAGTAAAAGGCTCTTCAAACGCCATCAAAATAGGGACAAAAATCAAGATAGTGCGTCTAACGGATGGCGACCACAATATTGACTGCAAAGTAGACGGTATTGGCGCAATGGGGCTAAAGTCTGAGTTTGTAAAAAAGGTTTAGCTGTTGTATAAAATTGGCGCCAATTAAAGATAGCGTTCCTCCACCTCAAACCCAACCAACCCCTTAGCCTCTTTGCTAAACTCAACGCCTATAAGATAGATTGGTTGGTTGAGTGATTTATATTTTTCGGCATAGTTGCGGGCTTT
>JAVRLX010000023.1:0-22216 GCA_031960985.1 Campylobacterales bacterium | reverse complement strand
CCTCCAAAAGTCAAGTCTATGTCAAACATTGTATACTTTTTTAGCTAAATGGCAATCCAAATAATTGCCTCATCAAATTATTGAGAGAGTTTTTACAGGTTCGTAGTACAATACAAAAAAACAAAAAGGATGGGATATGCTACAAACCTTTGAAGTTCTTAATGTTAAATGCGGTGGGTGCGCCAATACTCTAACAAAAAGCCTTGCAAAAGAGTTTGGCGAAGTGACCGTGGATTTGGAGTCTGAGCCTAGAAAAATAACCCTTGATATAGAAGAGGGCAAAATCGAAAAACTAAAACTAGCCCTTAGAGAACTTGGCTATCCGCTCGTAAGCGATGAATTAAGCACAATCGATAGTATAAAAGCAAGCGCAAAAAGTTTTGTATCATGCGCAATCGGGAAAATGAATCTTTAGAAATTAACCGCTGATATTTAATCCGCTAGAAAATAATGCTCCCTTGTAGCGCCCCAAAAAGCTTGCCATTGCTTGAGCGTCACCGTTTTTTATTTGGCTTAAGACACCGATGCCTTTGTCTATCATATCTGGATTGCTTTTGAAATAGCCTTCGCTTTCGCTGTCGACAATAGCCGCAAGACCTCCGCCTTGGAGCAACTTTTGCGCCTCTTCAAAACTTTTTGCCACAAGATGCAGTGACTGCGCCGCTTGTATTTTTTCGCTTGGGGACATATTTGCGGTAGCTCGCTGAAACGCCGCATACTCCTCATCCGTCATTCTCTCCAAAGTAGAAAGCCCATATGTCTCTCTATAGCTAGGCGCAGACTGCACACTTGCGCTATCCAAACTACTTTTCGCAGGAGTCGCTTTGGCGATGCTTAATAGCTCTTTGGTTTGTGTTTTGTTATTTGAAAAAAGCGAGTCGGATGCGCCTTGAAGAGCTGAGTAGTCGGATGCAATTTGCATACAGAATCCTTACCGTGATAAATAAGGAGTCCATAAGCAAAAACCGCTCCAAGAGCGATTTTAAAATTTGTAGTTTAGATTTATCCAAAACAACTGCCGCATATATGGAATGTCTTGATTGTTAGGTTGATTGAGCGGCATATAAAGTGTTTTTAGAGTTTTTCCAAAAACATTTTGCACACCTAGAGTCAAATCCATATTTTTGGCTATCCCTTTAAATTGTTGAGTTATATTAACTGACCTTACGCACAAATACGAGGAGGGTTTTAGATCCCTCTTTTTTTATCAAAAACCCTTATGTGAGTCCTATCCGAGTAGCAATACCCCTCATTCATACAAAACTCAAATACACTTTTGGCATTCAAAGAAAGCTCCTCTTTTGACGCTCCAAGTGGCATACAATATATATCCATTCGCTCTATCCCAAACTCGTTTTTAATCTCATCTATCTCTTTTTTTGCCCCGCCAGAGCTTATAAACTTATTATCCAACACAAATTTAAAAAAATATTTCCCATTTTTTACAAACGATTTTAAAGCCTCTTTATTTATTCTATCTTTATACGCTTCACTACTATTTGAAAGTTTAACAGAGAGGGCAAACACAAAGCTTCGATACGGCTCAAACTCAAAATCTATCACTTTTGTGCCATTGGTTTCTACGGTAACTAAAGAGCCGCTTTTATGCAAATGCTCTGCAAAAGCCAAAAAATCGCTATCTTTAAACCACAAAGTAGGCTCTCCACCAGTAAGTACTGTATCGATGTTGGCAAACGGCTTTTTACTTTCATACTCAGCTATCAAATATGCGGCGTCACACTTTATCCAAGAATCTTTATACGCAGAACTTACGGCATAAGCGCTATCACACCCCTCGCCAAATCCCTCACACCTGAGATTGCATCCGCCAAAACGGACAAATACGCTAGGCCTTCCAGCGTATCTCCCCTCCCCTTGCAATGAGTAAAAAATCTCGGATATGGCTAGCATTACAAAACCTCCTTCGCTCGAATAAGGGTACACATCTTTAGCAGGGGTGTGGTTTGCTTACATCTATTTGTCAGATAAAAAGGGGTGTAGTTGCAACAAACGCCTCTTTAAATCCTCTTTAAAAGATTTGTCAGCGTCTCTTTTGGGTTTTGTGATTTGTATATCGGGCGACCTATGACAGCAAAATCCACTTTTAGCTCTTTTGCCTGCACAACATCGACAACCCTTTGTTGATCGCCTTTTTCATCACTTACATCCCTAATACCTGGACAAAGTGTAACAAAATCTTCGCCACAAGTGGATTTAATGAGCTTGCTCTCAAAGGCCGAACAAACTACCCCATCAAGTCCGGCAAGATGGGCGTCACGAGCAAAATCTGCCGCTTTGGTCGCTATCGACTCCCCATATACCGCCCTAAAACCCTCCTCGTCAAAGCTCGTCAAAGCAGTTACGGCTAGCACGAGCGGACGAGACGGTAGAGCGTTTAGCCTATCCATCACCTCTTTCATAGCCTTATACCCAGCCGATGCGTGAACATTGAACATATCTACGCCAAGAGCCGCTATTTCCTCAGCGGCATCGGCCATTGTGTTTGGGATATCATAGAGTTTTAGGTCGAGAAATATTTTGAAGTTCGGATTGATGGCTTTAATATCTGCTAAAAACTCTTTACCATCCCTAATATATGAGCGAAACCCCACCTTTATCCAAACATCAAACTCTTTTATTTGGTTAAGTAACGCCAAATTCTCTCTGCTACTAGGCAAATCAAGGGCTACGCAGATTTCCACTATTTCCCTTTAGCTACGGCGTCTAGTACGCCATTGATAAACTTTGCGCTATTTTCAGCGCCAAATAGTTTGCCAAGCTCTACCGCTTCATTAATAGCTACCGCTTTGTCTTGATTTTCAAAAAGTATCTCATAAGCCCCTAGCCGAAGGACCGCTTTTTCAATGCTTCCGACACGGTCCAGCTCCCACTCTTTCATTACAGCTTGTAGTTTTGTATCTATTACGGCTAAATTTGAAACAATCCCCTCAAATAGGCGCTTTCCAAACTCTCTTTGTTTATTTCTTATTTTTCGCTCTTCAAACACCGTATCTGCATGTTTTGCGGCATCTTCATTTCCAAGGTCCATAGAATATAGGAGAGATACTACAGCCTCACGAACTTGTCTACGAGTAGCCATTAACTAATATTCTTAAATAGCGAAATCATCTCAATTAGTCCCGTCATCGCCTCAAAGCCTTTGTTGCCAGCTTTGCTTCCGGCCCTTTCAATGGCTTGCTCAATACTGTCAGTTGTAAGTACGCCAAATGTTACGGGAGTGTTGTATTTTAGACTCATTGCGGCAATCCCTTTGGTTACCTCCGCAGATACATAATCAAAATGTGGCGTAGAGCCTCTAATTACAGCCCCTACGCAACAAATACCATCGTATTTTTGGGTAAGAAGCAACCTCTGCAGTACGCTCGGTATCTCAAACGCTCCCGGAGCCAGCACCAAATCAAGGTTTGCTTCATCTCCACCGTGTCTTGCAAAGCTATCTTTTGCCCCTTCTACAAGTCTATCGGTGATTATATGGTTAAATCTTGCAGATACTATCGCTATTTTTTCGCTTCCGCTTAGGGCTAGTTTTCCCTCTATTAACATACTTTTTTCCTTTGTATAGCTTTTCGTTTTTTGCTCTCTCATTAAGGCTTCACGCAGGGTGCCCAAAAATCAAAGATTTTTACCCTTGCGTTGCAGAACCATTCTTTCGCAAAAAATCGAAAAGCTATTTATTGGGTTATTTTACACAAAGCTTTCTTTTTTGTCTTTTGATGCAAGCCTAACCGCCTCTTTGACCGCGTTTTCATAACTTTTTGTATTAGCAGTTAATGTATAGGCTATATCATACGCTGTGCCATGGTCTGGGGATGTGCGGATAATAGGAAGCCCCAAAGTTACATTGATAGATTCATCAAAGTATAGAGCCTTAAGTGGAGAGAGTCCCTGATCGTGATACATCGCTACAAAAGTGGTGTATTTTTCCCTTGATTTTGGGCTAAAAGCAACATCTGGGACAAGAGGTCCTTCAAAAACATTTTTACCGATAGCTTTGTTAGCGCCATCTATCGCAACTCTTATCTCATCCTCTTCGTTTCCAAGCGCTCCACCATCTCCCGCATGAGGATTTAACCCTAACACCCCCACAGACTCAAACCCACTAACCTTATAAAATCTAATTAAAAACTCAGTTAGCGGCTCTTTTTTGATTAACTCTGCAACATCTTTAAGCGGTATATGGTCGGTATAGAGAGCCACAAAAAGTTTTTCGCATCCTAGCATCATAATCCCTTTTTTGCCAAACATATCGCTAAGGGCGTCTGTATGACCTTTATACGGCACACCCGCAAGCTTCCACGCTTTTTTATTAATAGGTAGCGTTACGATAGCATCGGCTCTGCCATTTTTTGCATAACTTGTCGCAAGTTTAAAAGATTTATAAGAGAGCGCTCCACTATCTGCTGATACCTCCCCTGGACGAATAGCACATTCAAAATCAAAATCTACACACAAAAAATCAAAATCAAGCGCCTCAAGCCCCACTTTTATCGCAACCTCATCCATCAAAGCCCTTGGCGCACAATAGATGGGTTCGCAAATCTCTTTTATCCTTTCATGCGCTGAGATTGCAATCTCTGGCCCAACTCCATTGATATCCCCAATACTTATAGCTATTTTCGGTTTTTGCATATTAACTCCTTCATCTCTCTAACAGCCCTCTCAAATCCAACAAATATACTCCTTGCCACAATCGATTGCCCTATGTTTAACTCCTCTATCTCCTCTATATCCGCTATAGCCGTCACATTTTGATAGTTAAGCCCATGCCCAGCGGCGACGAAAAGCCCAATTTCACTAGCTAACAAAGCGCATTTTTTGATTGTTTCAAGCTCTTTTTGTAATTCATCCATCTGCCAACTTCTATCATCGCCTAAAGATTCTATCCTGTGATGGGTGCGCTGAATATTTGTATTTAATGCCAAAAATAAATTGGCGTATCTGCCTGTATGAAACTCAACCGCATCGGCTCCATACTCTTTTGAGAGCGCTACGCCTATTTCGCACGGGTCTATAAAATATGACACCACTACCCCAGCCTCTTTTAGTCGTCTTGTGGCCTCTTTTAAAGGGGTGGCTGTTTTATACAGATCTATTCCGCCCTCAGTCGTTACCTCCTCTCTTTTTTCAGGCACAAGCGTCGCCCTTTGGGGTTTGATGTCGCAAATAATGTCTATAATGGATGGCTCTACGGCGCACTCAATATTTAGCGGCAATCTGCAAAGATTTTTTATTGCATACGCATCTGCATCTTGAATATGTCTTCTATCTTCTCTTAAGTGTATCGTTATCTGATCAGCCCCACCAAGCATTGACAAAAGTAATGCATCAATTGGCGATGGATCGTTGCACCTTCTAGCCTCCCTTAAAACTGCTATGTGATCGATATTTACCCCTAGTTTCATTAATACCTCTTAAACAAATTTTTTCGTAATTCTACAAGGTGCGGGGTATAAACAACCTTTTGCTAAAATTCGCATTAAAAAAACTAAGGTCGCGATTGATAGCCATTGATATGGGTTCTAATACAGTTAGAGCCGTTAAATATGATTGCAAGACTGGTAAAAAGCTAGCTACGTTCGAAAAAATAGTAAAAACAGCCGATAAAACGCATACTGCTGGAATTATAAACGACGAAGCAAAGGCGAGAGTCGTAGCCGCTTTGGAAGAGATGAATAAAAAGCTCGGAAGCGACGATGAGACGATAGCCGTAGCGACTGCGGTGTACAGAAAAGCAAAAAATGCGCTTGAGTTTTTAAAAGAGCTTGAGGCAAAATTTGGACTAAAAGCTAAAATAATAGATGGTGAGACAGAAGCGTTTTTGACATCGCTTGCCGTAGAAGAGGCGATGAAAAGCGCCGAACAAAGCTCTGATAGCTTTTTGCTTGCAGACATAGGCGGCGGCTCTACGGAGATTATCTTCAAAAAAGGGGATAGGCTAACTATGGAGAGCTTTGATGTCGGCATAGTAGCGATGGCGCAAAAATATAGAAGTCAAGATGCCCTTGAAAAAGGGATCAAAAAAGAGTGCTTGGAGCTAAAAGAGTTTATTAAAGATACGATGTATGCTTTTTTAAAACCGCAAATATTTTGCGCTACAGCCGGCACCCCTACGACGATAGCGGCTCTAAAAGCGGGGATGGATTATAAAAGCTATGATGGAGCAAAAATTAATGGCGCTGTGATAGGGATTGACGACGTAGATAAAATATTTACAAAACTACTCAAAATCAGCGAAGGGGAGAGAACAAGGCTGGTGGGCTTCGGCCGAGAAGATTTGATAATAGCTGGAATTTTAATATTTAAAGAGATATTTGAGGCGTCAGGATTTAGAGAGTGCATCGTATTTGACGATGGATTAAGAGAGGGGGTAGCGATATCCTCCTGTAAGAAAATAAATATTTTTTAAGGATAAGAGATGGGCTTAAAATTAAACGGCTCGCAAATGGTTGTAGAAGCTATGAAAGCCGAAGGCGTTGAGGTTGTATTTGGATACCCAGGTGGTGCTATATTAAATATTTACGACGAAGTTTACAAACAAACATACTTTAAACATATTTTGACAAGACACGAACAAGCGGCAGTACACGCCGCAGATGGGTACGCAAGGGCAAGCGGCAAAGTAGGGGTTGCGTTTGTTACAAGTGGCCCTGGGTTTACAAATGCCGTTACAGGTATAGCAACTGCATATACCGACTCTATACCTATGGTTATTATCAGCGGACAAGTGCCAATTTCGCTTATTGGAACAGATGCGTTTCAAGAGATAGATGCTGTTGGTATATCAAGGCCGTGTACAAAACACAACTATCTAGTTAAAAGCATAGAGGAGTTGCCACACATTTTGCAAGAGGCGTTTTATATCGCTAGAAGCGGCAGACCTGGTCCTGTACATATAGACATACCAAAAGATATTACGGCAACTGTTGGGGAGTGGTATAGAAAAGAGAATTTCTCTATGCAAACCTATAAGCCGGTACAAAAAGGGAATCCAAAGCAAATAAGTAAAGCCCTAGAGGCAATCAGAGCGGCCGAGAGACCTATAGTGTATATAGGTGGAGGGGTAATATTATCAAACGCCGCAAAGGAGCTAAGAGAATTTGTGGAGCTTACTGGTATCCCTTGCGTTGAAACCCTTATGGCGTTAGGCTCTATCCCTTCAAATCATCCGCAAAGAATTGGGATGCTTGGAATGCATGGCGCTTATGCGGCCAATATGGCTATGAGCGAAGCAGATCTAATTATCTCTTTTGGCGCAAGGTTTGATGATAGAGTTACTGGAAAACTAAGTGAGTTTGCTAAAAATGCAGAGGTTATACATGTTGATATTGACCCTAGCTCTATATCAAAGCTTGTAAATGCCCACTATCCAATAGTTGGGGATCTAAAAGCGGTACTTGCAGAGCTTGTAGCCGCTCTAAAAACAGATGGGTTTGATAAAGAGAAATTACAACACTGGAGAGAGCTAATAGAGAGGTTTGATGAGCTTCACCCACTCGATAAGACTTACAAAGAAGATGGCAAAGGGCTAAAGCCGCAAACAATTGTTAAAAAAATGGGTGAAATCCTCCCAAAAGATGCAATAATCGCAACAGATGTTGGTCAACACCAAATGTGGGCGGCGCAGTTTTATCCATTTAATGAGCCTAGACAGTGGGTAACTAGCGGGGGACTTGGCACTATGGGGTTTGGTTTCCCTGCGGCATTTGGAGCAAAAGTAGCTTATCCAGAAAAAACAGTTGTCAATATAACAGGTGATGGCTCAATTCAGATGAATATACAAGAGATGATGACAGCGGTAGAGCACGGGGCTAATGTTATCAATGTAATTTTAAACAACAACTATCTAGGTATGGTGCGTCAGTGGCAAACATTTTTTTATGAAAAAAGATATTCAGCGGTAGATTTAGCTTCGCAACCAGATTTTGTCAAATTAGCCGATGCATACGGCGCAAAAGGGTATAGAGTAGAGACATATGAAGATTTTGAGGCGGCGCTAAAAGAGGCTATCACACTAAAAGTACCCGTAATTATAGATGTTGTAATAGATAGACTCGAAAACGTGCTTCCTATGGTTCCAACCGGGGGGACGCTATATAATATGCTCCTAGAGTTTAAGGACTAAAAAATGACAGAGAGACGAATAATATCAGTTGAAGTAGTAAATGAGCACGGCGTATTAGCCCGTATAGCTGGGCTTTTTGCGGGTAGAGGCTATAACATAGAGACACTCACGGTTGCTCCAATGCCCGGAAGCAATCTATCAAGGGTCACGATAGAGACAAGCGGCAACAAAAGGGTGCTAGAGCAGATAGTAAAACAGCTACACAAATTAATCTCTACCTACAAAGTTATTGAACACCAAGAGATGGTGGAAAAAGAGATGGTGCTAGTAAAAATACCGTCATCTGGTTCTCTATCCGACATAGAGGCGCTCTCAAGGGCTTATAACGGTAAAATAGTAGATGCTACAGATGATAGCGTAATAATTATGGCCGCAGATGAGCCAAAAAGGATAGAGGGTTTTTTAAGGGCAGTAAGGAAATTTTCTCCAAAAGAGATAGTAAGAGGCGGCATAGTCGCAATAGAAAAATAAGGTTAACACAATGCAAAAGGGCGTTTGGCTCCTATCGCTAGTCGCCGCTATTTTACTAACCGGATGCGCCCCAACAACAAAAGGCGGCGCAGTCGGCGTGAACAGAAGTCAGTTTATGCTTGTTTCAAGCGAGCAGGCGTTTAGAAGCGGAAATTTGTTTTATTTCCAAGAGCTAAAAAGCGCCGACAAAAACAACAGTCTAAACCCAGATAAACAACAGACACAGAGACTAAAAGCCATAGCCGCAAGACTAATACCGCATACAAAAATATTTAGAGACGATGCCCCTTCATGGCAGTGGGAAGTTAATGTGATAAAGTCGCCGGAAATAAACGCTTATTGCGCCGGAAAAGGCAAAATAATGTTTTATACGGGAATTTTGGAAAAAGTAACAATAACGGATGATGAAATAGCCGCAGTCATGGGGCATGAGATAGCGCATGCGCTAAGAGAACACTCAAGAGAGCGAATGAGTCAGGCTTATGCTCAAAACTTAGGTTTATCTATTGCTGGAGCTCTTACAAAAAACGACGCTCTTACTATGCAAGCGGCTACAATCCTTAGTCAGCTTGCAATAACCTTGCCATACAGTAGAGAGCACGAAAGAGAAGCCGACAGAATAGGACTAGAGTTAATGGCTAGAGCCGGATATGACCCAAATGCAGCTGTAAAACTATGGGAGAAAATGGAAAAAACAGCAGGCTCCAAAACGCCTGAGTTTTTATCTACCCATCCATCAAGTCAAAGCAGAATTAACGATATGAAAAGCTATTTAGGCGTAGCAAACGAGCTTTACAAAGAAGCAAAAGGGATAAGATGAAACTTTCGCAAATTGCTGCACATATAGGACTTGATTGCAGAGCAGATATCGACATAGTGGGTATAAATACACTAAAAGATGCAAACGAAAACGAGCTTAGTTTTCTTGATAACTCAAAATATTTAAACGACCTTAAAACCACAAAAGCGGCCGCAGTTTTGATAAGCGCCGAAAATGCGGGACACGCCCCGGTGGGTGTTAAAACCCTTATTACAAATGAGCCCTATCTCAAACTAGCGCTTGCGACAAAACTATTTGCAAAACCCCCTTTTGAAACTGGAGAGCCAAAGTTTGTCGACGAAACGGCAACAATAATGCCAAACGCATACATAGGCAAAGGGGCAAAAGTTGGCAAAAATAGCGTCATTATGAGTGGCGCATACATAGGCGACTACGCCGAAATAGGTGAAAATACGATTATCTATCCAAATGTCACAGTTTACAGAGAGTGCATTGTCGGCAATAACTGCATTTTGCATGCTGGATGCGTAATAGGTTCTGATGGCTTTGGTTTTGCCCATACAAAAACGGGCGAACATGTCAAAATATACCAAAATGGAATAGTGGTTGTAGAAGACGATGTGGAGATAGGGGCAAATACGACAATAGATAGAGCGGTGTTTGGAGTCACTAGGATAAAAAAGGGGGTCAAAATAGACAACCTTGTCCAAATAGGGCACAACTGTGAAATAGGTGAATACTCCATCATTGTTAGCCAAACAGGAATTGCTGGCTCAACAACACTTGGTAGAAATGTAGTAATGGGTGGACAAAGCGCAACAGCTGGGCACCTCACAATTGGGGCATTTGCAACTATAGCGGCAAGGGGAGGTGTAACCAAATCAATTGATGGCGGCAAAACATATAGCGGCTTTCCACTAATGGAGCACAAAGAGTGGCTCAAACTCCAAGCCAAAATCTCGCGCCTAAACTAAAATAGCTATAATTAACCATCTATAATTAAAAAGGGGGATTGTAATTATGCGTACAATCAAACTTGATGTTAGTGACAAAATTTTTGACAACATTATGTTTTTTTTAAATCAACTTCCTAAGAGTGATTTAACCATTAAAGTAATCCCTACAGAAGAAAAAAAGGACAAATCAAAAGGGTTGGTAGAGTTTTTTCGCTCCTCTCCCATCGTTGATGAAATCATAATCGAACGCTCATCCCAAAGCTACAGCGATAGAGTTCAGTTTTGAAATATTTGCTTGATACAAATATCATTTCCGAACTTATCTCTAAATCTCCCAATATTGGAGTCATCCAATTTTTAGAAGGGGTAGAGGAAGAGTCGCTATTTTTATCGGTAATTACAATTGGAGAAATTCAAGCAGGGATTGAAAAATTGCCAATAGGGGCTAAAAAAACAAAATTGATTCGATGGCTCGAAAATGATTTGTTAGAACGTTTTTCAGGAAAAATTATCGAAATTGATTTAAAAACGATGCTTCGATGGGGCGAAATTATTAGTCGTTCTCAGGCGATGGGAAAACCTTTGCCGATTATGGATTCCATTATTGCTGCGCAATGCATCGCTCACAACTTAACGCTTATCACTCGAAATCAAAAAGATTTTGCAAACCTACCTCTTACGCTTGTAAATCCATTTATTTCGTTTTAACCCCTTTTTCTATACGAGAGAGCCTCTAAAATATGAGGTTTTTGCACGATATCTGAGCCAGCTAAATCTGCGATTGTTCTTGCAACCTTTAATGTTTTTATCCTACCCCTCTCAGAGAGTCCAAATCTAACTACCCCTTGAGTTAGCGTGTCTTGCGCATCTGGGGCAACTTTAAGAGCTTTTGTCTCTTTTTCATTTAGCCTTGCGTTAAATACGCTCTGCCCTCTTCTTTTTTGCATCTCAAATGCTTTTAACACAGACTCAAACATCAAAGCGGAGCTTACATCGGCTTTTGCGTCTTTATCATACTCCTCCATCTGCACAAAGAGATCGATCCTATCTAAAAACGGCTCAGAGAGGCGGCTTTTGTATTTTGTTATTTCACTCTCTTTGCATCTGCACTCTTTTGTTTTTGAAAGTAGGTTTCCACAAGGGCACGGGTTCATCGAAGCGCCTAATAAAAAATCGGCTTCGTATTCTATTTTGGAGTTTACCCTTGAGATAAGTATTCGATAGTTTTCAAGAGGCTCTCTAAGCCCCTCCAAGAGAGCTTTATCAAAATGTGGCAACTCATCAAGCCAAAGCACCCCTCCAGCCGCCAAAGCTATTTCACCAATGTGCCCATCTTTGCTTCCTCCACCCAAAAGGGCAGATTTGGTTGCATTGTGATGAGGGGCGCGAAATGGTCGAAGCGGAGAGAATGCAGCCTCTTTGCCATCCAAAAAATCTAACATAGCAAATCTGAGTATCTCTTCAACTGAGCTCGGTGGCAAAATATAGCGAAGCCGCTTCATTATCATACTTTTTCCGCACCCAGGCGAACCCTCAAGAAGTATATTATGCATACCAGCCGCCGCAATTAGCGCTGCTCTTTTGGCTATACTCTGCCCTCTAATCTCTGCAAAATCAAGCTCAAACTCCGTATCATAAAAATATTTAACACCCTCTATTTCAATATATTTTGAGCTAATATCACTAACCGAAACATATGGCAAAGGATTTTCGCCAGTAACTAAAGAAAACGCCTCTTGCAAGTTTGATGCTGCATATACCTCGACAGAGGATATTTTGCAGACAAACTCAGCGCTCTCTTTTGGCACCACAAATTTTTTTGCAACACCATCCTTTGCAAGACTAAGAGCTATCGGAAATATCTGGTTTGAGTGTTTGAGCGTCCCATCAAGACCAAGTTCCCCTAAAAAAACAGCGTCTTTTAGCGTTATATTTGATTTTTCGCACTCTGCCATAATTGCGACCGCTATCGGAAAGTCAAATACGCTTCCGCTTTTTTTGAGATCTGCTGGGGAGAGGTTGACTATTAGTTTGTAAGGGGGCAGGGTAACGCTATTTTTGGCAAGGGCGGCCTTGACCCTCTCTTTGGACTCCTGGATGGAGGAGTCGCCCAAACCAACTATCGTAAAAGAGGGGAGACCTTTGATAAGAGAGCACTCAACTTGTACTGCCCTAGCTTTTGCGCCTTCCAAAGTAGCAGAGATGAGTTCCGTCATTTTTTACCCGGTTTGACCGGAACTTTATACTCTTTTTCAAATTTTTTCCGTTTTAGGATAGAGAGTCTCTCAAAAAAAAGCTTACCATTTAGATGATCTATCTCATGCTGAAAAGCCACAGACAACAAGCCCTCTGCCTCTATCTCTTTAGGATTTCCATATCTATCAAAGTACGAAACACTAATTTTTTCAAACCTAGTCACATCCTCGTAAAAATCGGGAATCGATAAGCACCCCTCTTTGTGCTTTATCTCCCCCTCTTTTTGAGTTATCTTTGGATTGATAGCCTCTATTAAATCTGATGTTTTATTCCCCTCATCATCGCAAAGCTCTATAATAAGTGCATTTAGGGGCGCTCCAACCTGTATCGCCGCTAGACCTATCCCACCTTTTTCAATCATAGTATCATACATATCATCTAAAAGTGTATGTAAGGCGCTATCAAACTTATCAACATCTTTTGAATGCTGTTTTAATCTTTTATCTGGATAAGTAATTATTTCTCTTGTCAACAGCTCTACTCCCCTAATACGTATGGACCCGCTCCGTTTTCATCGCAAGTTCTAAGCGCCGTTAGCGCCGACTCTATGGTCTCATCAACACTTTTTTCCTTGCTTAACTCTACTATTCCGCAACAAATTTTTAGCTCCACCTCTTTATCGCCCAAAAAAAAGTTTGTAGAATTCATCATATCATACAGTCTTTCACTTGTGCGAATCGCATTTTTTGAATCTGTATGTTTTAACAAAAGCGCAAATATCCCTTGTCCAAAATATGCAACAACATCGCTTCTGCGAGATGTTTTCATAAATAACTTTGCCATTGTTTTATTGACGAGTGAAACACCTTTGTCGCTGCCAATATCTTCAATAACTTTTGACGAAAGGCTAGATAGTAAAAGTGTGCTGCTATGCCCATATTTAGCAATCATTTTTTGTTCTTTATCAATTTGGGCATATAGATATCTTTTGTTATATATCCCATATCTAGCGTCAAAAATACTCTCGGTCTCAACCTCTTTAACGATATTCGCGCTTTTTTGGTACAAATCTTTAAAAATAGTCGCTTGTTTTGAAAGAAAATTAACAAGCATTTCGGCGTCGCTTGAGAGAGTAATAGCAAAATTTTGCACCGCAGCTGGATTATTAATCCCTTTTGCCTCCTCTGCCCGTTTTTTGGTTGTCTCTATTACCGATAAAATCTGCTTATACAAAACAGATACATTTTGAAGTATATCTTTAATCGAAGTAAAGCCATCTTTAAGCTTTGTTTCAAGAAGCGCCCTTTTATCATCTGAATTACTATCTTGTAGACTAAGCTGTTCCATAATCTCTTTTCTAAACTCAAAAGGCTTGTCTTGCAATAGCGTTTCAAAATAAAGCTCATAATAGCTAGGTAATGGGGGAAGTCCCTCGTCTTTTATCTTTGATAGCACCTCTTGCGCAAATTCATCAAGTGTAGAATTGTTTGATTTTTTTGGAAGCCCTATCGTTTTTTGTGACTCTCCAGCAAAGGAGGAGGGCTTTGAGCTACCAAGACCAGACTTCAACCCGCTTTTTTGTATAAGCAACTTCTTTTACCTTTATTTAAAGCTTTTCTCTAGCACTTTATCTATGAGCCCATACTCTTTTGCCTCTGCGGCGCCCATAAAAAAGTCTCTCTCCGTATCGGCAACTATTTTATCAAGTTTTTGCCCTGTTTGCGCAGCTAAAATAGCATTTAACTCATCTTTTAATCTGAGTATCTCTTTTGCCTGAATCGCAATGTCTGTAGCTTGCCCCTGAGCGCCGCCTAGAGGCTGGTGAATCATAATCCGAGAGTGTGGCAGGGCGTATCTCTTTCCCTTTGCGCCGCTTGAGAGCAAAAAGGCACCCATAGAGGCCGCTTGTCCTATGCAAATAGTACATACGTCAGGCTTAATGTATTGCATTGTATCAAATATACTAAAACCGCTTGTCACTACGCCGCCTGGCGAATTGATATAAAGGAATATATCTTTATCCGGAGCTTCCGCTTCCAAAAACAAAAGCTGCGCAACAACGCTAGAGGCTACCGCGTCATTGATTTCGCCGGATAAAAAAATAATTCTATCTTTTAAAAGTCTAGAGTATATATCGTAGCTTCTCTCACCTCTTCCAGTTCGCTCTACGACAAACGGTATATAACTCATTTAGATCCCTTTTTTTGATTGAGTAAATGTGTAAGCAACTTATCCTCAATCATCGCCATCTTAATTGCAGGTAAAAGTCCATATTTTTGATAATACTCTAATAAAACTTTTGGCTCAGCCCCCATGCTTATCGCCTCATAAAATATAGCCTGCACAAGCTCATTGTCGTTAACAACGATACCCTCTTTTCTAGCAAGCTCGTCAATAAGGAAGGTAGCTTTTACGCTTTTTTGGGCTTCAGATCTCATCTCTTCTCTCATAGCTTTGACTTTGTCCTCAGCCTCTTTTAAAGCATCTAATTCATCCTCGCTCATAGCGCCAAGCTTGCCCCTAAACATTAAATCCATCTCTTGCTCTACTATCATCTCAGGGAGATCAAAATCATATTCATTTACAAGCGCCTCTATTAGTTGTGGCTTTAATTCATCGGTAAAGAGTTTTGTAGTTTTTTCACTTTTTAGCTGCTCTCGTACAATCTCTTTTAGCTTTTCAAGGCTCGCCTCTTTATCTTCAGGCATCATTTTTTTAGCAAGCTCATCATCTACCACTATATCTGGCTTTACTTGTATTTTTTTTAGTTTTGCTTTAAATAGGGCAGTTTTACCGGCAAGATCTTTGTTAGCGTATTCCGCTGGAAATACTACTTCAAACTCTTTTTCCTCTCCAACCTTCATATTTTCAAGGTTGTTTTCAAAATCTGGCAAAAATCTCCCACTACCAAGCTCAACCACTACATCATCAGCCTTACCACCGTCAAACTCTACCCCATCAAGTGTGCCCACAAAATCAACGGTTAAAAAATCTCCCTTTTGACTTGCCCTATCAGTTGTACAGTCTTCAAGCGGCGCCATAGCTTTTGCCATAGCCTTTATTCTTTCTGTCACCTCTTCGTCGCTAACCTCTACCTCTTTAAACTCTGGGATTAGTTTTTCGATATTATCAAACACAATTTCAGGTCTCATAGAGAAACTAATTTCGGCTTCTATACCACCCTCATTTTCTTCAAATTTTGTAACAAGCGGCTCCCCTACTAGGTCTTTTTGCTCTATGCCAAGCTCTTTTAGTCCGTTATTTAAAGCCTCTGTAATTACCTCTTGTCTAGCGTCTTTTTGTATTTGTTCGCCATATCTTTTTTCAACTATTGCAATCGGCGCTTTACCCTTTCTAAAACCATCAATTTTGATATTTTTTGCAATGTTAGCCGCTATTTTTTTAGCTTTTGAATCCAAAAATTCTTTAGATACTTTTAGCTCTATTTTGCCGTTTGCGCTATTTTTTTTCTCGCATGATAACTTCATTTGTTTCCTTAAAACCTAAAATTTTTTGTTTAAAATAGGCTGATTTTATCAAAAATATCTTTATGCAAAGGCTTACACAACAGCCCATTTTTGTTATATTTACACAAAAGGTTCAAGCAAGGAAATAGCGGTTTATGGACAAAGCAAAGAGAATAGAGGTACTGGTACGCGAACTTTTAGAGCTAGTCGGAGAAGATGCCACTAGAGAGGGGCTTGTAAAAACCCCTCACAGGGTTGCAAAAGCTTATGAGCATATCTTTGGGGGATACAAAAAAGATCCAAAAGAGGTGTTAAATGATGCCCTTTTTGAAAGCTCTGCTTCAGAGATGGTTGTGGTGCGCGATATTGAGTTTTATTCGATGTGCGAACACCATATGCTCCCATTTTTTGGACGGGTTCATGTGGCCTACATTCCAAACGGCAAAGTTGTCGGACTCTCCAAAATTCCAAGGGTAGTGGATATATTTGCAAGAAGACTCCAAATCCAAGAGCAGTTAACTGAGCAAATAGCCAATGCCCTAATGGATGTAATAAATCCCCTTGGCGTTGGTGTCGTAGTCTCTGCAAGACACATGTGTATGGAGATGAGAGGGGTTGAAAAGATGCACTCATTTACAACAACATCTGCGCTTAAAGGAATTTTTATGAAAGATGCAAAAACAAGAGATGAGTTTTATTCCATTATCAACACACCACAAGGTAATAGGTTTTAATGCCGCTTAGTCACCTTCAAAACAAGCTAAACAAAATCAATCTATCCCCCGCTTTTGCGGTCATTACAAAAGTAAATGCAACAAATTTTGAAGCAGTTGGACTACGCCCAAGTGTCGGTGATATAGTGCGGATCTCATCGCTAGAAAATAAAAATGAGAGCCTAGGGATGGTGACAGCCCTTGATGAGAGCAAATTTAGCATCTCTCCATTTGGTTTTGTAGAAGGATTTAAGGTAGGCGATAGGGTCTATGCTTCTGAAACAGGGCTTAAGATCCCAGTTGGAAAAGGGCTATTAGGACGGGTCGTAAATCCTTTAATGAAACCAATTGATGGTAAAGGTGAAATTGAATTAGATGAGCTAATGAATGTAATCCGCCCACCAGTTGCCGCAATGAAAAGAGGGCTAATCGATGAGGTCTTCTCAGTTGGAGTAAAAACGATAGACGGCCTTCTTACTTGTGGCAAGGGTCAAAAGCTCGGAATATTTGCAGGCTCTGGTGTTGGTAAATCAACACTAATGGGGATGATAGTCGAGGGGTGCGAAGCTCAGATAAAGGTAGTCGCCCTTATTGGCGAGAGAGGTAGAGAGGTCCCTGAATTTATCGAAAAAAACTTAGGGGGAGACCTTACAAACACGGTAATAGTCGTGGCGACATCGGATGATTCGGCATTGATGCGAAAGTATGGAGCATTTGCGGCAATGAGCGTGGCGGAGTATTTTAAAGAGAGTGGGCATGATGTCCTTTTTATGATGGACTCCGTGACCCGTTTTGCTATGGCTCAAAGAGAGATTGGCTTGGCGCTTGGCGAGCCGCCTACCACCAAAGGGTATCCACCATCAACCCTTTCGCTTTTGCCACAATTAATGGAGAGGGCTGGAAAGGAAGAGGGCAAAGGCTCTATTACGGCGTTTTTTACAGTGCTTGTCGAGGGGGATGATATGAGCGATCCAATAGCAGATCAATCTCGCTCCATCCTGGATGGGCATATTGTCCTTGATAGGGCTCTTACCGATTTTGGTATATATCCGCCGATAAACATTTTAAACTCCGCCTCAAGGCTTATGAATGATATCGTTACAAAAGAACATAGAAACGCCGCTTTTAAATTCAGACGGCTCTACGCAACGCTTAAGGAGAATGAAGTGCTTATACGAATAGGGGCTTACCAAAAGGGGAGCGACCCTGAGATAGACGAGGCAATCAACAAAAAAGAGGCGATAGAGAATTTTTTAAAACAAGACAAAAACGAGCAGATACCTTTTGAACAAACGGTAGCAGAGCTTGTGGCGTTGGCGACAAATGGGTAAAAACATTTTTTTTAAAACTGTTTGGGATGCCCTTGAAGAGAGTGACCAAGCCCAAAAAACAAAAAAAACTTACGAACTTTGGGATAGATTTGAAGCGGGAGAGTTTAATGATTTTGAAATAACTGGGGATGTTGTATTTCAACAAAAACCATCATATGCCTCTTTTTGTGAAATAAGACACCCTTCAAAAGTAGAAAAAAGAAGAAATTTGGATACAAGGGAGGGCAAAGCTAAATTTTTGCACGCCCTAACTCACATCGAATACAGCGCAATTGACTTAGCCCTTGATGCGTGCCATAGCTTCCCCGGTTTGCCAAAAGAATTTTACAAAGATTGGTTAGAGGTTGCCAAAGAGGAGTGTGATCATTTTTTGATACTAACCTCTTTGCTTTCAAAAGTAGGCGCCAAATACGGCGACTATCCTGTGCATCCATCACTTTTTGAGGCGTGCCGCAAATCACCCACGCTTCTTAAGAGGATGGCGGCTGTGCCAAGATGGTTAGAAGCTGGCGGACTTGATGCAAACGGTAAGATGAGAGATAAAATAAAAAAAGCTGGCGGGGAGCTAAAAGATGAGATATTAGACGCCCTTGATATTATCTTGCAAGATGAGATAGAGCATGTAAAAAAAGGGACAAAGTGGTTTTTGTATGCCTGCAAAAAAGAAGGGGTATCTCCAGATACATACTTTGATATTGTGGAATCTGTCCTCCCAAACTCAGTTAAGCAAAAAGAGGATATCAACATAGAGGCGAGGCTGCAAGCTGGATTTAAATGTGAAGAGATAAAAAAATTAACCACAAGAGAGTTGCAATGTTAGAGCTTTACAATAAAAATTTATTAGAACTTGGCGAGATGGCCGATAAAATAAGGCGGCAGATGTGGGGAGATAAGCTCTTTTTTAACTCCAACAAACACATCAACCCAACCAATATCTGCAAAGATAGTTGTAAATTCTGCGCTTTTTCAGCGAGTCGTAAAAATCCAAACAAATATGCCCTCAGCATAGAAGAGATAATGAATGAGCTTGCCCCATACGCTCCCAGCATCACAGAGGTGCATATCGTTGGAGCTCACAATCCAGATATGGGGCTAAAATATTATGGCGAACTGTTTAAAACAATTAAAAAAACCTACCCACATCTGCATATCAAAGCGCTAACTGCCGCAGAGGTTAATTTTTTAAGCGAACTTGAGGGATTACCTTATGAAGCGGTGCTTGAAAAAATGATTGAATTTGGCGTAGATTCAATGCCGGGCGGTGGAGCTGAAATATTTGATGAAAAGGTTAGAAGCTACATCGCAAAAGGGAAAGTCTCAAGTGAAAATTGGCTTAAAATACATGAGCTTTGGCACAAAATGGGTAAAAAATCAAATGCTACGATGCTTTTTGGGCATATTGAAACAAGAGCACACCGCATCGACCATATGGAGAGAATCAAAAAACTTCAAGATAAAACTGGGGGTTTTAATGCATTTATCCCCCTTGTTTATAATGTCGAAAATAATTTTTTAAATGTCCCTCATCCCGTTAGCGGCCATGAAATACTCAAAACAATAGCGATAAGCCGCCTTATGTTAGATAATGTACCTCACATAAAAGCATACTGGGTAGCGGCTAGCCTCAATTTAGCGTTAGTTGCCGCAGAGTTTGGAGCTGACGACCTTGATGGTACAATACAAACAGAATCTATCATCTCAAAAGCTGGAGCGGCAAGTAAAAATGGGGTTTCAAAAGAAAAACTTATCGCCTACATTAAAAATGCAGGATTTATACCAGTTGAGAGGGATAGCCTTTATAATGAGCTTACTATTTACTAAAATATCAAATCTAGCAAAAATACATCTTCGTTTAAGGAAGGGCTAATTTAAGACGATATATCATTGACTTAAAATCCAAAGGAGGATGTTATGAATCAAGTTACCAAAAAAACAAAATTTCGAAGAGGTATTAGCGGCATTGTAGTAGCGCTAATGTTAGTTTTAGTCGGTGTTGTTGCAATAGTAGGGATAAAAACATTTTTAGATAATCAATCTAAAACGGTTCAAGATGCAACTACTGCACAAGTAAAAGCGATTACAAACTCCACAACAAGTGGTCAATAAGGGAGAAGATCTCCCTTTTCTTGGTTGATTTATATTATTTTCCTATTGCTCTTTTTTCAAGCTCTTCTTTTTGCTTTACAGATTCTTTCATAAATTCATAATCATTTTTTTCGCTAACATCTATAATCTCTGGTACTATAAAAAATGCAAGCTCGCTCTGCCCTCTTAAAAAAGATTCGCTTTTAAATAAATTCCCCAAAACTGGGATATCCCCAAGTAAAGGCACCTTTTTTACAGCATTTGAATCTTCAGAGTTTATCATTCCGCCCAACACTATAACGTTATTATTTTTTGCTATTACATTTGTATCTACTTGTTTGGTCAAAGTACCGGGTATTCCATTTACTTTATTTAAATTATCAAGTTTACTTGATTCAATATGTATTGTCATATTAACAAAACCATTATCCATTATTGTATTTGCTTTTATACCGAGTAAAATACCATAATTTATTGGTATTAAACTAGTATTAGCAACGCCAGATGATGAAATGCTCTGCGTTGTAACATATATAGTCCCACCTACATGAAATTTGCCATCTTTGTTTTCAAGTATTGAGATAGTTGTTTCATCAAGTATTTTTGCTAAATTATTTGTTTTTAAATAAGAGAGGGTCCCCTCCAAATTAAAATGTGGCCCCAAAATTCCAGCAATAGCTGTAAGTCCTCCACTTAATGTTACCGACTGATCAAATACATCAGCAACAGCTGGTGCTACTTTTTCATTAAGTTTTCCTTGTTTTGAAGAGATAGCTGATACCAAAAGTCCATTTTGATATTCATGCCCAATCGTATTAGTAAGCTCAACTACATACAGCCTTGCCCTAACCATAATTGGCGGCTTTTTAACTTTACTTAAATCTATAATATCTTTTGATGTGTTAATATCACTAACAGACAATAACGATAAAAGTGTTTGTTTGTCTTTGTCGCTTTCAAATATGCCATCAATTACTATTTTGTTATCTTTGTAAAATAAATTTACTTCGTTTGAGCTTTTACTTATTGCATTTTTAATAGCCTCCAAATCTCTTACTACATTTACCTCTACCCTCTCTTTTTTACCACTTTTAAGGGTTATCAACATCTCCGCTTTGCCATAATCTTTTGCAAAAATTTCAAGCTCATCAAATACCTCTGTATTTTCATTTTTGAGCACCTCTACCTTAATCTTAGCAGAGTCAGATACTTTTACTTTTTTTATGGCTTCATCCATATTTAGCGTTGCAAAACTCATCTTTACAACTTCGATACTTCTAAACTCTGATCCAAATGATAAGATAGCCGCAAAACATAAAATCAAGAACTTCTTCATATTTTTCCTTTAATTTTGCTGCAAATTTACACTGACATTGCAATCACTACTATTTTGTTCATTGTAAGCTGAAGATACACTGCTTATAGTAAATGCTCCAAGTATTGGAGGATCATACTTGGCAGATATGCTAAAAACTATTTTATTTGACGACCCTGAGCATGTAGTGTTAATATCGGCTGCGGCTATAGGTGCATAGTATGGTAATTTAAAAGAGTTTATCTTATCAACTATCTGCGATGTAGTCTTACCTGTAGAGATCATTCTAGCAACAATAGCGGCCATTGTATCTAAGTTATTTTGTATTTTTGAAATGTTGGCATATCCTATTATCAAAAAAAGCATAGAGACAAAAGCGACAAATATCACCATAAACGCTAAAAATTGATCTATAAAACCTCTTCTTTTCATTTTGCTTCAACTGTCTTTGACGTTATCTCATAGGTAATAATCGGGGTATCAGACTCCTCTTTTTTAATTTTTTTATATTCGGACACAGCTGTTGTTACTTGAACAGGAGCTGTTACTTGAATTTGTTTTTTTGTAACAAGCGCTTTTATTTGTTTTAAAACCCTATCATCCCTATTTTCACCAGACAAAGCCATCCACAACATATTATTTTTATTCAACAAAGCCAATGTTCTTGATATCTCTGTTGAATCCATATCCATTACAATCTCTTCTGCAAACAGATATTTTGAGACATTTTTATCTTTAGAATTTTCAATCTCATATAC
>JAVRLX010000022.1:0-23731 GCA_031960985.1 Campylobacterales bacterium | reverse complement strand
CATATTATTTTTATTCAACAAAGCCAATGTTCTTGATATCTCTGTTGAATCCATATCCATTACAATCTCTTCTGCAAACAGATATTTTGAGACATTTTTATCTTTAGAATTTTCAATCTCATATACAGCCTTTTCTTGACTTATTCCATTTTTTAAAAAATCCAATATCTTAATATTTTTTGCTGCATACTCAACTTTAAAATCATTTGTGCTGCCATCTTTGTATACCCCTATAATATCTATTCTATCACCCTTTTTTAGACTAAAATTTGGATTTTGAAATAAGTGAAAACGGATATTAAACTTGTCATTTACTGCGCTTAAATTTGAATCTAAAACGCTCTTAAGTTTTGCAGATAATTTCTCCTCTATTATTGGCTCATTGTGATATATCGGCGCTTTAGCGTATTTTCCAATAATTTCTGGCTTTGTCAAAACTCTAAATGTTACAGCGGTCTTTGGAAGATTTATTTGTTTAATATCGCCCTCCACTATCTGATGTTCAGCGCTAATATTTTTATCGGCCACAAAAACAGCAACATTTTGAAATGCCGCCATCTTTGCATCATTATATTTTTTATTTATGTAATAAATTCCACTTAAACTACCTAAAAGCAGAATTAACAGTATTATTATCAAAATGTTTTGACCATTTTTCACCTTTTACCCCCCCTCACTTATTTAGTTATAGATGGCATCAACGCATCCGCCATCATTGGAAATACTATAAATGCTCCTAATGCTGGAAGAATAAATATAAAAACTATCATTGTTAAATACAAGTTTATAACAGCCGCTTTTTTCTCTATTTCAAAAAACTCAGCTTCCTTTATCTCTTTTGCTTGAGACTCAAAAATAGTCTTTACACTCATACCAGTCTCTTCTGCAAGCCTTAAAAAATGGACAAAATTAGCTAAATATCTGCTACCGGTTCTTTTTATAAGATTATTATAGGCAACTTCACTAGAATATGTAGAAAGCTCAGTTTGCAATATCTCTATTTCAACTAAAAGATCTTGATTTAGTATCTCTTTGCATCTTATTGCTACCTCTTTTAGTGCATTGTTTAAGCCCCCGCCCGCTTCTAAAATGATAATTACAAGATCCAAAAAGGTAGATAAACTCGAATCTATTTTTTTGGCTCTCTCATTTTTAAGAGATTCCAAATATAAAGAAGGGAAAAAAACGGCTATACAAACGCCAAGTAAAGCTATAAAAGCCGACATTACTGTATCTACAAAATACCAAGGAAAAAGTATCAAAAATACACCACTAATCCAAGCTATATACTTAATCTGTTCATATTCGTTTTTATTAATTCCAGCTTTTGCCAATCTCCATTTGAGCCCTTCGGTTTTTTGGCTGTGCTCCGCCCCCTGCAATAAGATATCTGTTTTATTTGTTTTTAAGACAGAGAGTATTTTGTTTATATTTTTTTGTTTTCGAATATAAACAAAAGTTTCGTATCCACCAATAATTATGGCTAAAAGGGTAGCAAAGGCCATTAAATATACAAACATCATCTAACCTTTGTTAAAATGTTATTTAAAAATAGCCCCAACATAACCCAAATAATAGTAATCATAAACTCAAGCTTACCTTTTTCAGTTTCAAAGAAATATTTACTCATATTTCCATTAAAACTAACATCCATCATCCCAAAAATTATAACCAAAATAATTACTATAAGATAACTTCCAACCTTTGCCTCTCTGGTTGCTACATCCACTTTTCTTTGAAGTTTTATCCTGGAATTTATAGACTCTTCTAATTTTTCAAGCGTATTTGAAAACTTCCCTCCACTACTTCTACCTATAATAACTGAAATACCAAATATTTGAAGTTCGGAGGAATCTACAACTGCATATATACTTTTAAATGCCCTCTCTTCACCGACTATCTCTTTTTCTCTTAAAAACTGCTCAAAAATTGTTTTAAATAATTTGCTCTCATTTGCATCAACTGACTTTTTTAACGCTTGTTCAAAACCTATACCATTTCGCATCATACGAACTAACATTGAAATAGCAATAGATAGAGCCGTATTAAACTCTTTGCGTCTTTGACTAATTATAATTGATAGCATAAAAAAAGGCGCATAGCCACCAATACCAATACCCATAATTACAGATATTATATTGTCCACCATATAGTAAAATATAAGACCGCCTAATAACGCAAAAAAACAAACAATGAGTAAAAAAAGATATTCTGAAATCCCAATTCCAGCTTGTTTTAATTGAATAGCGATATTACTTGCTATTTTGATATTTTCAAACCTTCTTTTCTCTTTATATTTATATGTCTCTATAATAGATGTTTTGCCACTTTGCAACCCCTTTTTCATTTCGTATACAATAATATATTTGCGAATATTTACGACTATGAAATATATTAATAAAGCGCCGCTAATAGAAGCTAATATTAAAAGCCCTATCTCAACCAAGGATACTCCTCAAATTAGGCCACCTATCAACTATAGCTTGATCTTTTTTATACATACTATCAAAAAATGATAAATCCCAGCCGCACATCCTAGATGGGGGATATTTTGAAAGCTCCTCTAGTATCATCTCTTTTGTCATCTGAAACTTCTCATCAAATATTCTCTTGTCAATATCTACGCCATACAGTTCCATTTTTTTAATACATCTATTTGGAACGCTTAATGGCACATGAGAGCCAACTACCTTTTTCTCATCGCCATCTTTTATCTCCCTTTTGTATTCAAATATATCGGCTAATGAAACCACGCCCCCCTCTTCCATCCTTTTTTCTAATTCACTTATTTTTAACACTTTTCTAGAACCATCCGGAAATCTCACAAGTTGAACAATAATATCTACCGCGCTCACTATCTGCTGTCTAATAAAGTAACCATTGGCAGATGGTCTAGCCTCAAGATACATATTTTCCACCCTAATAATAGCCTCTTTTGTGTCATCCGCATGCACAGTAGTCATAGAACCTGGATGCCCTGTATTCATAGCATTTAACATAACAACTATTTCAGGACCCCTGCACTCTCCAACAATTATACGCCTTGGGCTAGATCTAAGCGCTGAGCGGAGTAAATATTCGAGTGTAATCTCCCCTTTGCCCTCCTCATTTGGAGGTCTTGCCTCAAAAGCTCTAACTGAATGGCACGGCATTTGTGGCTTTAGCTCTTTGGTATCCTCTATTGTTAACAATTGGTCATCTTCAGATATAAACCTAGTAAGAGCATTTAAAAAAGTGGTTTTTCCGCTACTTGTTCCACCAGAAACTATAATATTTAACTTACCCTCCACAGCTTTTATTAAAAAATATGCCATTTTAAGATCCATCTGATCGCCATCTACAAGTGTTTCAATAAGAAGTGGTATATCTCTAAATTTTCTAATCGTAACATAACTACCACCCGTTGCAGCCACTGGCGGAATTTGCACCTCTATCCGTGAGCCATCGTTTAGTTTACTTGAGGCTATTGGGTGCGATTCATCCACTTTTCTATTATTTTCAGCAAGCATTTTGTCTATAACACGCCTAAGCTCTCTTTCATCTCGAAAGAAATATGGTGTATTAATTGTTTTTCCGTTATAAATAATATCTATGTGCTGGCATGTATTTATAATAATATCATTAAGCCCATCATCAACAATCCGAAATATAGAACTTATTGGTCCATACCCCTTTAAATTATCAATAATAAACTCTATAATCTCATCTCTTATAGATGGCTCTTTTATATCAAACTCACTCAAAAAAGAGGGGAGTGTCTCTTTTAATTGCTCTACCGAAATACTTTCGGTAGTTTTTAGGCGGGAGACAAACTTATCGTATATTTCATAGGCTTTTTTGTTTAAATCTTTAGAGAGATAGACGCTCGAAAATCTAATCCCTTCATACATTTTTTGGGGTTGTACTATTTTTTTTGATAAAACAGCGCTATTTGTAGCAGATGTTTTTTGTTCTTGGTTTGAGTTTATAATATCCTTTAAGCCCATTTAAACAAACCCTTAAAAGTCTCTAATAGTGATGGTTTTTGTTGTATCTCTTTTTGTTCTTCCCTTTTAAACCCTTCTAATTCAAAATTTTGAGCCACCATACTCAAAAGAGCTTTATAAAATCGTGAATTTTTATAATTTGGATACAAAAAAGCGCCTTCATTCCAAGCGCTTCTTAAATTTTCTGAATCATTAGGCAATACATTATCAAAATCGAGAGGTACATTGCTCCCTTCATTTATTATTTGCATAGCTTCAGAGGGGGTTATTACATTTGCAGAATCACTTCTGTTGACAACAATTTTTACTTTTTCTCTCCACCCTGCTTTACTCATTAACTCTACATATGTCTTTAAAATAGATATAGTTGGAGTTTTTAGCTCAGATATTACATATATCTCATCTGATACCTCTTGTATTGTCGTTTTAAGATTGACATCCTCAGCCAAACCCATATCAATAATAACTACATCAAATATTTTTCTTGCAAAATACAAAAATTCTACAAAAAAAGCCTCTCTTTCATTATTAAATATTGATTCTCTGTCGGTATGACTTTGAATCCCTGGTATAAAATATAGATTTTGTGAATACTTATATACACCATTTTCAAGTAAATTTTTTTCATCAAATATTGATACATTAAAAATATTAACTATTGATTTATCAACTTTTGGCATACCAAAAAAAATATTGCTAATAGCTTTAGTACTAGATAAATCCAAAAATAAGATATTTTTAAATGGATAACTTTGAGCGAGTATAACTGCTATATTCATTGCTATAGTAGTTGTTCCAAGCCCTCCACTAATCCCTGTAAATACGGATATTCTTGAGAAATTTTGTTGTTTTTTTATAATGTATTCGCTTTTAACTATAAACTCAAAAAGCTTTTCAGGTTTATATAATTCAAAAGGCATATAAACCTCTACGCCCATACGCCCTGCCTCTAGCGCAAAAGCATAATCATCTGGCCCTATTATCAAAGATACTATATTAGTAACTTTGAAAAAAATCTTTGCCTCCTCTATTTCAAACAAAGAGTTTACAATCAATATAAACGCCATATTTTTATATTTGTTATCATCGCTTTCTAAATATGCAACGAAGTGCTCTATTTTTTCAAAAAAGGAGAGATTTATCGAGGCAAATGGGGTGAGATCTTTTTTAAGTGACTCTAATATCTTTTCATTTTTACCTACCACACATACATTAAACTTTTTATCTTTTGTTGTGTTTTCAAACTCCGCCCTTGAAATACCTATTAACTCTCTCATTTAAATCCCTTTGTTATTCTATAAGTCTTGGGGGTACATATACTACCGAAAAATTTGCTTGAACGGTAGCTGTTGAAGATGATTTATTGTTTGGTTTATTTACAACTAATGAATCAAGTCTAACTTTAATTATTTCTTGAACTACTGTTTTTGTATTTTGCCATTCTGCTACTTTTGTGCCATTTGATACAGCTACATATATTTCTGGTTTGGAATCTATCGGCACAGTAATGTACGGATTTGGCCAATCACTCTTATTATTAAGGGTTGAAAGAATTGAGTTGAGATTTGTTGCCAAAGTGGATGGTTCTGTAATCCCTGCAGCTTTTAATTTAAGGGTAGCGAGCGCAACAAAGGTTGCGGCGTCTACACTATCGTTATTAAAAAAACTAGGAAAACCGCTGCTAAGACCATTTAGCACAGAATTTACATTACCAAATGCAGGATTATTATCATTTTCTAAAAACGCAACATCTCCAGTTGCAACACTATTTTCTGACCCAAAAATAATGTTATCAGTATATCTAAGCACCTTTTCAACACTGCCATTGCAAGTGGTTGATGCTTCTGTGCCATCATAATTTAAATAAGTTGTTCTACTAAGTTCAAGTGGATAAAATGCCGATATGTTATTTGGATCATAGTCTCTACCTTTAACGCCAGCGTTATTAAATGTTAAAGATATAGAGTCGCCAGGTTTTAAATTTCTGTTATTTATAATAAATGGAGCTATATTCTCACTATTAAGAGACTTATTTATATAGGCGATAGAATAAACATTATCTATGTTTATGGATCCCAAATTTAAAGCTTTTAACCAAAATGTCTTAAACTCATAATGTGGGAGCGTGGCTGTAACTTTAGTATGTGAAGGATCAAAAGTAAATACTAACTCATCTTTTAGGTCACTCCCAAATACTTTATTGTTAATACTAATTGCTCTTGCAGCCGCTATGGCTTGCGATTCACTAAGGGTTTCTTGATACTTCTTTGCCGCGGCCAAAGCAGCTTTATCAGTCAAATTTTTAGCCTCAAAATATGCATTTTTAAGATACATTTGATCGGCGACACTTCCAGCAAGGATTATGACTCCAGTTATCAGTATAAAACCCATTAAAAACTGGACTATAAAGCCCCTTCTTTTCATAAACAAACTCCATATTACAACAATACCAAATGCCACCCTATTAGCGGTTAGGCATTAAATCTCAAATTCCCACCGCTAAAATCGTCAAAAATAAAGCAACATTAAAAATAGCAATAACAGTGGATAGTTATAATATTGTCTTGTTCATAAAACCTAAGTGTAAATGAAAGTGACGCCGAGTATTAGCTTTAAACTATAAATTTAGTAAGCGCATACCCTCCAAACACTAACCAACCAAACAAAACAAGGGCGAGGTATATAGGCTTCATCCCTACATTTTTAATTTTATTTAGATTTGTCTCAATTCCAAGCGCCGCCATCGCCATCGCTAGTAAAAATGTGTCTATCGTATTTATCGTATCAACGACAGCTTTTGGAAGTAGATTTAGAGAGTTAAATCCAACCGCAACCAAAAAATAAACAGCAAACCAAGGGATCATAATTTTTGCTTTTTCGCCGCTACTTTGACCTGTGCGAGAGATAAAAAACGCCAAGCCCAAAAGAAACGGCGCAAGCATCATAACTCTTGTCATTTTCACAATAACAGCCGTATTTCCCGCTTCAGCCCCAACTGCATTGCCAGCTACAACCGCCTGTGCAACTTCGTGTACCGTAGCCCCCGCATAAATACCATACTGCTTTGCGTCAAAACCGAGTATTCCAGAATTGTAAAGTACCGGATACAAAAACATAGCGATAGTACCAAAAAGGACAACAGTCGCAACAGCCATAGAGACTTTGTGCGCCTCGCTTTTTAGTGTTCCTTCAGTCGCTATAACTGCGGCGGCGCCACATATTGATGCGCCTGAGGCTATAAGCATTGAAGAGTCTCTATCTAATCCAAACACCCTCACGCCAAGTTGCCAACCGATAATAAAAGTACAAATAACGATAATAGCGTCTATTACTAGAGCCTCTACGCCGACCGCAAAAACTTGTTGATATGTAATCCTAAAACCGTAAAAAACTATCGCAAACCTAAGTATATTTTTTGAAGAAAATATAACTCCCGGTACCCACTCAGCCGGCAATTTGCCCCTTAAGGTATTACCATATATCATTCCAAATACAATAGCTACAACAAGCGGACTGATGCCGATACCGCTTACAAACGGTAATTCCGCGATATACATAGATGCAAAAGCAAAAAGCGATACGAACCACACGCCGCTTAGCGTGTTAGCTCTATTTTGTTTTGAAAACGCCATAATAACTCCTTAAAAAACTTAAAAAATTATAGCAAAAATCAAAAGATAAACATAATAAAATTATTTGTAGTATAATCATAAAAAAGATATATCAAAGGAAGCGGCTATGAACTTTACTATCAGACAGCTAGAAATATTTAAAGAGGTGGCAACTACTGGACATGTAACAAATAGCTCCGAAGCGCTGGGCATCTCTCAGTCGGCTATATCGATGGCGCTACAAGAACTTGAGTCAAACCTTCAAACAAAGTTTTTTGAAAGACGAAATAAGAAGCTCATCCTAAATGAAAACGGCAGATTACTGCTAGAGAGAGCCAATAGATTATTAAAAGAGTTTGAAGAGCTTGAGAATAGCTTTTTGGAAAACAATGTAAGCGGTAGACTCCGCATAGGCGCCAGTCAAACAATAGGCAACTACATAATGCCGCAAATAATCTACTCTTTTATGCAAAAATATCCTGAAGCGAAGTGCGAACTTATAGTCGCAAACACCAAAGATATAATCTCGCAAATAGAGAGTGGAGAGCTAGATATAGGGTTTGTGGAAGGTTTTGTACATGACGCAAAGTTAGAAACCAAACACTGGATGGACGATGAGTTGATAGTTGTCGCCTCAAATAAAAAAACATTTCAAAAAGAGGAGTATCGTCTAGATGAAATATCCTCTTTCAAATGGATACTCAGAGAGAAAGGCTCGGGAACAAGAGCGATATTTGAAGAGGGGATAGGCGAAGGATTTTCGAAGCTAAATATCTTTTTGACGCTAGGGCACAATGAAGCAATTAAAAAAATAGTGGAGCAATCCGACTCTCTAACTTGTCTCTCTCGTCTAGCCGTACAAAAAGAGCTGGATGAGGGTAAACTATTTGAAATAAAAATCAAAAATTTCAGCTTTAAAAGAAAACTGCTTAGACTACTGCACAAAGAAAAATATCAAAGCAAATTGCTAAAAAGTTTTATGGAGTTTTCGGAGAAGTTTTAGGAGAGTCAAAAAGTGCTAGCAGTATATAAAAGCCTAAAAAAGCAAGATGAGGCGGCGTCTTCAAAATATGGTATTAGCGAAGAACTTCTAATGGAAAACGCCGCAAGAGGCGTTGTGGAGTTTTTGAAAGAAAACGGGCTTTTTGGCAAAAAAACGCTTATTGTAACGGGTGGGGGCAATAATGGCGGCGATGGACTAGCTCTTGCCCGTATGATCAAAAACGTCTCTATTTTTGTTGCAATAGAGCCAAAAAGCGAATTGTGTAAACTCCAGTTTGAAAGGGCAAAAAAACTCGGGCTTGATTTTGTAGACAATCTGGATGGTTTCGATGTCATCATAGACGCAATTATCGGTAGCGGCGCAACAAAAGAGATGGATGGCAAAGTAAAAGAGCTTATTCAAAAATTAAACGCCCTTAAGGGTGTCAAAGTAGCGCTAGATATGCCAAGCGGCGTAAGAAGCAATATGGGCAAAGATGAAACGGCTTTTTACGCAGATTATACCGTAACGCTTGGGGCGTACAAAGAGGCGCTTTTTGAGGACTACGCAAAAGATTTTGTCGGAGATATATCCCTAAAAGAGCTTGGTTTATCCACTGAAAAATACATAGAAGGCTTTATGCCATCATCATACCTACTAGAAAAAAGCGACTTACGACTACCGATTAGAACCAAAAAAAACTGCAATAAAGGCGATTTCGGACATCTTTGCATAGTTAGCGGAGAGATGATCGGCGCCTCCCGCATTGCGGCAAAAGCGGCATTAAGATTTGGCGTCGGACTTGTAAGCGTCGTTGAACGGGATAATGCACAGCCTATCGAGCCGCAGATAATGGTACGAAACAACTTTCCACAAGGGGCAAATACGCTGCTTATCGGACAGGGGCTTGGGGGCGCATATGATGAAAACGAAATACTCTCTTTTGTAAAAATGATGAATAGATGCGTTTGTGACGCCGATATTTTTAAAAAAGCTTATCTCAAAGATATTTTGATGTTAAATAAAGAGATGGTTTTGACGCCTCACCCAAAAGAGTTTGCTTCGCTTTTAAAAATAGCAATGGATGTAGAAATCACAGTGGATGAGGTGCAACGCAATAGATTTGACCTTGCGGCCTCTTTTTGCAAACAATTTAAAAATGCAACACTTGTATTAAAGGGCTCAAATACTCTAATAGCAAAAAACGATAAAATATTTATTATGCCTTACGGCTCGGCGGCGCTGGCAAAAGCTGGGAGCGGCGACGCTTTGGCGGGTGTTATAGCCTCACTACTCTCTCAAGGATATGAGCCACTAGATGCGGCGACAAACGGCGCTTTGGCAATAGCGGCTGCGGCGGTAAAGTTTGATGGAGCAAACTACTCAATGACAATAGATGATTTAATAGATGGACTAAAATGGCTTTAAAAAAAATAGTTATACTCTTTAGCGGGCGTGGCTCGAATATGCAAAGTATTATAGAGAAGTTGCACAAAAAAAGTGTGGAGGTGGTGGCGGTCATTACAAATAACCCAAACGCTGGGGGGATAGAGATAGCAAAGAGACTTGGCATCCATGTCGATATATTACCTCATACCGATTACCCATCGAGAGAGGAGTTTGACAAAGCGCTTGTTGCAAAAATAAAAGAGTACTCCCCAGATCTAACTGTTCTTGCTGGGTTTATGCGACTTCTTACCCCAATATTTACAGATAATATCAAAGCTATTAATATACACCCCTCCCTTTTACCACTTTTTAAGGGCAAAGATGCGATAAAGAGAAGTTTTTATAGTGGAATGGATAAAGGTGGGGTTACTATCCATTTTGTTACAAGCGAGATGGATAGCGGAGAGATTATATTGCAAGAGAGTGTGCCAATATTAAAGGATGATACACTAGAGAGCTTTGAAGAGAGGGTTCATATGATTGAGCATGAGCTCTATCCAAAGGCTATTTTAAAAGTTTTGCAAATAGAGCAATAATTTTATAAAGGATGAGAGATGGATGATATATTAAAAATAGGCAACTTAGAGCTAAAAAGCCGTTTGATAGTTGGAAGTGGCAAATACCCAGATTTTAAAACTACAAGGGAGGCAACATTAGCAAGCGGAAGTGAGATGATAACGGTGGCGGTTAGACGGGTAAATATCATGAATAAAGATGAAGAAAACCTCATGGATTACTTCAAAGACACCGATGTAAAGCTACTTCCAAACTCCGCAGGGTGCAAGACGGCAGAGGAAGCTATCACACTATTTCGTTTGGTTAGAGAGGCGACCGGTATTACCACTGTTAAATTAGAGTGCATAGGCGATTATGACAAAACGCTCTATCCAGATGTTATCGAGACTTTAAAGGCAACAGAGGTGTTAGCAAACGAGGGGTTTACGGTATTTGCCTACACCAACGATGATCCGATAATGGCAAAAAGACTTGAAAATGCGGGGGCTGCCGCTGTAATGCCTCTTGCTGCGCCAATAGGGAGTGGACTTGGGATACAAAATCGCTACAACATTGTTTTTATCAAAGAGGCGATCAAAGTTCCTGTTATTGTAGATGCTGGCGTTGGGTGCGCAAGTGACGCGGCAATAGCGATGGAGCTTGGAGCAGATGCAGTGCTAACCAATACCGCAATAGCGCAAGCCAAAAATCCAGTTATGATGGCAAAGGCCATGAAACACGCTGTAATAGCTGGCAGAATGAGCTATCTAGCGGGACGAATAGCCAAAAAACCTTACGCCTCGGCAAGCTCGCCGATGAACGGGCTGATACAGTTTTAACACCCTTTTGGATAGAATACACGGCAAATTTATGCTAGGAGAGGCACGAATATGGATTTATCAAAAATAGAAATTGGCAACAACCCAGATAGTATCAATGTTGTAATAGAAATCCCTTATGGTAGCAATATCAAGTATGAGTTAGATAAAGAGAGTGGCGCAATAGTTGTAGATAGAGTGATGTATTCTGCAATGTTTTATCCAGCAAACTATGGCTTTGTTCCAAACACACTCAGTAAAGATGGCGACCCTGCCGATGTATTAGTACTCAACGAATACCCGCTTCAAGCAGGTTGCGTAATCAAATGCAGACTTATAGGTGTGCTTATTATGGAAGATGAGAGTGGAATGGATGAAAAACTCCTTGCAGTCCCTGTTAAAAAATTAGATCCAAGATATGAAAACATTAAATCAATCGATGATTTGCCAAAAATCACAGTAGATAGAATTAAAAACTTCTTTGAAACTTACAAAATGCTTGAGCCTGGCAAATGGGTCAAAGTAAAAGGTTTTGAAGATTTAGCAAGTGCGACAAAAATCTTAGATGAGGCTATAAAAGCGTATAACAAATAATTTTTGGGGCTTTGAGTTGCCCCCGCTTTTTTATGATCTAAAGATCCCCATAATTATCTCAAATGCAATAAGCCAAATAATTATCCACTCCAAAAATTCACTTTTTTTGTGGTTTAAAATATCGGTTAAAAACATAATGTCATCTTTTAGCAAGCTTAGTTTAAACTCCACTATCTCAAATCGCTCTTTTAACTCAAAAAATATAGATAGTTCGTTGTAGAGTCTCTCAGCCGTTTCGTCATCCCATAGAATATTTGGCTTATCAAGTAGATGCATATCGACTATTATCTCATGTCTTAAAAGCGCTAAAGAGTTTGCAAGCGCTATAAGAGCTTTTCTTTTGCCAAAATAACCTACCATTTTTTGGCTCAAAAGGCTTTTACTTTTAGAGAGCTTTGTATCTAGCATCGCTTCATATTTTTCAAGTCCGACACTTTGGGATACAATAAGAGCGGCTACAAAAAGCTGTGAATCGGTAAAGGATTTTAAAAACAACTTTTCGTTTGTTATGCGAAAATTAGCGGATAACTGTGGATCTTCTTCTATTTTATAATCTTGATTGATATGCCCAAGCTTGATTTGTCCGGCAATAGGTCGCAAAAACTCTTCTATCTCAGCTTTTGTAAAACCCAAAAATGCAATACATCCAAAAGATGTCAAAAATATATATTTATTATCTGTTTTTGCATAAAAGGCCTTCTCCAAAACACGCTCAAAGCGAAGCCCCAAGCGAAGCTCCATCTCCTCTCTTTGCGGCGATTTTTCAAGGTGGTATGCGTATAGCTCCATAATACTGCCCTTTAGTTATTTTGAAAATAGTTTTCTATCCCCTCCATTATACCTTTTGCAAGGAGCGCTTTGTAGTAATCTTCTCGTAATTTTTGAAGTTAATCACTGGTCTACTCAGTAGATTTTTTAAAAATAACTTGCTTTTAGGTAAAAATTCGTAATATAATCTTGTAAATCTCGTAATGGATAATTGTAAAATCCGTAACGATGAATATTGTTTTAATTATTAACGAGGTTATATTATGGTCAAAAGAAAAGTAGAATCTACAATACTGGAAATGCTAGAGCACTTTAGAATAGTCGCCATCAATGGTCCAAGACAATCTGGAAAAACCACTTTGCAAAAAAAGATTGCAAAGCTAAAGAATATGAGATATTACACATTTGATGACCCAGATATTTTCAATACAGCCTCAAATGACCCAATGGGCTTTATAAGCTACATAGCAAAAGAAGATGTCGCCATAGATGAAGTGCAAATGATACCAGATGTAATACCGGCTATTAAAATGAATGCTGATGAGAAAAACCAAAAAGGTATGTTTTTGCTTACCGGCTCATCTGATATGTTCAAAAACGGCAAAATAAAAGAATCGCTGGCTGGTAGAATGGTTAGTTTCAATCTCTTTCCTCTTTCGTATTCAGAGATAAACAACAGAGACATTAATATAATAGATAAGCTATTTAGCGAAGATTTCAATGTTTTTGACAATGATTTTGAGACTATCTCCAAGGAGGATCTTATCGGTGCAGTTATTAATGGTGGATACCCAGAAGTTTATGCGCTGCCTACAAAAGCAAAGAAAGCTTGGTTTGATTTTTATATAAAAGCAAGAATCACAAAGGATATAGCTACTATTGAAAATGTACAATTAGAAACAATCGCCCATCTTTTTAAACTTTTGAAAGTTTTAGCAGGGCAGATTGGTTCACTTGTCAATTATACAAGTATCGCAAACGACATTGGTATTGCAGATAAAACGGTAGCAAAATATATCCAATTACTTGAAGCCTTATATATTGTAAAACTTGTTCCGGCTTACTCCAACAATATGATAAAAAGGGTTATCAAGAGCCCAAAGGTACATTTTATAGATTCCGGACTGGCAAGTTTCCTACTAAATGTGGATGTAAAAGCTTCGATGATTGGCAAAAACGAACATCTAGGAAATTTAGTAGAGACTTTTGTATATAGTGAACTCATCAAGCATCGATCTTATGCGAATACAGATGTGGAGATTTATCATTATAGAGATTTGAGGCAAAACGAGGTAGATTTTGTACTAGAGGCTAGCAATAGTGATATTGTGGCCCTAGAGATAAAATCAGGCTCAAATATCAAGAGTGATTATTTTAAAGGTCTTGTAGCATTAGCAAAAACGATAAATCATAAAAACTTCAAAGGTGTTGTATTGTATGGCGGAGATAAAGCGCTTCCATACAAGGTTGAAGAATTTCAGTTTTGGGCAATTCCTTTGAAGGTATTGATTTAAAAATAATGCCCCTCTAGTTATTTTGAAAGTAGTTTTCTATCCCCTCCATTATACCTTTTGCAAGGAGCGCTTTGTAGTAATCTGTTTGTAACTTTTCGAGTTCATCCTTGTGTGTTAAATATCCAAGCTCCACAAGAACAGCTGGCATCTGCGCCCCAACAAGGACCCAAAAAGGAGCTTCTCTTACGCCGCCGTCGGTCGTGTCTTTGTATTTGCTTTTGGCATACCCTAGCATCCCCCGCTGAATATCTATCGCTAACTTATTTGAGGCTACTATTTTTTCGCGGTTTAGAAAATTCAAAAAGGTCTCTTTGCTAAATGGATCCAAAAGATCTACGCCGTTCTCTTTTTCAGCCGCTTTTTTTGCCCTCTCACTTCTTGCAGGAGATAAAAAATATGTCTCAATCCCGTGAAATTTAGTCGGATCAGAGTGTCTCAAATCTACCGCATTTGCGTGTATTGAAACAAAAACATCTGCATTTTTTTTATTAGCAAAACTCGTACGATCCCTAAGCTCTATAAATGTATCATCACTCCTCGTTAAATATACTGTATACCCTTTTTTAGTTAGCATATCGGTCAAAAGTTGCGCTACTCTTAGGACTATATCTTTTTCTCTAATACCACTATCACTTATTGCGCCAGTGTCTTTGCCGCCATGCCCCGGATCTATTACGATTATTTTTTTCTTAGCAGTAATAAAGGTATTGTCATCTTCGTTGCTCTCTTTTTTTATCGCCGATGATTCATCTTCTAAAGAAATATTCGAAGGTTGTTTGTTTATTTGCTTAATTATCTTATCAGCGATTTGCTCGGTAGATTTTTTACCGCCAATAAGGGCTATTGAAACAAAATCTCTCCCCTCTAAGATATTAAATTTCGCATTTTTATCTGCTACGACAACTATCCTAACCGTTTGCTTATCAAACTGTGCGACTTTAATCTCCGGCATAGATAGAGTCGAGCCGCTCTTAAAAGCCCCTCTTAATGTTGCGCCTATATTAAAATAAAATTTTAGTTTGCTTTTGTCTGGCATATTAAGCGCGGCTTTTTTTGGGGTAGAAAGGAGGGGTTTTGAAATTTTAAGGGTTATCGCATCATCTTTTATCTCAACATTAGTCACTTCAGGGAGTGGTGAGCCCAAAAGGGGCAATATAAAAAACAAAGCTAAGAAAAAAAATCTAAGCATTATCCCCTGCAAGTTCTCTCATTAGCTCTTTTACGCTTACTATTTTGTCTATTTTATAGCCGTTTGAACCTGAAAAGAAAAGACCTAATTTCTCATCACCCATAGCGGCGTCGGCAAGTCTATCGGCTATACAATACCCTACAGCTTTAGCCTCAACACCCTGATGACAAGGGGCAACGCAATTTGATATACATTTTACCTCTGGAGCGCTTTTTGTTTCTACCATCTCAAGAAGCTTTGTTTTTACCCCTCTAGCAGGATATCCTACAGGGGATTTCATAAGTACTATATCTTCCTCTTTTGCATTAATAAGTATCTCTTTGAATATTTGCGGGGCGTCACACTCGTGCGTTGCAATAAATCTAGTCCCCATCTGAACACCAGCGGCCCCCAAAGACAAAAACTTTTTAATATCAGAGTTATCCCAAATGCCGCCAGCGGCAATTACAGGGATATCTCCCCATTTTGCCGCCTCCTCGACAACCTCTGGCACTAGATTTTCTAGCTGATACTCCTCTTTATAGCAATCTTCAAACTGCACCCCTTGGTGCCCCCCAGAGAGCGGACCCTCCACAATAATAGCGTCAGGAATCCGTTTGTATCTACCCTCCCATCTTTTATTGAGTATCCTAAGAGCCTTAGCGCTCGATACTATCGGGACAAGCGCCACATCTGGAAAATCAGCGGTAAATTCAGGCATATTTGTAGGCAGCCCCGCCCCTGTAACTATTATATTTACCCCTGCTTCACAACTATCTCGCACAACTCTGCCATAGTCGTTAATCGCATATAAGACATTTGCCCCAAGCGGCGCATCCCCACATATTTTGCGAGCGTTTTTGACTATTTCAAAAAGGGCGGTTTTGGAGTAAAAATTCTCTACCCCAAATGGTCTTCCGTAGCTTAGTTTGTCGACAAATTGTTTATTTTTGTAATATCCCGTGCCCACAGCGCTGATAATACCTAGTCCACCTTCTTTGCTTACATTGCCGCTTAGCTGATCCCAACTAATGCCAACACCCATACCACCCTGCAAGATAGGGATTTTTATCTCATATTTACCTATTTTAAGAGATGGGAGACTCATTTTGAGACCTTTAACTTTGCAAATTTTCTTTTTCCAACTTGAACCACATATTCACCGCTTGACATTATAAGCTTGACATCGGTTGTTTTTTTACCATCTATTTTGACGCTTCCAGCTTCAATTGCGCGTCTAGCCTCGGAGTTTGACGCTGTAAGACCAGATTCTCTCATAGCGTCAAGTATTCCTATCCCAACCGGCAACTCACACTCAGGCATATCGCTTGGGAGTTCGTTTTTTGAAAATACATTATCAAACTCTTCTTTTGCGGCCATCGCAGCTTTGGCGCCCTGATATCTAGCCGTAAGCTCTAATGCTAGCTCCTCTTTGACTTTTTTTGGATGCTTTGAGCCGTCCCCTACACCCTCTTGTAGCTCTTTTATCTCAGCAAGACTCTTTTCGCTTAGTAGATAGTAGTATTTCCACATAAGCTCATCAGATATACTCATTAACTTGGCGTATATATCTTTTGGGGATTCGTTAATACCAACATAGTTGCCAAGCGACTTACTCATCTTTTGAACGCCATCAAGCCCCTCTAAAATTGGCATCATAAGAACCGCTTGCTCTTTGCCCACCCCATAAGAGGCTTGCAAGTGTCTCCCCATTAGAAGATTAAATTTTTGATCAGAGCCCCCTATTTCGATGTCGCTTTTTAAATGAACACTATCGTACCCTTGAAATAGCGGATATAAAAACTCATATATTGAGATTGGAGAGCCGCTTTTGAACCGTTTTTCAAAATCATCCCTTTCAAGCATTCTAGCCACCGTCTGACGGCTTGCAAGCTCTACCATCTCATATGAGCTCAACTTCCCAAGCCACTCAGAGTTGAAAACTACCGTTGTCTTGGCGGGGTCAAGAACCCTAAACACCTGCTCTTTGTAGCTCTCGGCATTTTTTAAGACATCTTCTCTGCTTAGCTTCTTTCTAGTCTCGCTTTTTCCAGTCGGGTCGCCTATCATAGCGGTAAAATCACCTATCAAAAATAGCACTAAAGCGCCGTATTTTTGAAATGTTGCAAGTTTATTCAAAAGCACTGTATGCCCTAGGTGCAAATCTGGAGCGGTTGGGTCAAAGCCAGCTTTTACAGTATAAGTTTTTCCGCTTTTTATATATTCTTTAATGAGACTCTCGATTTTTTGTTCGTCTATTATCTCAAATGTGCCTCTTTTTATTTCAGCGAGGGCTTCCTCAAAATTCATTGATTTTCCTTGTAGGCGTCGTCGGCAAAAGCAAAGTCTATAAGCTTAAAATTTTTAGCGATTTTATCTTTTATGCTCTTAAAATCGTGCTTGATTTCAATCTCTGCCGTACAGTATTCGGTAAAGGATTTTGATTTGCCAATCTCAAGCGTAACGATATTTATATCATGTTTTGCAAGAAAACCAACAAAGTGCGCAAGTGAGCCTTTTTTGTTTTCAAGAGCCACCACAACTTTAAAAGTTCGCATTTCAGATTTTGTCCACTCCACAAATACCATAGGTTGATGCGAAGCTATCATTTCATCGGCGTGCGAGCAGAGTTTGTGATGGACAGTCGCCTTGCCTCTATGAAAAAAAGCGACTATATCATCCCATTTTTTTGGGTGGCAACAAACATCAAAATTAACCTCAGTTATAGGCTTATTAGAATAAAAATCGAAGTGATCAAAATGGTATTTTTTAAGTTTTATCCCCATAATCCGCGTAAAAAGAGAGCGAGATTTAAGGCTCGATTCCTCTTTGATTTTTTTTATAAACTCTTGATAATAGCTCTTATCTCTTGGGATTTTATAGATAACTTGGGAGTATTTTTTATCATCCAACCAATTTCTAAGCTCATAATAATCAAATCCAAAAGTGTGCGCCAAGATATTTTTGGCAACTCTTCTATCAAGATCTTTTAGTTTTTGGGCGCAAATACTTTTAATAGCGTGTTTGGCTCTTGAAGTTTTAACACTATCAATCCAAGTGCATCTAGCTTGCGGTTTTTCCGACGTTACTATGGCGCATATATCGCCGCTGTTTAAAGTATGCAAAAGGGGAACTTTGGCGTTATTGACATAGGCCTCTTTTGCCTTGTGTCCCACCTCTGTATGTACGGCATATGCAAAGTCTAGCGCAGTAGCCCCGACAGGTAGCGTAAACAATTCCCCTTTTGGAGAATAAACGACTATATCCTCGCTTATTAAATCATTTTTGGCAAGCTCATAAAACTCCATGGCGCTATCGCCGTGAAACTCAAAATTTTTGAGCCATTTTGATTCGCCAATAGTCGCAGATGCAGCCACGCCCGATTTGTAATTTGAGTGCGCCGCTATCCCAAACTCTGCTATATCATCCATCTCATATGTCCGAATTTGGGCCTCAAAAATCGTATTATCAAAAAAAAGGGTCGTATGTATGGTCTGATAACCGTTCTCTTTTGGAATTGCTATATAATCTTTAAATCTGCCAACTAGCGGTTTAAAATTGGTATGTAAAATCCCTAGCACTTTATAGCAATCGTTTGTACTTTTAACTAAAATCCTAAGGGCCAAAAGATCAAGCACCTCATCGAGACTAACCCCTTTTCGTTGCATCTTTTGATAAATAGAAAAGTAGTGTTTTACCCTTGACTTTATTTCGAAACTACCCTCTTCAATTCCATTTTTAACAAGCAAATCTTTGATTTTTTGGGTAATTGCATGTAATTTAGCTTCAATAGCGGCATTGTTTTTATGCATGTAGTCGTCTATTTTGGCGTAATCCTCTGGAAAAAGCGCCCTAAAAGAGAGATCTTCAATATAGTTTTTGAGTTTACTAATACCAAGCTTGTAGGCTATAGGGGCGTAGACGACAAGACTCTCTTCAGCTATCCGTTTTTGCTTTTTAACCTCAAGGGCATCTAGGGTAAGAAGATTGTGAAGTCTATCTGAGAGCTTAATTACCAAAACCCTTGGGTCACTTATTGCAGAGCTTAACATTTTTCTAAATGAAAGCGCCGCTTTTAATAGCTTCTCATCGGTATTTGAGGGAGGAAGCTCATGCTCTCTTAGCTCATCTATTTTGGTTAGCCCATCGACAAGTTCGGCGACAGCGGTTCCAAATCTTGCCGCCACCTCGCTTTTGGCAAATCCAGTATCCTCAACCACATCATGCAAAAGAGCCGCTTTTACCATATCCTCAGTCCCGCCAAAATGCGCCACGATAGAGGCGACAAGTATCGGATGAACGGCATAATCTGCGCCGCTTTTACGCTTTTGCCCCTTATGCGCCTCTATACAAAATGAGATTGTTGCTATAAGCGAGGAGGTGTCGCCTGTAAATTTTTTTAGCAGGAAATCTTTAGCGGCCTCTATTGTATCTATGCCGCTAACGTCTCTAATTAGTTCTTGCAAGCGGTGATTTTATGATTTTGTGATTTTGATAAGACCTTCGCTTATCTCCATAAGCGCTATATCAACCGGTTTTACTTTTTTAATGTCAAGATCAAGGAGAGGTTTTGCCCCTTTAAATAGCTCGTCCACTCTTTTATTGACAGCCACGCTAAGCAGATATCTATCTCCGCCCGCATATTCCAAAGCTTTTGCGTTTATCTCTTCCATTCTCATCTGTGTTATCCTACTTTATTAAATTCTTCTTACTATAGAGCACTCAGTCGTGCCGCCGTTAATTATTCTTGCCAAAACACCCTCGCAGAACATATCACATACTACTATTGGCAAATTATTATCTTTTGCAAGGGCAATGGCGGTATCGTCCATAACTTTGATGTTATCTTGGAGCGCCTCTTCATAGCTGAGTTCATGCAGTTTTTTTGCATCGGTAAATTTATTTGGATCTTTATCATATACGCCGTCTACTTTTGTTGCCTTGATAATCATATCGGCCCCAATCTCTACAGCTCTTAGCGTAGCCGCCGTATCGGTAGTAAAAAATGGATTTCCGGTCCCCGCCGAAAAGACCACAACCCTACCCTTTTCAAGGTGTCTTACTGCACGACGAACAATAAATGGCTCGCATATCTGCTCCATTTTAATAGCGCTTTGAAGCCTAACTCTGACGCCAAGACTCTCTAGCGCCCCTTGAATAGCTATCCCGTTAATCACGGTGGCTAGCATCCCCATGTGATCTGCGGCATTTCTTTTGATAAGACCATCCCTGCTTGCGGTTACGCCGCGCACAATATTGCCGCCGCCGACTACGATACCGACCTCTATATCGCTATCAACAAGTTTTTTTATCTCATTGGCTACATATTTTAATACATCTGTATCTATGCCGTATCCGCTTTGGCTAGCTAACGCCTCACCCGAAAATTTAACCAAAACCCTTTTTCTACTTTTTGTACCCTCAACTACGGAGTTTTGCACCTAAATCTCCTACTTTTTTACCAAAATGATACAAAAAAAGGGCTTATTTTGTAATTGCGCCTCAAATGTTAGTACTCTATTTTGCTCCCATCTTCCAAAACAACGACTTTGCGCAAAATATCTATTCCGTTAATTTCGTTAACTATTTCAGCCTCGTAAAATGGCTTTAGGTGGTTAATGTATATATTAAAATCTATTTTTTTGAGTTTACCAAGCTCTCTCGAAAGCAAAGCCGGAGTTAGATGCATACTATCTCGCGCTATCTTTTCAAATTTAGATGGAAAAGAGCACTCTATAACGAGATTTTTTAGATTTTTTGTATTTTTAATCTCTTCCAAAATGTAGTCGCAAACACCGGTATCTGCTGTTATCATTGTAGCCCTATCATTTTTCGTTATCTTATATCCACAACTATCTACTGTGTGGCAGGTCTTAAAAGGCTCAATCAAAATCCCGCTAAGCTCAAATTTATCACCATAGTTTATCTCGTGAAACATTATTGATTTACCACTTTTATCTAACAAATCAAGCTCTGAAAAATCGGGCCAAATTTTCCAATTTAAAATATGTTCTTTTAGGCTAATGATAGTATCTTTTAATCCATATACATTAAGCGGTTTAGTCTTTATCGCATAAAAAGCGTCTATTAAAAACGGTATATCTATGATATGGTCAAGATGGCAGTGCGTCAAAAAAATATGTTCTACAAGGGCGGCATTTTGTTTAAGCGGGGCTATAATATTTCCTGCATCTATTACTATATTTTGGGCTATGCGAAAGCAGGTTGTGTTTTTACCATACCCTTTGCCCCCGTATGCGCCTAACACATCTATGTGATTTATCATTAAACCCTCGCTTATTTAGTTGTAGACATACACTATCAGTTGGTGAAGTTTTTCTCCCACTCATATGCGCTTTTGCAAATAATCTCTAAATCATCATATTTTGGCTTCCACGGCAATGTATTTAGTATTTTTTTATTGTCAGATACAAGAAGCGCTGGGTCGCCTGCCCTTTTTGGGGCTATTTGTACTTCAAAATCAACATCGCTTACTTTTTTAACCATCTCCACAACCTCCTTTACACTAGCCCCCTTGCCGTATCCGCAGTTAAATATATCGCTTTTGCCCCCATCTTTTAGGTACGCCAAAGCCGCTAAATGCGCCGACGCCAAATCCTCAACATGGATATAATCCCTTATGCATGTCCCATCTTTTGTAGGATAATCATCGCCAAATATATACATTTTATCTCGCTTGCCACAAGCTACTTCGCTTGCAACTTTAATTAAATGGGTGGCGTTTGGAAACCTCTGCCCTATTTTTCCATCCATCGAAGCTCCGGCGACATTAAAATATCTCAAAATTACAAATCTAAAACCACTATGCGCCGCCGCCGTATCTCTTAGCACTTGCTCGCTCATAAGTTTGCTATATCCATATGGGTTGATTGGGGCAAGCGGGCTATTTTCTGTTACAACCCCCTCTTTTGGCTCGCCATACACCGCCGCCGTCGATGAAAACACAAAATTTTTAACCCCTGATTTGAGCGCACATCTAATTAGATTTGTCGTATTTACAGTGTTGTTCATGTAATACTTAAGCGGGTTTTCAACAGACTCTGGCACAACGATGGAAGCGGCAAAGTGAATAATAGCCTCAAATTTTTCCTCATCCAAAAACCTCTCTACAAATGAAAAATCGGCTAAATCGGCTTTTATAAATTTGCCATAAAGAATGGAGCTTTCAAAGCCGGTTGAGAGATTGTCAAGCACGGTAATATCAAAGCCGCCCGCTTCGCCTAACTGTTTTACAACATGACTTCCAATATATCCAGCTCCACCCATTACTAATATCTTCATTGTACCCCTTCAATCAAATTTTTATATTTTGCAATCGATTTTTCTTTTGAAAAAAACTCCGCCCGCTCTTTTGCTTTTGCCGCATAGCCCTCTCTTAAGGGGTCCTCCTCTACCATCTTTTTCATCGCCAAAGATAAAAATCTAGGGGTATCGAGACTCGCAAGTATGCCGTACTTGGCTCGCTCTAAGCCACTTATAAGCATATCTGCCCCACCCCCCAAAATCTCTCTAGGACCACTTTTGCAATCTGTGGAGATAACCGGAAGGCCGCATGCAAGGGCCTCTATTAACACAGTTGGTAACCCCTCTAATTTAGAGCTCATCACAAAGCAATCGGCAGAGGCAAAATAACCATACGGATTTTCGCAAAAACCAAAAAAAGTTATCCGCTCATAAAGCCCCATCTCTACCGCCAAAAATTTTAGCTCCCGCTCCAACTCTCCACTTCCAAGAATCCAAAGCTTGCAAAATGACGGCAAAGAGCGAAAAGCTTCAAACAAAAACGGATAATTTTTGCTCTCAATTAGCCTTCCCGCCGTTACAAATACAAACCCATCGCCGCTAACTCTACTTACCTTTTGAAGCGCTTTTAACCTAATTTTTTGCAAATCTATTGGATTGTAGATAAGCAAAACATCTTTTATCCCAAAGTTACTCACTAAATCAGCCTTTATCCCCTCCGATACAGCTACGACACTGTCTGCGATTTTGTAGGCAAACTTTAAAAGCTTTTTTAAAACCATCTCAGAAAAAGTGTCGCCATAATAGTTTGAAAGGGTTGTATGCTCAACTGCAATTAACCTAAACTTACGACTAATTAGCTTTGCAAGAGCTGAGATGATAATTGGTCTTGACAAAAACGATATGACGGTATCGATTCGCTCTTTTTTTAAATAATCCAAAAAAGCTTTTGCAAGGCGAAATAAAGAGAGCAACTTGGCAAACGCCGAACTATCTAAGTCGCTTGCTCCAAGAGCCGTAACTTTAATCCCTTGTGAATCGTATTTTTGAATGGGGCTAACGGTTATTATCTCTACTTCATAA
>JAVRLX010000021.1:0-23956 GCA_031960985.1 Campylobacterales bacterium | reverse complement strand
CACACCATTTAAGGAGCAACAAACTCTTAAGAGATGATTTTAGAGCTCAAAAAGCACTTCTTCGCTTTTTGAAAATATGATTTTTATCGTTTATGGGAGTGTTTTTGGGGGTATGGAAGGATTTGGGTGTAATCATTTTGTAGTAAAATCAAGCTAATATGAAAACATCACGGATAGGCGAGGAACTATAAAGTGGCAAAAAAAGCTATATTGGTCGACGATTCTAAAACCGTTGTGGCTACGGCCGAAATGGCTCTTGAAGAGCTGGTTAGAACCGGCATTCTGGAATTTAAAACATATCTAAACCCCGTAGAACTCCTCCAAAACCTAAGAAGCGGAACCGAAAACTTCGACCTGCTCATAAGCGACATCAATATGCCGCAGATGAACGGCCTAGACCTTGCAAAAGCCGTAAAAACAGATGATAAGTTCAAAACAAAACCTATACTCATACTAACGACCGAAAGCTCTGCCGAAATGAAGCAAAAAGGCAAAGACATAGGAGTGACGGGCTGGATGGTAAAACCTTTTAGCGATGAAAAGCTTGTAAAATCTATCAAAATGGTATTGGGGATTTAAAGATGGGCGAACAACTTCATAACAAAGCCGCAAAAATAAAGTTTTTAACATATTTTCTAGGCGACGAACAATACGGCATAGACATCTCCCTGGTAAAAGAGATAATAGCGATTATGAAAATAACCGCAGTCCCCAAAACCCCAAAATACGTAATGGGTGTTATAAACCTAAGAGGTTCCATTATTCCCGTAATAGACACCAGAACCAGATTTGATATGCCCCCCGAAGAATACGACGAGCAGACCGCCGTTATCATAGTGGAAATCGACAAAGTATCCGTCGGTTTCATAGTAGACCAAGTGGAAGAGGTGCTCTCGGTTGACGCAGAAAACATCTCAGAACCTCCAAAATTCGGAACCAACGTAAACACCGACTTCATAAGAAATATGGTCAGAGTCGGAGATAACGTAGTCATGGTTATGGACCTTGAAAGGTTATTCGAGGCGGACGAGCTGGCACAGCTTGGAAGTTTGGGCAAGTAATAAAAGTTAAATATTCAAAAGGAGAGAAAAATGGGTTGGCTAGATAATATGATACTTAGGAGCAAGCTAATACTTCTAACGGCCGTAATGGTGGTCGGTATAGCTTTTTTATCTTTTCAGGGGTTTAAAGGCGCCAAAGGATGGGTAGGAGATGTTAATACACTAGGCAAAAAAGAGTCTGTTCAGGCGATGGCAGCTTTAAAGCTTGATAGAGAAAGGGTAATTATTCGTACGCAAACACTATCTGTGTACCAATTTGAAAATAGCATGAACCCTTCAGCTTTGCTTGCAATATTGGAGCAAAGACAAAAATCTTGGGCCGATTTTGAAAAAAATATGAAGCTGTATGAGGAGCGTATAGTTAACGAAAGCGGTAAAAAAGATTTTGCAGACTTTACTGAAAAGTATAAAGCATGGAAGGGCGAATATGCCAAGCTTGACGCTACTATCAAACAATTAGCAGATACAAGAGATACGGCGACTTATGCCCGTTTGTTTGCACAGTTTAAATCGGAAGTAGCAGAGATGATACCGGTCTCTGAAGCTATGGGCGCCGCTCTTATGAAGCTTCTTGAAATCAAAGAAAAACAAATAACAGAAACCACAGAAGCAGCACACGATGAGGCTTCAAGCTTCAAAATGACCGTAACTACCTCATCTGTGATTGTAGTAATTTTGGCAATCATCCTAGCCATCCTCATCATCCGTTCAGTTACAACCTCAATCACAAAAGCAGTAACAACAATAAACGAAGGGGCTCTTCAAATCTCCTCAGCCTCCGACCAAGTAGCCTCAAGCTCAACCTCGCTAGCGCAAGGCGCATCTGAGCAAGCAAGTAGCGTTGAAGAGGTAAGCGCCACACTTGAAGAAGCAACTGCAGGCGTTACATCTAACGCTGAAAACGCAAGACAAGCAGACATTCTTGCCAAACAAGCAAATGCGGCCGCAAAAGATGGCTTACAAAAAGGTGAAGAGCTTGTAGAGTCGATGAAAGAAGTAACCGAGTCAGCCGCCAAGATAGCAAACATTGTAAAAACAATAGACCAGATAGCCTTCCAAGTAAACCTCCTAGCTCTAAACGCAGCCGTAGAAGCGGCAAGAGCAGGCGAGCACGGTCTAGGATTTGCAGTTGTTGCAGATGAAGTAAGAAACCTTGCCCAAAGAGCCGCAAATAGCGCAAAAGAGACAGGAGCCGTAATAGAAGAGGCGCTAACCCAAATCAAAAAAGGCTCAGAGATAGCAAATCTTGCAAGCGCATCATTTAAAGAGATAGACGACAAAGCTAAAAAAGTCTCCGACCTAATAGGCGAAGTAACCCTTTCAAGTAAAGAGCAAGCTGAAGGCATGAATCAACTAAGTATAGCAATGAGTCAAATAGATCAAGTAACACAACAAGTAGCCGCAAACTCAGAAGAGGCGGCGGCGGCGGCTGAAGAGCTTAATGCGCAAGCTGCAGCGGCCCTGGAAGCTGTAGCGGCTCTAGCCAAAATAGTCGGTATAGATGTAAATCAAGGTACAAGCTATCAAAAAACAACAACACAGACTAGACCAAAAATGGAGCTTAAAAAAGATGTAAGGCATATAGCTTCAAAACCTATGGCAAAACAGCAAGCCCCAAGAGCGGCCGCAAAAGGCTCAGATGATATATTTCCGCTAGATGAAAGCGATTTGAAAGAGTTTTAAGATGCAAATTGATGGCGATAGACTAAATATATCTTTAGATTTAAAGTACGATGAGATAGACGAGTTAAAGAAGTTTGTTCTTCCTAGACTTGAATATATAGAAGAGGTGGGCTTTGAAAATGCTGAAGATGATTTTCCGGCATCGTCGGCGATTATAGCGTTTTTAATTAGCCTCAAAAAGAGCAAACCGTCTCTAAAAATAGATATGCTGGACAAAAAAGAGTACACCTTCAAAAAATACGGCAAAGCAAATTGGATATGCTATGAGTAAAGAACAACTAAAAGCAATTTTTATCGAAGAAGCCGGCGAGATTATCGAAAAACTAGATAGCGATATTATAGATTTTGAGGAAAATCCATCAAATAAAGAGCTTTTAAATGAGTTATTCCGTGGAGTGCATACGCTAAAGGGTAATGCAAATGCTTTTGGATTTACTAGGCTTGGCGACTTTGTGCATCACTTTGAAGATTTGCTTGATCATTTCCGCTCTACAGATGCAGCTTTGCCGGAGGGCGCTGTAGATGTATTGTTAAATGGCGTAGATATTATTAAAGAGACGATGAAATACGAGGTCAATGGCACAACTGGAGTGCCGAATGGATACGATGAGTGTCTTGCCTCTATTATTGATATGCTGGAAGAAAAAAACGTCCCATCAAAACCAAAGCCACAGCCGCTTAATGACTTAGCCGCCGAGTTTGCGCAGAGCGAAAAAGAGCAAAGAGAGTGTGATAAATATTTAAAAGAAGGCGTTAAAAACGCTGTAGGCTCAAAAAATGTCGAAAACGGAAAAAGTCTCTATCTGATTGAGCTCTCTTTTGATAAAGATATATACTTTAGAGGCTATGACCACAATCTATTTTTTAAACTTTTGGGTGAAATGGGCGAGATAAAAGAGAGCTACTGGAATTGCGAAGGCATCCCGCCGCTTGAAAATTTCAGCCCAGAAGAGTCGCTATTTTCGAATGTCTCTATTATTTTTAGTTCGGAAAAAACTATTGTTGAAATAGAAGAGATATTTGAGTTTTTATTCGATAATGAATACAAGGTAACCGAGCTAGGTAGTAGTAAAGCCGAGACTAAAAGTGTAGAGCCGCCCGCTGTTAAAGTAGAGGTCAAAAAAGAAGAGCATGAAGCCAAAAAATCAGAGCTTCTAAAGCCAAGCGAGGTAGAGCATCCACTTAGACGAAAAGAAGACATTGAGGCTATTACGGCTCAAAAATCGTACATAAAGATAGATACGACAAAGCTTGATGAGCTGTTTGATACTGTTGGCGAGCTTGTTATTGCGCAAAATTTTATTGCTCAAAATGAGCGGATAAAAGAGTTGGGTGATCCTAATATCAATAAGACGATAGAGATGCTTTCTAAGATAACAAAAGTTATACAAGATAGAGTAATGTCGCTGCGAATGGTTGCTATTAGAGACACATTTGAAAAGATGAAAAGGGTCGCCAGAGATACCGCCAAAAAAACGAACAAAGAGATAAAGCTTGTTATACATGGCGAAGATACAGAGATAGACAAAACTATGATAGATTCACTCTCAGACCCTATCGTCCACATGATAAGAAATGCGATAGACCACGGACTTGAAGCAAGCGGCGACGAGAGGGTGGCAAAAGGCAAAGAGAGAGAGGGGACTATAACCCTTCGAGCGTTTCATAAAAGCGGAAATATTATTATCTCTATCTCCGACGATGGCAGAGGCATCGACAAAGCGGCTGTGCTTGAAAAAGCGATAGAAAGAGGGCTTATAGACAAAGATGATACGCTAACCGATCAGCAGATATACTCTCTTATTATGCAGCCAGGTTTTTCCACAGCAAAAGTTGTTAGCGATGTGTCTGGCAGAGGCGTAGGGCTTGATGTCGTCAAAAATTCTATAGAAAAACTTAGAGGGAAGGTAGAGGTAAGCTCTGAACTTGGCAAGGGAAGTACTTTTTCTATTATTTTGCCGCTTACTTTGGCAATTATAGACGGAATGCTTGTTAAAAGTGGAGAGGATATATTTATTATCCCGACTCTTAGCGTCGTAGAGTCCTTTGTGCCATCTCGTGAGATAGTGCATATGTTAAAAGGAAAGGGAGAGTTTGTAAACCTAAGAGGTGAGCAGATCCCTGTTATTAGGCTTAACGAAGCTTTGTCTCTTGACTCTAAAAAAGAAAGAGAACCTATATGGGAAAGCACTCTTGTGTGTGTCGAGAGTGAAAAAGGGAGAATGGCGATATTGGTAGACGCCCTTCTCGGTCGCCAGCAAGTTGTCATTAAATCGCTTGGCAGATCGATGGCAAAAATCAAAGAGATTTCCGGTGGGGCAATACTAGGAAATGGCGATATAGCCCTCATACTAAATATAGATGGATTGTGTGCAGACGTTACAGAGAGCATAAAATAAAACATGTTAAATATTGAGATAACGCCCGAAGAATTTGAAAAGATACGTAACTTTGTCAAATCTAGAGTTGGTATTTCGCTTTCCGACCAAAAAGCTACCATGGTTAGGGGAAGGTTGTGTAAAAGGCTAAATGAGCTTGGGATGAGCTCTTTTTCGGAATATTACAGGTATCTTAACTCTCCAGAAGGGGAGGAGGAGATAACTAACTTTATTAACGCCATATCTACAAATGTAACATCGTTTTTTCGCTCTCCGCACCACTGGGCTTACCTAAAAGAGCATCTAGACGAACTGTTTTTATCAAAACCTAAAAAAAAGGTTCGCATTTGGTCGGCGGCTTGTTCTAGTGGCGAAGAGCCATACTCTATTGCGATATTTTTGAGAGAAAATCTAAAAGATTTTGATTCTTGGGATATTAAGATACTCGCTACCGATATATCGCACAAAGCTCTTAAGAAAGCGATAAAAGGCGAATTTCAACAAAAAGATATAGAGTCGATGCAAAAATGGGTAGTCCAAAGAAATTTTACGGCTCGCCAAACGCCCACGGGGGTTGTGTATGATATAGACCCGATTTTAAAGTCGAAGATATTGTTTAGGACTTTTAACTTGGTAAATGACGATTTTTCTATATTTAAATTCCATTTTGACATCATTTTTTGTCGTAATGTTATGATATATTTTGATGGACCCACTAGAAGGACGCTAATATCCAAATTTGCAAAGCTTCTTGAAAAGGGTGGCATTTTTATTATTGGAGATTCTGAGGCTATTATGGAAAATAAAGCGGAGTTTGCACTGATAAAATCATCGATTTACAAAAGAATTTAAAACACCAAAAAGGAAAAAGAATGTTAGAGATAGAAAAAATTTCAGACGGCGAACTTCTAGGCGAAATACAAAGAAGATTTGACGAGAAAAACTCAACGTTAAAAGAGATGGAGTTCTTAAATAAAAAACTAATAGATCTAAATAAACGACTTATGGAGGCAGACTCTGTAAAAAGCCAGTTTTTATCTCTAATTAAAAATGAGTTTAACAATCCTATTTCATCTGTTCTTAATATCTGCTCTCATCTTATATCTGGTAAAAAATCTGAAAAAACAGTAGAGCTTATCCAGATGCTTCATATGGAGATATTAAGACTTGATTTTCAAATTAAAAATATTATAGCGGCTAACGAAATAGAGGCCGGCATGACTGAAAGCTACTTTACAAAGGTGGATTTTAAGACGCTTATAGAAGATGTAACACCGACTTTTCAGTATCTTATTAAAGACAAAAACCTAACTATCGAGTTTAAAGACGAGACAAACAAAGAGATATATTCCGATGCGCCAAAGATTTATCTAATACTTCTAAATCTTATATCAAACTCTTGTGAGTACACTTTTGAAAATGGACATATTTGGATAGTTACCAAAAACGACGATGACAATCTGTATATATCTGTCAAGGATGATGGAGAAGGGATAGATGTAGAAAATAAGCTTCTCGTGTACAATAGATTTACACAGTTTAGCAAAGGCGCAACAAGGGCAAAAAGTGGGCTCGGTCTAGGTCTTAGCGTTGTTAAAGGCGAGGTGGAAGCGCTTGACGGCGAGGTGGACTATGAGAGCAAAGAGGGTAGCACCGAGTTTACCGTCAGAATACCTCTTGCAAAAGAGGGCGTACTGCAAGGTGGTAGCGGTGGTTCAAACGACATTTTGTTTGAAGATTTTAGCGATGCATTTGAGATGTAGGGGTCTTGAATGTATGAAAAGGTTTTTATTCATGTGGGACAGATATATATAGGGTTTAATCCTACCGAAATATCTACCGTGCTTGGCTCTTGCGTGGCGGTTTGTTTGTTTGATAAATATAAGATGATAGGGGGCATGAACCACTATCTTCTACCGCTTTGGAATGGTAACGGGCTTCAAACTCCAAAGTTTGGGAATGTCTCAGTGCCAAGAATGATACAGTCAATGATTGATATAGGGTGCAGTCCTTCAAATATGGAGGCTAAAATATTTGGTGGGGCTAGTATTAATATAAACTCATCTGGGGAAGATTTTATGATTGGCAAGCGAAATATAATGACTGCAAAAGAGATACTTGCCGAGTTTAAGATACCTATTACGGCTGAAGATACTGGTGGGACAAGAGGAAGACGGATTATGATGCGAAGCGATACCGGACAAGTATTTATGAAGTATTCCACTACTACGATAAACGGAGGTTAGTCGCTTTGTCCATAAGAGTTTTAATAGTTGATGATAGCGCTACTGCAAGGGCTGTAATTAGAGAAGTTTTGGAATCAGACCCAGAAATAGAGGTAGTTGGCGTCGCACAAGATGCGTATATTGCAAGGGATAAGATAGTAGAGCTTCGTCCAGATGTGATATGCCTTGATGTTGAGATGCCGAGAATGGATGGCATTACCTTCCTAAAAAAGCTAATGACATACATGCCAACCCCAGTTGTTATGGTCTCATCACTTACACAAAAAGGGGCAGCTACGACATTGGAGGCTTTGGAGGCTGGAGCTATAGATTTTGTCCCAAAGCCCCACTCAAATATCTATGACGGCATAGATGAGATACGAGAAGAGATAGTATCAAAAGTAAAGGCTGCAGCAAAAGCCAAAGTAATGCCAAAAAAACACATAACGATGCCGCAAAGGATCAGTTATAAAGCGCTTAGCGAAACGACCGATAAAGTAATAGCGATAGGCGCCTCCACAGGCGGAACAGAGGCTATAAAGGATGTGCTTACAAGACTCCCATCAAATATTCCAGGAATTGTGATAGTTCAGCATATGCCGTCTAAATTTACGAAGTCATTTGCAGACAGACTAAATGAGCTATGCGCAATAGAGGTCAAAGAGGCTCAAAATGGTGAATTTTTGGGGGTTGGGAAGGCTCTAATTGCTCCAGGTGATTATCATATGGTCCTTCGTCGCTCAGGAGCTAGATATTTTGTGGAGATAGGGACAGGCGAGAAAGTATCTGGTCATAGACCAAGCGTGGATGTATTGTTTAACTCTGTAGCGAAAACTGCCGGAGCAAATGCGATAGGGGTAATACTAACAGGCATGGGGGCTGATGGAGCAAGGGGGCTTCTTGCTATGAGAAAAGCCGGCGCTAAGACAATAGGGCAAGACGAAAATAGTTGTGTGGTTTATGGGATGCCAAAAGTCGCATATGAAATTGGCGCCGTTGAAAAACAATACAGCATTGACAAAATAGCAGAAGCTATTGTGCGAACTGCAGAAGAGATAAAATAGATAATCTCACAGATGAGTTGGAGGATTTAGAATGATAGAATTAGGTGTTATTGCTCTTGGTTTATTTTTGGCTTTCATTGTGTTATTTACACTTAAATCAATATCCAGTGTAGACCATAAAAACACAGTTCCCATCAAAACCAATAGTCATTAATTGATATTACACACAAATACAAGCAAAACAAGCGAAGCACTCGGCATAGCCAATGTTTCTAGCCCTTATTTGTAGCTTTTGATTAATATCCCTTGCAACTCTCTTTATGCTACCTGCTGACACAGGAGAGATAAAGATTTTTTGCGCCTTTGCATAATCATTTATATAGATAAAAATTCGGTTTTGGAGAGTTTTAGGAGGGTTAGTGATTTGATGAGTAAGATAGAGTGGCGTAAGGTAGCCTTAAAGATATCTACTATTTTTAGCTCCGATATTGCCGTCTATAGCGGCTCCATGAGTTTTTTGAGCGTTTTTACTTTTATACCGTTTATGATGCTTGGAATTTTTATTGCCGTTAACGTCTCGTTTTTTGGCGAATACTTTAATTTATTTCAAGATTTTTTGTATGAAAACCTTTTTGAGGGAAGCGCCGACGCTATTATTGCGCATATAAATGTATTTTTACAAAACTCGTCAAAACTTGGGATATTTGGCGTTGTGTTTGCTTTGTACTCAGTATTTATTTTTATAAAACAGCTTGATTATTGCATACACAGACTAGCCGGCATAGAAAATGTATCGTTTGGAATCGGTCGCTTTTTGAAGTATTCCGGGGTTATGGGATTTGCCGTATTTTCGGTTTCAATATCTGCTTTTTTTGAGGCTATTGGTGGTTTTCTCGGTTTTGGTATAGCGGCGTTTGTGGCTTCGGTTGTGCAGATGTGGCTAGCTTTGGTATTGCTTTTTTTGGTAATATCTCCGATTAAACATGGCTTTAAGAGGGCCGCTACATATGCTTTTTTTTGTGCTTTTTTGTTTTCCGTGTTTAAAAAACTATTTGTTTATTATGTCATTTTTAGCGCCTCGTACAATACGATTTACGGCTCATTTGCCACGCTGTTTTTGTTTTTTGTTTGGCTTAACTTTTCATGGTATCTATTTTTTGCCTCTTTCAAGCTGTACCTAAAATAACGGAACATATTTTGCTTTAAAATCCTAAAAAATAGAGGTTTTAGGATGGCCGGCGCTTTTTGTTCCGTGAAGATAATATCCAACACCATAGTTTTGAAGCTTGAAGCTGATGATAGGTTTTTGGAATACCTTAAAAATACTGTCAAAAAGAGCTTTTCTAAGGCTATTATATTGCGACACTCTATTTTTATTTTCTCAAGGGAAGATGAGAGACATAGGCGCAAGGTGTTTCTAGCATGGGCGGCAAACCTGCTCTCAAAAGAGCTCTTGCCAAATAAAACTTTTCTTTCAGAGTCTATGTTCAAATCTTGCGACTTGCCTATAAATATTCAAATTTCTTCAAAGAGTTCAGTAGTTAGCGTCAAAAAAGCATATGCATATTTTGATAAAGGGGTAATATCAATCAAATGCTACGGCAAAGAGGCTCCGCTATTTTCTTATATTAGGGCTATTTTGAAAGGCAAATGTGAGCTACAACACAAGTTGTATGAGCTAAAACTTTTTAATGTAGATAAAAATGCGCTGTTTATTCTAAAGTCTATCTTTGCAAAAAAACTGTTGCTTGGAATGGAGAGCTATGAGATAGTTTATTCAAAACAAGATTTTGAGCGATTTTTTATCGAAATTTCAACTTCCGGCGCAAGTTATTTTAATTCTACAGTGGCAAAAAGAGCACAGATGCTCTCAATTTTGGGTCTTAGCGGGATGCTGACGCCTGAAAATATTAAAAAAAGATATTTTGAACTTGCAAAAAAATACCATCCAGACCTACACTCTGATAAAAGTCCATCTGATAGAGCCGCACTTTCTCAAAAATTTATTCAAATTAAAGAGGCGTATGAGGCTTTAAAAGAGATGAGTATGCACGAAGAGTATTAATTTGAATATATCCAAAACACTTTTTGTATTTCAAACATCTAGACAACTTGCAAAATTTTTGACTCAAAACACAAACAAACTTCTAAATGTGTTAACTATCTCAGAGTTAATCGACAAAATCGCACTAGTAGAAGATAAAATCAAAATATCAAGGTCTGCGCAAATAGCTTTTCTACGCAGAGCCGTAGAAAAGGTGGATATACATAAATTAGGATTTTCAAAAAATTTTTTGGATTTTTTGTCAAATTCAGATTTTTTGTTTAGTTTTTTTGAAGAGCTTAGGGCGGAGAAAAAAAGTATAGATGATATACAAAGCGAAGATATTTACGCCGCTTTTGAGGATCATCTAGAGATATTAAAAGAGCTTTTTTTGGCTTACAAAACAGAGCTAGACTCCCTTGGCTTGTATGATTTTATTAGTGTTGATAATTGGAGCATTAATACAGATTATCTGCAAAATTTCGATGAAGTACGCATCGAGTCGATGGGGCTTTTTACCGCTTTTGAGTTACATATTTTGAGCGAAGCCGCCAAGACGACGCAAATAAATCTTGTTTTTACGATAGATAGATATAACAAAAAAATGGCAAAAAAGTTTGCAACATTTGGGATAGATATTAAAGATGAAGAGGGGCGGCTTCTTATCGACCTTAGTTCAAAAAAGCTTATTTCGGTAGAAAAGCGCCAGCTTAACAATTCGCAAAGTAGTTCATATAGGCTAAAAAACAGAGTCTATGAAGCCCCGTTTGCCATGAGTAAAATAGCTGAGTTTTTACAAAAAGGGTACGCCCCTGAAAATATCGCCGTTATACTTCCAGATGAAGGGTTTGCGCCACTTTTAGAGCTATTTGATAGGCATGCTAATCTCAATTTTGCATTTGGACACCCTTTTTCTAAGACACCCATATTTGCAATGTTTAAAGCTCTTTTATCTTTTGCGTCTGGAGAAAAAAATGGACAGATGCTTGAAGCTCAAAATGCAACTTCTTTTATCCCTGTTTTTTTGGCTCTTTGTGAAAATGAGGGTGTTTTGCCGCTTAAAAAAGCGATTTTTGAGCTTTTAGACTCAGAGCTTTGGAGTGCGGCAAAATATGAAATTCAAAAAGATATTTTGAAAAAAGAGCTGTATGAATTGGAGTGTGAGGCGGCAATATTTGAGAATATGCCCTCTATTGAAATAGGACACATTCTCTCCTCCTCGCTTGCCTCAAAAAAAATAGACGACATTGGCGGTGGGAAGATTCGAGTAATTGGCGTGCTAGAGAGTAGAGGAATAGAGCTTGACGCCGCCATTGTGCTCGATATGAATGAGGAGTTTTTTCCAAAAAAGCTCGACAAAGACCTCTTTTTGAATACAAAAATCAAAGAAAGGGCTGGTATTCCGACGAGTGAAGATAGGCAAAATCTCCAAAAACACTTTTTTTTGGAGCTAATGTCGAATTGCAAAGAGTGCGTCTTTGCTTTTGTGGAAAATGATGAATGCTCACCGAGCCCTTTTTTGTACGAGCTTGGACTTGCGCCGATAGATGTAGACGAAGAGTCTTTGGAGGCGCTCTATTTTTCCAAAGAGCAAAAGGCAAAAGAGGAGCCGATACAGTACGATGATACAAAAAATCTATACGAGCAATACAAAGAGGCAAGGCAAAGAGCAAAGCTTAGCGTGAGTGCATTTTGCGATTATCTAAAGTGCGAAAGACTTTTTTATTACCGTCATATTATGACGCTTCAAAAAGAGGAGATAGAGGAGGGCGAAGAGATTGCCAAAGAGATAGGCAGCGCCTTGCATAAAGCTTTGGAGCTAGCTTTTGACCCTTCAAATCAGATTTCATTTGCCGATGCTTTGAGTCTTAAAGAGTTTGTAGTTGAGAGGTGCGTTGAGGCTAACCCGTTTTTGGAGGGAAGATTTGAGTTTTTGTTTACCATATTGCAAATGGAGCAGTTTTTTGAAAATGAAATAGAGCGGCAAAAGAGCGGATATAGCGTCTATGCTGTAGAAAAGCCTATTTGCGCCGAGATAGGCGGCGTATTGTTTGACGCTAGAGTGGATAGGATAGACGCCAAGAGTGATGAATTGTTTGTTATAGACTACAAAAGTGGAGCCAAAGAGATAAAAGCCGACTCTGAAAAAACGGCGCTAGATTCTGCAAATTACCAGCTTTGCTTGTACACTGCAATGCTTCAAAAAGAGGGTCTTAATATAAAATCAGCCTATTACTATGATTTGCTAAGGGGTAATTTGGTTTTGGAAACTGCAATGGATACAAAGCTTGCGGCTTTAAATACCCATGTAGAACGGTTTTTATCAAAACCGCAGTTTTTGGCGGCAAAAGATAAAAAATCATGTAGATACTGTGATTTTACGGCATTGTGTGGGATAGTGGAAGTAGGGATGGAAGCGGAAGATGACGGCGAATAATTTTTCAAATATTTTAGTTATTAATGCAAGCGCCGGAAGCGGCAAGACCTATCAGCTTACATTGCGATATTTGTCGCTTCTTTTTTTGGGGGCGCACCCATCCAAGATACTCGCCGTTACTTTTACAAAAAAAGCGGCAAAGGAGATGCGAGAGAGAATAGCGCACACTCTAATGAAACTTGCAAATGGGGAAATATCCGCACAAGAGCATCTATACAAAGAGATTCAAAGCGTCTACAATGGCGATATCAAAAAGCGCTCTGAGATTTTACTAGCACAGTTTTTATCTTCAAACAACAAAATTTCTACGATAGATAGTTTTGTGCATCAGATTTTGCGTAAATTTTGTTTTTATGCCGGAGTAAGACACGATTTTGAGCTTTATAGCGTGGATAAAGCGGAGCTAAAAAAGAAATTTTTGGATGTTTTGGGGGATGAGAGCGAAAGATTTGCCCACTATCTTATTGGTAAAAATGAGACTATAGACAAAATAATAGGGCTTTTTGCCTCGCTTTATGAAGAAGAGAGCGATCTAAAAAAAATTAAAAAAGAGTTTGAGGGGTTTGATAGAGCTGAATTTTTTGCGGCCTCAAAAAGGTTTTTGACATCCGCAAATCTTTTTTACGAGTTTTTATCCTCCGCCAAGCCACAAAAATTTCCGCCTAGATTTTTTGCCTCAGTATCTGAATTTCTAAAAACAAGTAGTTTTGAAAAATTAATTACCGAAAGAGAGAGTTTGTCGGCGCATAGAGATTATAAAGCTTTGTCAAATGAGCAAAGCGAAGCGTTATTTGCTTCTTTAAAGAGGTGTTTTGCCGAGTATTTGGAACTTAGCGCCAAAGATACAATAGCGTTTTTACTACACGGTTTTGATAAGTATAAAAAAGCCAAAGAGGGCTTAAACCGTGAAAAAAATGCGCTCGGCTTTGATGATATAGCCAAAATCGTAAAAGAGCTTTTGGAGGAGGAGAAGGTAGATAGCGACTTTTTGTATTTTAGGCTTGATGGAGAGATAGACCATATTTTGATAGACGAGTTTCAAGATACTAGTATTTTGCAATTTCGCATCATCCGCCCTCTCCTAGATGAAATACTTTCTGGCATTGGGGCTAGAGAGTTTAAAAGTTTTTTTCTAGTCGGAGACCCAAAGCAATCTATTTACCGTTTTCGAGGCGCTGCGGCTGGAATGTTTGAAAATGCCACACGCTATATCAAAGCAAAAGCCGAAGATAGATACAACGAAATGTTTTTGGATACAAACTACCGAAGCGCAAAAATTCCGGTAGCATTTGTCAATGATACTTTCAAACCGCTGTACGGAGATATTTTTAAAACCCAAAATAGCGCAAGCGATAAGAATGGTTTTGTAGATGTGCTATCTGTCGACGCCGACGCTCTTTTGAGAGCTGTGGCTGAGAAGATAAGAGAGTTTTTGGATGGCGGCGCAAGAGAGAGCGATATAACGATACTTGGATATACAAATGACGACATCGAAGAGATAGCTAGTTTTTTGGAAAATGTAGGCATTAAAACACAAAAAGAGAGCTCCAAGACGCTTGCGGCCGATGAAGGGGTGGCTGCTGTTATGGCCTTTTTGGAGTTTTTGGCTCTTAGAAGGCTAGGTAAAGACGCTAGGCTGGCAGAGCTCAATTTTTTGGCTTTAACAAAATCTACAAAAGAGGATTTTGAGCTATTAACTTCCAAGCTTTTACATATTAGCTCGCCGTCAAAAATAGTATTTGAGACAATCGACTTTTTCGCGCTCTCTTCTCCAAACACTGTAAAGCTGATAGAAATTGCGGCTTTATATGATGATTTATATCTATTTTTAAGCTCCAAGGCGGTGGAAAATCAACAAAAAATATCTATCCGTTCCGGCGGCGTAAATCTTATGACGGTACATAAGTCAAAGGGATTGGAGTTTGAGTATTGTATCGTATGTGATACGCTCAAAAAAAGAGATAACAGCAAAATGCTCCCAATTCTTACAACGCATAAAAATTTTGCGCTATCAAAACTCATAGTAACATCAAAAAGCGCCAAACTGATGCTACCTGATGTAAAAGCGGCGATGGAGGAAGAGGAGGCGATGAGTCGCACGGATCTTCAAAATGCAAATTATGTCGCAATGACTAGAGCCAAAAATGGAATGTGCATTATCAAAAAAAATAACGGTTTTTCAAAGCTGGAAGCTTTGGGAATATCGAATATGTCGACAGGTAAAAAAGAGTTTATAGCTTCAAAAGAGGTTCAAAAAGAGCCAGAAAAATATGGCGGCATGCTTTTGGATGTAAAGCTTGGAGCACAAAAAGATTTTTTGCAAGAAGAGGTGTATCTGCCAAACGATTATGCGGCTATTAATTTTGGGGTAGCGATGCACGCCTATTTCGAGAGTCTAAGCGGTCTAAAAAACTCTGATATTGCAAAAACATATATACAAAATAAGTATGGCTTGAAGCTTGGAAGCTCTTTTGAGTCTGTGCTTTCTTTGGCAAAAAGTTTTGATGTAAATAAATTGGTCGCAAAAGCTCAAATATACAAAGAGATAAGCGTTTGCGAAGAAGTAGAGAACAAAACAATAAAGCTATACAGAATAGACTTGCTGTTAATAAGTGATAATAAAGCTATTGTGATCGATTTTAAAAGCTCTTATGCGGCAAAAGAGGGGTATAAAAAACAAATTGGGGCATATGGACGGATAGTATCAAGCATTCTGAATTTGCCTGTTGAGACATATCTTGCGCTAAATAGAGGCGGTAGATTAGAAGCTGTGCTTGTGAAATAATTGATTGTTTAAAAGGTAAAGAGAAGATCCTCGCCGAAGCGAGGAGTGGAAATTATTTAAGAGTTGCTATGTAAGAAGCTACAGCTTTCATATCAGCGTCAGAAAGTTTTGCAGCGTTTCCTTTCATTACACTGCCCATACCGTGTTTGTTAAGAGTACCGGCTTTATAACCAGCAAGGTCTTTTTCAATATCGGCAGCTTTCATACCAGCTACAGGGTTTGATTTACCAAGAGCTTTCATTTTACCGTCAGCGCCGTGGCAAGATTTGCATTGACCTTCATAAATAGCTTTGCCGTCTGCGGCTAGTAGAGCACAGCCAGCGAATGCAAGAGAAAGAAGAACTTTTTTCATTGTGTATCCTTTTAGATTTATTTACAAGTACGATTTTACACGCCCTTGTGTGAAATATGTGTGGAAGCAGATTATACTTTTTAAATTTTTAAAAACTCTTTTTTTAGCCTCGCTTTGCTAAACTAATTCCAAAAAGTAGCAGATAAAGGTAACAACTTGCAAGAATATTTACAAAACGCAAAAGCCGCATGCGCTGAGCTTTCGCAGACATCTGGAAAGCTTCGCAATGAAGCGCTTTTGGGTATGGCAAAAGCTATAAGGGCAGAGTGTGGTTTTATTATGGAGGCCAATGCGAAAGATTTGGAATACGCCAAAGAAGTGGGGCTCTCTGCGGCTATGTTAGATAGACTATTTTTGAATGAAAAACGGATTAATGCAATGGCGGAGTCTATCGAGACTATAGCCTCTCTTAGAGACCCGCTCGGTCGCGTTATAGATGGTTGGACGCTTCCAAACGGGCTTAATATTCAAAAAGTCAGTATTCCGATAGGCGTGATAGGCGTTATATACGAATCAAGGCCAAATGTAACCTCAGATACGGCGGCGCTCTGCTTTAAAAGTGGAAATGTAGCGGTGCTAAAAGGGGGCAAAGAGGCGGTTAATTCTAATTTTGCGATTGCAGATATACTTAGGGGTGTGCTTGAGAAATTTGGACTCTCAAAGGATATTATCTCGATGCTACCCGATTCTAGCAGGGAAGGGGTAATGAAGCTTGTCAAAATGGATAAGTTTGTAGACCTTATCATACCAAGGGGTGGAGAGTCGCTTATTAGAAGTGTGTGTGAGAATGCGACGGTACCAGTGGTCAAGCACGATAAGGGAGTGTGTCACACTTATCTAGACGAGAGTGCAAATATGGATATGGCTCTAAAGATACTTGTTAATGCAAAGGTGCAAAGACCGGGTGTTTGCAATGCGATGGAGACGCTTTTGGTAGACGCCGCTATTGCAAAAACAGCTTTGCCGATGATAAAGGCAGAATTTGACAAGCGCTTAACAAAGCTAAAAGGGTGCCAAAAAACGGTTGAGATAATACCGATTGATGTTGCAAACGAAGATGATTTTTTTATAGAGTATGCCGATAACATACTAAATATCAAAGTTGTAGAGGGCGTAAAAGCGGCGTGCGCACACATAGCTAGGTACGGCTCAGGGCATAGCGACGCCATAATTACGGAAAATTACAAAAACGCTGAGTTTTTTTTAAATGCCGTCGATTCGGCTTGCGTGTATGTAAACGCCTCTACTAGATTTACGGATGGTGGAGAGTTTGGTTTTGGAGCTGAGGTTGGAATATCTACGAATAAGCTTCACGCTAGGGGACCGATGGGGGTAAATGACCTTACGACCTATAAATACAAGATATTTGGAAGCGGTCAAATTAGGGAATGAGCGAGAGTGTACTCAAAATCAGCGATTTGAAGTTTGGATACACAAAAGAGAGTCTGTTGTTTGATGGTTTTAGCTTGGAGCTAAAAAGGGGGGAGATAGTATCGATAGTTGGACAAAGCGGGAAGGGTAAAAGTACGCTTTTTAACCTTATCGCTGGGTTTGCAAAGCCCCTTGCCGGAACCATAGATGTTGGCGCTATATCTTTTGTATTCCAAGACCCATATAGCTCATTTCACAATAGCTACTCCATTAAAAATCAGATACTAGATGTTGTAAATTGCGAGCTTGATTTGGATATGCTTAAAAACACCCTTATGCTATCGCCTGAGCTGCTTGATAAAAAGCCATATGAGCTTAGTGGTGGGCAGCTTCAACGGTGTTCTATTTTTAGGGCTTTGATGATGAGCCCAGAGCTGATACTGGCGGATGAGCCAACATCGGCTCTTGATAATATCGTGCAGCTAGAGGTTATGAAGACTCTTATAGACGCCGCAAAGGGCAGGGGGCTTCTTATAATTACCCATGATTTGGGGCTTGCCAAGTGGTGCTCAGATAGAATAATTAAGCTCTAGCTCTTGCCTCATCAAGCGCTGCTTGCATTTTTGCTCTAGTTTCAGTGAGCCAATCTTTGCCGCTAGGTGTGAAAGAATCGAGGTATATTATCTCTAATACGCCACCTTTTGAGCTACCTCCGCCCTCTTTTGGCGAAAATTTTGTATCTATAAAATTTGCCGAATCTACCAATACTACAGGTTGCGCTTTTAGACCTAGTTTGTCTGCTATCAGCTTTGCTCCAGGTTTAAACTCTAACATCTCTTTGTTTTTGCTTCTTGTGCCTTCCGGAAATATAACAAGCGGCCTCCCTTTTTTTATTGCATCTTCGGCGTCTTTTATTAGTTTGATTAATCCATGCTTGCTCTCTCTATCGACCGCTATCATCTTGCAAGATTTAAATAAATGTCCAAACAGCGGTATATCAAAAAGCTCTCGTTTGGCTATCCAGCATAGATTTGCATCTTTTGTTATCGCCTCTATAGCTACAATATCTAGAATGCTTTGATGATTCAAAAGAAAAATACCTGTTTTTGGATCGGCCTTCCCAGTGATTTTTGTTTTTATCCCAAATACCTTGAGTATTAAGCTTGAAAGCAAGCTTCTTGAGGCCTTGTACCTATTGCCGGTTATATAAAAATACGGTATAAAAAGCGCTATTAAAAGTCCACTGAGTATGGCTTTTATATAGAAATTAATGATTGACAATACTATCTCCTTTTACCCAGCCTATTTTCCCGTCGTGTAATTTGATTTTAATATAACCCTCGCTCTCTTTTAGCTTCTCAACCGGAGTGTCTGAGTTAGCCTTAAAAAAAGGTGTAGAGTTTTCTGTTGGCAGTAGGTATACGACCGTGTCTTTTTTGATTTTAACCTGTTCGTTTGGAATAAACAAAAACAGTACCCCAGCCACTATGGTGATCATAATAAGAATCAAAAATATCTTCTCTCTTTTAAAGTAATATATCCCGTAAAATATCGAAGCTATGACGGCAACCGTTAAAAAGACATACAGCGCTTTATCTGTGCTCTTTGGTTGCAAATCGGTCTGAGTGCTTACTTTTTCCTCTATTTTTGAAAGATCTAGCGCAATGGATACAGTTTGCATAGCCCCTTTGTTTTTATTAAAATATTCAAATTCAAGAGTTTTTTGCGTATTTGGGATAATGAGGTAGTAAAACATTTTGCCGCTCTCAAAGCCATTTTTGATTGTGTTTATCCCTTGTATATTTATCCCTTGTATCTTAAAATCTTCCAAATTAGCATATTTTGCCGATATGTCTATTGCCACAATATTGCTTGATGCGTCGTAGCTGTCTATTTTGTAGTTTGTAACTTCGAGTGAAGAGGCCAAAACTCCACAAAATTTTTGGTTGGAATAGACCGGTTTTGTCTGTAATGCGGCTCCAGTTAGCGTTACCGACTCCTTGTCGACATCGTTAACTGCAAAAGTGGTTTGAATGTCGGGAAGCTTGACGATATCGTCTATTGTTTTAAAAAATAACGACAATGTAAAAGAGCCGTCATCACTTGGTTTCCATGCATAGTTTTGGTTTAGAAGTTTTACTCCAACCTGAGAAGAAAGCGAAGTTTTTAAAACGCCAGGTTCGCTTGAGGAGACAAGCGCTTTGAGGCGTATCTCAAAAATTTCATTTTTATATAGCGTAGTTGGTGATTTCTCGTATGAGACGACGAGAGCCTGCTCTTTTAGACCAGATGTAGGCGTAGTATTTTCATCGTCGGTTGCATAGCAGAGTCCGCCAAAAAAAATAAGAAACAAAAGCAATATCTTTTTAATTTTCAATACTCTCTCCAGCGTGATTAAAATTTTTTAATTAGTTTTTCCTTCGCCGACAAAGCAAAAGCAAAAAACTCTTTGTCGTAAATCCGATACTCTTGTTTTTTAAAAAAAAGAGCAGGGTCTATGTATCGCCCATCTTTTTTGACGCCAAAATGCAGATGTGGACCCGTTGCAAGTCCGGTTTGTCCTACAAGCCCAAGTATCTCTTTTTGCTCTACTTTTTTACCGACAAATAAATCGCTTCTTATCTTACTAAGATGTCCGTAGATGCTTTCAAAGCCGTTTTGATGCGTTATTCTAACATAATTTCCAATATTGTGATTATAGCCAAGCTCGCTCACAAACCCGTCAAGTACTGAGAATACAGGCGCGCCGTATTTGGCGACAAGGTCCACCCCCTCATGCGGTCTAAAAAAGTTAAGTATCGGGTGCAGTCTACTTTTGGAATAAAAGTCTGATACCTTGCTAAACTCTACCGGCATTGACGGAGCCCTACTTGATAATAAGAATCCGTTTTTATCGTATAGTTCGCCATTAAAGACAAAAGCAAACATCACCACCCCATCCCCATTAAGCATAAGAGCCTGTGTTTGAGAAGGCATTTTCAACTTTGCAAATACGATGCTTTTTGAAAGTATAGTCACGCTTTGAAGTGGTTTACCGGCATTTTTGGCGAAACTATCCATTGCCGCTTTAAGATATTTTTCATTTTCGCTGGTTGTTTCTATTGTTTTGCCGCTAGCTCCATCGTACTTTTGGATAGTGTATCTTTCCTCAAATTTTTCGCCTATCGTTTTTAGTGTTATTTTTTGAAAACCGTTATTTTCGGCGACGCCAAGATACATATTTTGATTTTTAGGCGTTAAGATATAGCCGTTTAAACTGTTAGCGGTTTTTTCTGCAATAATAATTTTTAGAGGAAAGATAGGGGAGATTTCGACTATTTTGTCAGCCAATTTGGGGGTTAAACGGTAGTTTTTGGCAAATATATAGAGATGTTCTTTTGAATTTGCATTAAACAGTTCGATTTGCGCTGCAAGCTTGGATGTGCCAAACGCATACAAAAGCAGTCCAGCTAGCGCAAATCTAAGCATTTTAGATAGAACCCAAAAAGCCCCTTAAAAGCTTAGAGCCATCCTCGCTATTTAATGCGCTTTCACAGGCTCTCTCTGGGTGTGGCATAAGACCAAAGACGGTTTTTTGGGCATTGCATACGCCGGCTATACAGTCAACGGAGCCGTTAAGGTTTAGCTCTGCGCCACTCTCGTCAGCATATTTTAAAAGCACCTGCTCGTTGTCGTACATTTGTTTTAGCACATTATCTTCTACCGTATAGTTGCCATCGGCATGCGCTACTGGTATATTTAGCAGTTCACCGTTTTGCGTAAGCGACAAAAAAGAATTATTATTTGAGACTACTTTTAGATTGACAAATTTGCTGATAAAGTGCAGATTCTCGTTTCTCTTCATAGCGCCCGGTAACAATCCAGCTTCAAGAAGTATTTGAAAGCCATTGCAAATCCCAAGTACCTTGCCACCTTTTTTTGCAAACTTTGCCACATCTTGCATTATCGGCGAAAATCTAGCTATAGCGCCGCTTCTGAGGTAGTCGCCGTAGCTAAAGCCACCCGGGACTATTACGGCTTCCGTTTTATCCGGCAAAGAAGTATCTTTGTGCCATACCACAGTTGCTTTGTAGCCTAGTTTTTCAACCGCATATTTTGTATCTTGCTCACAGTTTGTGCCTGGGAAAAAGAGTATGGCTACGCTCATTTTACTAGCTCAAATGTGTAATTTTCAATAACCGTATTTGCAAGTAAAGTTTCGCACATTTTTTCAACTTCCGCTTTTGCTTTTGTCTCATCATTTGTTTGTAGTTCCAAAATTACCTGCTTGCCGACTCTTACATCGCTAACATCCGCAAAACCCATTGTGGATAGTGCATGGTGTATCGCTTTGCCTTGCGGGTCAAGTACCCCTTCTTTTAGATAGATATTTACTATAGCTTTCAAAATAAATTCCCTTCTATTGTAGTATTTTTTCTAGAACTTTTTCATACCCGGCGCGTACTGAGCCTAGGTCTTGTCTAAATCTGTCTTTATCTAGCTTTTCCAGAGTTGTCTTATCCCAAAATCTGCAACTATCAGGACTTATTTCATCGGCAAGAAGTATCTCCCCATCTGCGGTTTTGCCAAATTCAAGCTTGAAATCTACGAGAATAAGTCCCCTTTCATCAAAAAACTTAAAAAGTACATCGTTAACTTTTCTAGCCATCTCTTTTAGCGTTTCAAGCTCCTCTTTTTTCTCTACAAGGCCTAGTAACATCGCATGTTCATCATTAATAAGCGGATCGCCTAGCGAGTCATCTTTGTAATAGAATTCTACAAGGGTAAAGTCTAGCTTTTTGCCCTCTTCAATTCCGAGTCTTTTTGTTAGACTCCCAGTCGCTATGTTTCTAGTGACAACCTCTATTGGTATAATGTTTACTTTTTTGATTGCCATTTCATTGTCTGATAGTACTTTAATCATATGCGTTTTGATGCCGTTTGCTTCAAGCAAATCAAAAAGTTCTTTTGATATTTTGCAATTTAAAGCCCCTTTACCCTCTTCATTCCCCTTTTTTAAGGCATTAAAAGCGGTTAAATCATCCTTAAATTCAGCAATTAGTATATTTTCATCGTCTGTTTTAAAGATTTTCTTACCTTTTCCCTCGTATAAAAGTTCTTTTTTAGTCATCCCCCCTCCTTATCTTTTGGTTATTATAAGCGCTTTTACTATACCAATAGCCGTTTGGAGTTGCAAATCTTTGGTCATGTTTTCATCAGAGAGAACCTCTTCTTTTTTTGTCTTAGGGGTTTTATCTTGGTTTTGCGGCTTGTCGGCAGGTTTTTCTTTTTCTAGCTTCTCTAGCTCGCTTTCAAGGTGTTGTTTCAAATCCGCCTCTTTTACGCCAAAATCATCGTTGTGCGTCTCTTTTATTGAGGCTGCCGCTACGGTTACGTCAGGCGTTACGCCTACTGCCTGAATAGTCCTTCCGCTCGGGAGATAATATCTTGCAATCGTTAGCCTAATCGCATCGGTTTTATCTATTGGTAATATTACCTGTACGCTTCCTTTGCCAAAGCTTTTTTCGCCAACAATAACAGCTCTTTTGTTATCTTGCAAACTTCCGCTTACAATCTCGCTAGCCGAAGCGCTTCCTCCATTTATTAAAACAGCCATTGGTATATTTTTATATTGTGCCTTGCCGCTTGCGTCATATACGATGTTTTCATCAGCTACGCGCCCTTTTTGTGATACAATAATCCCTTTTTCAACAAACATATCTACAAGACCCACCGCTTGGTCTAGCAGTCCACCGGGATTGTTTCTCAGATCAAGTACTATTCCTTTTGGATTTTTTATTTTTTCAAGCTCTTTTTTTACCGACTCTACAACTTTTTTGTCGAATGAAGTGACCCTTATGTATGCTATATCTCCATCAAGTCTTTTGCCATATACCGATTGTATGTTGATAATATCTCTTACGATGGATAGCTTAAACGGCTTGCTTTCCGATTTTCTGACGATTGTAAGCTCTATTTTTGTTTTTGGTTTTCCCCGCATTAAATTGACAGCTTCATCTATCGTCATATTAATTGTAGATTTGTCATTTATCTTTAAAATAATGTCGCCGGCTTGTATCCCCGCTTTATATGCAGGGGTTCCCTCTATTGGGGCTATAACTGTAAGCGCCCCATTTTTCATACCAACAGTAATCCCAAGACCGCCAAATTCGCCTTCCGTTTCAACTTTTAAATCTTTGTATTGTTTTTCATCTAGATAGCCAGAATGCGCATCAAGATTTGAAAGTAACCCCTGAAGGGATTTTTTGATTATATCCTCAATAGTGAGCTCATCCACATAGTATTTTTGGATTGTTCCAACTACTTTTGTAAATTTTGCAAAAGCGGCAAGTTTGGAATCTTGAAATGATTCGTTGTTATCTGTTTGCAAAGCCTTTAAAGAGGTGTTGTAAAAAAACATCCCCGCCAAAATAGCGCTTACTGCCCCTAGAGCTACGAATTTTTTGTTTCTCACTTGAATTACTTCCTTGATTTTGTAGTTCCAAAATTTATTCTAAATAATACAATTTTTTCCCTTTTATGGCTTGTTTTTTAAAGAGGTGTTGTTTTAAACTTGACAATACCACACTCAAAGTTGTAAAATTTCAGCGCATTGAAAATAATAAATTATACGAGG
>JAVRLX010000020.1:0-26736 GCA_031960985.1 Campylobacterales bacterium | reverse complement strand
CTTCAAACGCCACTTTTTGCTTGCTATATTCACTAAGTAGCTGCGATGAATCTTTTGTGTTTATCTGCGTAACATATATTGGCTCGTAGGTTTTGGATAAAAGCTCGTCAAACTCTTTTTTCTCTTTTGCTGTCTCTTTTGATGATTTAATTTTTTTAAGTAGTCGTATCTTTTCAAAAAAATCGGATCTCATCTCATAAATAGCAAGCTTCAAAGATATGATTGAGGCCTCTATTTGCATGCGCTCCTTTTTGGCCTCATTTTTTGTCCGCTCAATCTCTTTTTGTAATTCATCTAAATTCTTTTTAAGCTCCAAAATTTTGGATTTTAAATCAACATCATCACTCTCAAATTTAAGATTTTTTTTGACAATAGTCTCTATAAGGAGATTTTTACTCTTTGCAAGCGATTCTTTTTGCACCGCTAGCTCTAGTAGTTTTCTATCTATTTTTCTATATTCAAAAATAATTGGGATGATATCGGTGTCATATACATTTTTATTTTGAAGCGACAACAGAAATGAGACTATATCGGCTTGTCTTTTATAAAGAGCGGATATTTGTTTATCGATATTTTGTGGACTATCTTTGAGGTATAGCTTTGAATAAATTAGCCTTAAATTTTTAAACGCCTCCTCATAACTATTTACATCTACAAGCTCTTTTTTTGCCTCCCCAAAGAGATCTATTGGGCGAAGTATCTCTCTATACTCTGACATAATCTCAGGGTCATCCAACCCCTTTAAATAAGCAAGAAACTTGGCCTCATCGGTAATAATAAGCCCATCTTTTTGGAGTTTCAAAAAATCAGACCCTATAATCTGCGCAAAAAGCGACATGGACAAACTAATAATTAGTAGAATTTTTCTCATTTTTCACAAAACTTTTGTTTTATTTTTTCATTTAGCTCATAAGCGGCGGCTTCAAACCCTCTTGTTGCCTCACTCGCACCAATCCCAAATCCATCTTTTTTGATATTAAATAGCTCCCGCTCCTCTCCGTCGCTTCCAACCAAAGCTGTCAAAACAAAAGAGGTTGAATTATTGTCATAAAGTTGATAGGCATCGATAAGTTTTATCTTAAGTTTTTTGCCGCACCCACCCATCTCAAGTACATCTACCAAATATTCTCTTGGCGTTTTTGCAAAAAATGAGCGACTATAATACAAAAATGCCCCATCTTTTTTATACCAGATTTTATCGGAGGCAAGATAGGATGCACTCTCAAAAGATATTACCTCTGCTTTTTTGATAGAGCCAGGGGCGGATTTTATAGATGGCATAAAAAATACAATATCGCTTTTACTTGAACACCCAGTTAATAAAGCAAGGATTATAGCAAAAAGAGATATTTTAAAAATTTTATCCACTTTCATTATCACTCCCCAGGTCCTCTTTGCATCTGTTTTTGCTCAAAAATAATAGAGCTTGGATTTTTTTGCAAATCCCTAATCATAGCATCTGCCTCAGCGACCAGCGCCCTCATATCAGCTAAAAGCTTTTTGGCCTCATCTGCCACTTTAAGCACATCTTTTTTGTAGTTAAAATCACCCCTTTTAACTGCATTATCAATTGTTGTTGCGGCACTATCTATCTTTAAAATAGCCTTATTAGCTGATTCTATGCTTGCTGATAGCTTATTTAGCGCCTCTTTTGTCTCGTTAGGAAGCTCTTTGGAGTTTTTAGTTAGTATAGCAATATCAGCGGTTATTTTTTGAAGATTTTGGATGGTTTTGGATAGCTCCTCGATATTTTTGTTATTTAACATAGAGTCTATTTTAAACAAAATACTTGCTACTCTATCGCTCATACTAGAAAAAGATGAATCAAGCTTGCCAAAAATTGACTCATCATACCTTATTGTCGGTATTTGTGAATTATCTGCAACAAGCAAAGGTGAATTATTATCTCCAGGTTTGATATCTACATAACTAAGCCCTGTAATACCTTGAGGTTTTATGGAGGCTACAGAAGTTGTCTTAATTGGGGTCCCTTTTTTGATTTTTAAAGTAAGCTCAATTAGCTCGCTATTTTGCTCGTTTATCTTTATCTCTTGCACTTTTCCAACCTCAACCCCTTTGTATTTTACGGGAGCCTCTATGTTAAGACCAGATACAGACTCTGTGGCAAGGACACGATACAAATCGTATTCATCTTTAATTCCAAATTTGCCAAACCAAAAAACAGTGATAACAAAAAGGATTAAAAACAAAATTGCAAAAATCCCAACAAGAGTATAATTAGCCCTACTCTCCATTCGCACCCCCCCTATTTAGTATCAAAAAAGCTTTTTAAAAACGGATGTTTATGGCAAGTTGCATCCTGCGGTTTGCCCAAAAATACTATTTCACCCTCGTACAAAGCCATTATCTTATCAGAAATATCTGCAACTGTATGTACATCGTGACTAACAATAACAAAGGTAAGTCCCAAAGCCTCGCGCAAAGAGAGAATAAGGGAGTCAAAATCTCTTGAAGATATTGGATCTAAACCACTTGTTGGCTCATCCAAAAAAAGAAGCATCGGCTCAAGGGCAAGGGCTCTGGCTAATGCGGCCCTTTTTTTCATCCCTCCTGATAGCTCTGCTGGATATAAATCTGCCGCAAAAAGTGGGAGTCCAACAAGGGAGATTTTGTATTTAGCGAGCTCTTTGGCAAATGGACCGTCAAGTCCAGCGTGTTCTTTTAGCACAAGGGTAATATTTTCCTCTATAGTTAGGGAGGAAAAAAGGGCAGATGATTGAAACAATACCCCCCAGTTTTTTGAAAACTCTTTTGCCTCCCTTTCATTCATACTCAAAATATCCCTTCCAAGTACCTCAATATGTCCTGAATATGGGCGCTCAAGCATAATAAGCTCCCTTAAGAGGGTTGATTTGCCAGCTCCAGATGAGCCAATAATTGTAAATATCTCCCCTTTTTGCACCTCAAACGAAATAGAGTTGTGCACAACCCTATCTCCAAAACGGGTTACGATATTAGTCGCCTTAATCATATCCCAAGCCTTGTGAAGATAACGGCAAAAAGGGCGTCACAAGCTATAACCGCAAAGATGGAGTTAACAACGCTGTGCGTGGTCATTACCCCAATACTTTCGCTACTTTTTTGAACCTGCAGTCCCCTAAAAATCCCAATTGATGCAATCAAAAAGGCAAAAAATGGAGCTTTGAAGAGACCAACTAAAATGTGTTTTAGGGGAAGTGTTGAGTGAAGTCTATTTAAAAACTCAATATACCCAATTTTAAGCTGAAGCTTTGCTACGATCATAGCCCCCATAATTGCAACGGCGTCTGCAAAAAATATCACAAGCCAAAGGGTAAGGGTAAGCGCCAAAATACGAGGAAAAGCTAAAAAATAATATGGACTAAACCCCATCGCCCTCATCGCATCTATCTCTTCTGTAATTTTCATAACCCCAATCTCAGAGGTGTAGCTAGCCCCACTACGCCCAGCTATAACAACGGCGGTAAGCAAAGGGGCAAGCTCCCTTGTGATAGATATACCCGCCAAATCAACTGTAAAAATTGCCGCCCCAAATCTCTCAAGTTGCAACGCCCCTTGATACGTCACAACGACGCCAATGAGAAAGGCGCTCAGAGCCACAATGGGAAGGGCTGTAATAGATGATGTTTCGATATGTTTTAGCGCCGCGCGAAGTCGAAAGTTGCGTCTTTTGAATAGATCTTTTGAGTAAACAATGAGCCTTCCAAAAAACTCGGCGTAAGATAAAAAATCTAAAATTTTTAAATAAACCTTCTCTCCAAAGCTATCTAAAAAAGATATTTTTTTAGCTTTAATGTACTCTTGCTTTTTGGTGTGTCTTACAACAAGTTTAAAAAGCTCCTTTGCTTTTTTAGAAAATCCTGTAAGTTTTATTTTTTTGTTATCACCCTTTAGGTTTTTAAAAAACAGGGCTGAAGCGCTATCCAATGAGGCAAGATTTGAAAAATTGATTTGGATATTAGCGGTAGATGAAGCATTTATAACAGAGGTTATAGCATCCATTTTGCTTTTAAGCGCAAGGGTATTCCACTCTCCAAGCAGGGTGATTTTTAGCGTATCCCCATCAACTTTAGCAACAAAAACACTACTTTGCACAACTTTTTCCTCTTTTGGCTTTTATAGATTATAATTGCATTAGTTTTAAAAAAGGTCGTTTTATGCTCTCTCGTTTTATCTCTAAGCAATTTGGAAGGTTTGCAAATACTGAATTTTCGCCTACTCTGCAAAAGTTTATTAACAAAACATATATTCGCATCTTTGATATTTCACTAGATGAGCATGAGCCAATTGAAAGTTACAAAACCCTAAATGCGCTCTTTACTAGAAAGCTTATAAAACCAAGAGAAATTAAAGGGGATGAAAATTCGCTCATAGCCCCAGCAGACTGTAGAGTTACAAATTTTGGCATAATAGAAAATGGGCAAATCTTACAGATAAAAGGCAAGAGCTACTCCATTGCAGAGCTATTAAACTCCGATGAAAAAGCGGCGGCGTTAGAGGGAGGGGTTTTTGCAAATCTATATCTCTCGCCAAAAGATTACCACAGATTTCACGCCCCGTATGACGCCAAAGTACTATATGCCCTCCATATCCCGGGAGCACTTTATCCTGTCAATGATTTTGCCCTAAATAGGGTAGATGCCCTTTTTGCCAAAAATGAGCGAGTAGTAGTTGCCCTCAAAGCCTCTTTTGGGATTTTTTATATGGTATTTGTAGGGGCTCTCAATGTCGGCAAAATAGTTATAGAGTGGGATGATAGAATACAAACAAACGCCGATAAGGATGTCTATTCACTATATCACTATGAGGATGTCGTGCTCAAAAAAGGGGATGAAATGGGGAGATTTGAGATGGGCTCATCCATCGCAATGCTATTTGGCAAAGGGCAAGTCGATTTTACGCTAACCGAGGGGCAAAAAATTAAATTTGGGGATGAGTTTGCAAAAAGTATCTAACATAACACTCGCCGGTGGGTGCTTTTGGTGCATCGAGGCCGTATATAGTAGTATGCGAGGTGTAATAAGCGCAACAAGTGGTTACGCCAACGGAAATACGCCAAACCCAACTTACAAAGCGGTATGTAAGGGCGATACGGGTTATGCAGAAGCTGTCAAAATAGAGTTTGATGCGGACACGGTGAGCCTAGAGCAAATTTTGGAGGTCTTTTGGCATATCCACGACCCAACATCGCTAAACAGACAAGGGGCAGATGTAGGCACGCAGTATCGAAGTGGAATATATTATTCAAATGAAGCGCAAAAAATAATCATAGAGGCAAGCCTAAGAGAAGCGCAAGAGATGTTTTTGGCGCCAATAGTTACAGAGGTTGAGCCACTAAAAAACTGGTATGATGCGGAGGAGTATCACCAAAACTATTTTGCAAAAAATCCAAATCAGGGGTATTGTCAGGCGGTCGTAGCGCCAAAGGTAATAAAGTTTAGAGAGAAGTTTAAGGATTTGGTAAAATAATTCATCTTGTAAATTTAGTTAAAATAAAATCAAAAGCGAGGTTATGAGAAATGCGAGCCGTCAACTACTCAACAGCAAGAAACAATCTCAAATCTATAATAAAAGAGGTGTGCCAAAACCACGACGAATATATAGTAAACGGCAAAGACGGTGCAAATGTCGTAATTTTGTCGCTTGAAGACTATAGCGCCCTCAAAGAGACTGCATATCTACTTAGCTCTCCAGCGAATGCAAAAAGGCTTTTTGAAAGCATAAAAAGTTTTAGGCAATATGGCGGCACAGAGCAAAAATTGGTTGATATTTAGTGAAAATAATTTTTCACCCAAACGGTTGGGAGGACTATCTATATTGGCAACAAACCGATAAGCAAATATTAAAGCGAATCAATGCGCTTACCAACTATCTCAAGCGCATCCGTCACTTTACTGAGTATAGATATATTTTTTTGGATTTTCTCTATTCCACCGTTATCACGAAAGAGCCTTTTATATAGTAAGCTATCAATATCAAAATTGTTGCGATGAAAAACTATTTCGTGTCATTTCATTGGTTTATAGTAGATTAAAAAAGCTATAAAATTTATAAAGTGGTGCGGTCGGAGGGACTCGAACCCTCACACTCGGGGAGCACCACCCCCTCAAGATGGCGTGTCTACCAATTCCACCACGACCGCATAAAAAGAAGAAGCCCCGCCGAAGCGGGAAAATCGAGGCGATTAACCTAGGAAAGGGTTTGCATAAAGCGCGATTAGAGCAATAACAAGTGTATAGATAACTTGAGCTTCGATCATCGCAAGTGCGATAAACATTGTAGTAAGAAGCTTGCCGCCCATACCTGGATTTCTAGCTGTACCAGCAATTGTAGCGGCAGCAGCGTTACCCATACCGATAGCGCCACCAAGAGCGGCTATACCAAGACCAACGCCAGCGGCGATGATTGAAGCAGATTTTAGAGTTTGATTTGCAACATCACCGTCAGCCGCAAAAGCAGCAGCAGCAAGAGCAAGAATCATAAGAACGATTTTTTTCATTGTGTGTCCCCATAAAAATTTCTGCAATTAGGTCCGTTCGGCTTGCGTATCCCTACTTAACACCATTGCGGGCGGTATTTTAGCCAATTTTTACTTAATAAAACTTTGCGTTGGCAAGCTCTACTTTGTTTTGCGCAGAAGCTATAACTTTAACCTCCACCTCGTCGCCCTCTTTTAGGTACTCTTTGACACTACTAATTCTTTTATCAGAGATTTTTGAGATGTGCATTAGCCCCTCTTGACCGTTTGGAAGCTCCACAAATGCGCCAAAATCCACTATTTTTTTAACTTTACCTTTTACCACGCTTCCTGGCTCAATAAGCTCAAACACTTTTGCCAAAGCTTTTGGCTTTGCAATTGTTAGGATATGCTCTTTGGCTCCGGCTACTTTTGATTTGTCTTTACCTACAACTTTTACCCTTCCCTTTTCACGATCAAGGTCGATGGCTACCTCAAATCTATCTATTATCTCTTTGATAGTCTTACCGGCTTGCCCAATGATGTCTACTATCTTGCTAGCATCAATATGGAATATCTCGGTGCTTGGAAGCACGGCTTCGTTGAGTTTGATTTCAGACGCCGCTTTTTCCATAAGGCTTAATATATGCTCTCTGCCTTCTTTGGCTTGCATCAAAGCGGCTTTTAATAGTTCAAAGTCAAGACCCCCTAGCTTGATATCCATTTGAAGCGCAGTTATGCCGTCTCTTGTACCAGCAACTTTAAAATCCATATCCCCATCAAAGTCTTCCAAGCCGATAATGTCGCTAAGAATCACATACTTATCACCCTCTTTTACAAGCCCCATAGCGATGCCAGCTACAAGCTTTGCAAGAGGCACATCGGCCGCTTTCATGGCTAATACGCCACCGCATACGGTAGCCATAGATGATGAGCCATTTGACTCTAGTATTTCAGAGACAACCCTAATTGTTGGCTCATAGCTTTTTGGGATGACGCACTCAATAGCTCTTTTTGCAAGGTTTCCATGTCCTAGTTCACGCCTACCTGGAGCTCCAACACGACTAGCTTCGCCAACAGAAAATCCTGGAAAGTTGTAGTGAAGCATAAATCTTTCGGTTTGAACACCCTTATCTGTTAGATTTTCAAACGATTGCTTATCCATATCGCTTCCTAGCGTTGCAACGGCTAGAGCCTGAGTTTGACCTCTAGTAAATAGACATGAGCCATGAGCCATAGGAAGTATGTTTGTCTCTATACTTATAGGTCTTATTTCGTTTAATTTTCTACCATCAGGCCTTTGATGTTTATGAAGTATAAGATTTCTTAAAATCTCTCTTTTTATTTTTTCCGCGCTAAAAGCCACGAGTTCAGTTTCATACCCAAACTCTTGTACAAAAGGATCGGCTACAATATCGTCTATAACGGCTTTTATAGCGTTACTTCTCTCCGATTTACTGAGCTCGCTTATTGCGTCTTCAAGTTTTTTGGTATAAAAGCTTTTAATATGTTCTATCAGCTTGTCATCTTGTATAATGGTTTTGAGCGTATACTCTCTTACAGGTTTTTTGATGGCTTTTAATTTTGGCGCCAGCTCATCACTCGCCGCTTTTATAGCATTTGAGGCAAATTTAATAGCTTCTAATAGCTCCTCTTCACACATCTCATTTACAGTGTGAGTCTCTATAAATTCGCTATTTAACCCCATATCCAAAAATGGCATTACAGGTTGCAAAGAGGCTATCTCCACATTATCTCGCCCAATAGCCCTCATCTCTATCATCAGTATCTCTTCATCTGTGCCGGCAACAAACAAATCAAGAGCGCTTTTTTCGTTTAAATCGCTAATAGGTGGATTTAGCACAAACTTACCATCGATTTTGCCAACCCTTACGCCAAGCACAAGCTTTGAAACAGGCAAATCTGATATAAACACGCTTGCCGAAGCCGCATTGAGAGCCAAAACTTGAAGATCCGCCTCTGGATCACAACTTAAAACGGTAACTGTAAGCTGAGTTTGATAGTTATACCCTTTTGGAAACAGCGGCCTAACGCTTCTATCTATAAGCCTTGATGTAAGCGTCTCAAAATCACTCGGTTTTCCCTCTCTTTTAACAAAACCACCGGGGATTTTACCTGCTGCGTAACTTTTTTCTATATATTGAACCGTTAGCGGTAAAAAATCTTCATCTTTTATCTCTCTTTCGCTAACAACGGTCGATAATATAACACTATTTCCACTTTTAAATACTACAGAACCATCGGCAAATTTTGCCATCTTGCCTGTTTCAAAACTCTCTGTCCGTCCAAAGACATCAGTTGATACCGATAAAAAACTCATAACCTACCTTTTAAAAATTATTTAACAAAACTAGAAGCGCCGCTTCCTACTATATACTTAAGATCATCATCCACAAAAGTAACGCCAACGCCACCAAATACATTAGCCGCTTTTTTGTTTAAGAAATTATCAAATCCAGCTATTACATCTATATGCTTAAGCATTCTATATCTTACGCTAGCTTTTGCGTGCGCCTTGTCACCCCTAACATCATTTTGAGCGCCAAAATCATATAACTCAAGAGAAGCTTTTAACTTGTCTTTATTTGCAAAATAATCCACACCAACGCCGCCGGTCGATTCTATAATACCACCTCTTACCATCGTATTATCAAATCTTTTTCCAAATTGGGCAGATATGTAAGTTTTACCTTTTGAGTGTTTTTCTGGCTCGACATATTGTTTATTATTGTCCATAATCGTATTGTCTCTGCTTGAAACTATATCAATTAAGTAATGCCTTGTAGGAGCTGGAGAGTAATCTGCGCTAAAGTACCCTTTTGTATAGCCATCTTTACCCATCACTTCACCCCTAAGGGCAATTTCAAGATTGCTATTCATCCCTTTGGATATATATTTATCCACTTTTTGCAGAGTATCGTTTCCATTAGAAAAGAAGGTATCAACCGATTTTAAAGCGCTATTTAGAGGTTGTTTATTCTCTTTGATAACCTCTTGCAAATCCTTTTCGATAGCGGCAAATCTATCCATTATTTCTGGCAATTTACCATTTACATCTTTTCCAGTTTTTGCAAACTCTCTGGAGAGGTCATCTATCTGGGCTAAAATTTTCGGCAATTTCTCATTTATAGCGCTCCCGGCAGTTTTAAACTCATTCGACATAGCTCCAAACTCATTGGCGGCTCGTCCAACATTGATTGCCATCGTTTTAAAATTAGCTATTGCCTCTTTTAGATTCTCTCTCGATTCTGGGTCAAATGCGCCCCTTAACTCCTTTATAAACATCTTAAGCTCATTAGCCGCATCATTAATACTTGTTGCAGTCTCCGCAAAATTGGCGTATCTAATCTCTCTTTGAATAGTATCACCATCGTGTAAGGAGATAGCAGAAGTTCCTTGCCTTATCTCCACAAACTTTGTCCCTAAAAGTGAGTCTTGATTTAGCATAACATAAGAGTCTGTAGGGATTTTAATGGCATCATAAATTACCATCGTAACTTTGGGTTTGTTATTTTCTAAACTTTTTTCTTTTACAAAACCAACCTCGACGCCGCCTATTTTTACTTTGGCGTTTGTATCAAGACCTGTTAGGTCGCTAAAATACGCATATATGGTATAACCACTCTTTGTCAAATTTGTTATCTTGCTTACCTGCATACTCAGTAAAAACAGAGCTATAAGCCCAAATAAAACAAATAAACCGACCTTTGCTTCAACTTTCATAGTTAACCTTATTTTTTACTGCTAATGGAATATGTTTGATTTATTCCACCTAGCGGTATCAGATTTATGCTAAAGTATACTATATAATTTTTGATTGAACTAGACTCTGCGCTTGTTAAAATAGGAGTAGCTTCATGTTTTACGCTTATAGAGTAGCTCATACACTGTTTTTTCATATTTAGCCCAATACTCCAAGCCCTAGTCTGGCGAAGTAGCTCGTCATATTCGTAGCTCCCGAATGCAGTGTATTTGTAATCCAGTTTTTGGGAAGCATATAGCGCTATATAGCTTCCTCTATCTTTGCCCAAAATAGTATTTTTATCTTTATAGACATGTGATAAAGATGCGGTTGTAGCGCCATCATTGTACTGAAAAGAAGATGTTGCCGCAGATACAACGCTATCTTTGTATGAATAAAAAATATCAGATGTTATTTGCATATTTTTATTTATATGGTATGTTATCTCATTTTCCAAATCCCCATATTTATAATCAACCCTTGATGCGTCATGATAGATGGCTTGATTTAGTCTATGGCTAAGAACTAGACTCCCTTTTGAGTCGTAAAAAAACTGTGCAAGCCTCAGAGCGCTATTTTCGCTCTCGGCGCTGCTTGTGACAAGTGAAAGTAGCTCATCTTTTTGAGTTGGAAAATTTCTCTCTATTTTTACCCCTGGCCTTGAGTATAAAAGCTCAACATCGATAGAGTGAATAAATTTATCGTATGTTTTTTGAAGATTTGTAAAAAGTTTTAGTTTGTGCGTGTTTGAATAAAAAAAGTAATCCTCCATATTAGCCGCGGTATTAGAAAAGCTTACTTTGTTGGCATATAGATGTTCGGCGACGCTTACGCCAAAAAAATCATCAAAAAAACGCATCGTGTATGAAATAGGTAAAAAAGCCTGATTCTGAAGCGCCGTTAGCCCCGCTCTTCTGTCATATCTCTTACTCGTCAAATCAAAGGAGTACAACATATCATCCAAAAACAGCGACTCCGTATTTCTATGGTACTGAAGTTTTGGGTACTCTTGTACCGTATCGTCATTTGAAGTCTTGGATGTATCTATATAGTATTTCATATAAGCGCCAAAATAGTTGTTTTTTTTCTGAAAATAGTAGTTTATTTTTGACGAGCTGATTTTGTCTATATTATTCTCTCTCAGATTGTCTCTTACTTGCAGGTTTATATAATCTATATCGTTTAGATAGTTTAGATTTACGAATAGCCCATCCTCCTCATCTATCTTTTGCGGCGAAGAGAGAAGCTTCTCTCTATCATAAAAAAAAGTTGCCCCGTAGTGTGAGCCGTATTTGAGATTGTAAACTCTTTTAAAATCGTCCGTATCTCGAAAATATCCCCCTTTAATATATCCTCTTGAATATTTAGAATCTATAAATCTCAGCGTATCGGCGATACCGTAGCCCCTTTTTGTTCTTATCTGTGGCGTTAGCTCCATATCCCACTGTGCATCAGGGCTTGGCGTAATATAGATGGGCTGCATATAGATAAAGCCCTCATTGCCTTTTATCCCAATGTCAGGCTTGAGAAGTCCGCTTCTTCTAGTTTTATCTGTAGAAAATGAAAAATACGGCGTATATAGCAAAGGGACACCCTCCAAATAAAGGGTCGTATTTTTAAGGCTCATCACTTTGGAGTCTGAGTCAAACTCTCCCGATGAGTATTTAAGATACCAGTCAGGATTTGACGGGTTACAGCTTGAGCTTACCGCAGAGTTTACGGAGTATATTTTCTCTTTTGACTTTGCCTCTTTTGAGGAGACCCAAACCCCTTGAGCCGTCTCTTCAAAAAAGAATTTATCAAAATATCCGCTTTTTTCATCCAAATAAAACTTTACATAGTCAGAAACGGTAAAAAGCGAGGAGCCCTTCATTATAAAGATATTACCAAACCCCTCAATAGTTGATTTGTCCTTATGGTATATGAGTTTATCAGCCCTAATAAAATAACCATCCCCCACGGCGACCGCCTCACCTGTAGCGCTAACAACACCATCTTCGTGCTCAACCTGTTTGGCGACTATCTCCACTTGCTCCTCTGCGCAAAGTAAAGATGCACATACGGCAGATATAAAAAATGCTTTTTTAAAGAGCGGCATCTATAACCATAGTCTTTGCAAATTTATCATGCCATCCCTGTCTATAAGGGTCAAACAATGCCCATACAAATCCAAGATAAAAAAGAGTTTCACTCAAAAAACGGACAGAAGCCCTCAAAAAAGAGGCTACCCAGCTTGGATTATCAAACATTTCGACATCAACAACCCGTATCTTAACTATCATCTTGCCGATAGTTGCGCCATATAGCTTTGTAAAAATACTTTGATAGGTTATTTCCATTAGCGTCGTAAAAAGAAGCGCCTGATTCATAGCTATAACGATACCCTCAAAATCTTTTCCCTCAAATCTATTACCCATAGCCGCAACCACAATCAATGCAAGGAGTATTTTATCGATAATAAAAGCTAAAGTTCTCTTTTTGATAGTCGCAAGCTGTAACTCCTCCTTAAAAAGGCGATACTCCAAATCATTTTCCATCAGATCCCAACCACCTGATAGGCTATGTCGCTTCTATATTGCATTCCATCGAATTTTACGGCAGACATTATTTTGTAAGCGTTTTTTTGCGCCGTCTTAATATCATCACCTATACCGACAGCCACAAGTATCCTGCCTCCATTAGCATAAAGCCCATCCTCTCTTTTTTCTACGCCGGCATATGATATGTGTCCAAGCTCAGACATAGATGATAGCGCAACCTCATCTATCGTAATTTTGACCGGAGTTATATTTGAGTATGGATAATCACGACTTGCCGCCACTACGCCTACGGCGTATTTGCCAGACATAGAAAACTCCAGATTTTCAACCTCGCCGCCTGCGCAAGCGTCAAACAAATCAAGAACATCACTACTAATAAGCGGCATTAACACCTCGCACTCAGGATCGCCAAATCTAACATTAAACTCAAGAACATATGGCTCATTGTTTACAACCATAATTCCAGCAAAAAGCGCACCCTCAAAAAGACAACCTTCGGATTCCATCGCTTTTATCGTAGGAGCTATAATATTTTTCTCTATCTTTTGCATAATTTCATCGGTACAAAGGGGGGTTGGAGCATATGCGCCCATGCCGCCTGTGTTTGGCCCCTTATTGCCATCTTTTAGTCTTTTGTGATCTTGTGCGGCTGGAAGTATTTTATAATTTTTGCCATCCGTTAAAGCAAACACAGAGAGTTCAAAACCATCCAAAAACTCTTCTACTACAACCCTTTTACCTGCATCTCCAAAACTATTGCCATTTAACATATCTTTTACGGCGCCTTTTGCGTCTTCTTTTGTTTCGCAGATAATTACCCCTTTGCCTGCACAAAGACCATCCGCTTTTACAACAACCGTACCGTCCAAAGAGTCTATAAAAGCAAACGCTTCAGCCTCGCTTGAGGTCTCCACATATTTTGCTGTTGGAACTGAGTATTTTGCGAGAATATTTTTCATAAACGCTTTTGAAGATTCTAGTTTTGCGGCTTTTTTAGTTGGTCCAAATATTTTTAGAGAGTGTTTTTTAAATACATCTACTATGCCGCTTGATAGTGGCGCTTCAGGTCCTACAATTGTTAGTTTTATTTGATTTTTTTTGGCAAAGTTGGCAAGCCCTTCATAATCTCCAACAGAGATATTTTCACCCAAAGCGGATGTGGCGCCATTGCCAGGAGCGAAATATAACTTATTTAATTTTTTACTTTTTTTGAGCGCTAAGGCTATGGAGTATTCTCGTGCGCCGTTGCCGACTATTAAAACATTCATAATTATTCCTTGGGTTAAAGGGGTAAAAAAACCCAGACGGGCGTTCGCGTCAGAGACTTTGGTCCTCCAAAGTCAAAAAGAGACCATTGTTCAACCTTTAGGCGGCAACCTCTCAGGCTTACACCCTCAAACAAGGCCACCGAACACACCGGCGAATCTATTTGGTCTCAAAGCTAATAGTATGGGACCCAAAATATTACGGGTAGCGCACCATCCAGGAAAGAGAAGGTAATTGTAGGTTATCTTCGATTAACGATAGCTTAGGGAGGGTTTTGCGAGAAGCCTAGTCAAAAAATTAAAAAAGGCAAAGCCGAGAGACTCTGCCTTAAAGATATGGTAGATTACAAAAGTCCGTTATCTTTGAAGTAAGATTGGATGAGTTTAACTGTTTCATTTGGAAGTGGGATATACCCAAGTCTCTCAGCCGCAGGAGCGCCATTTTCAAACGCATAGTTAAAAAACTTAACAACTTTTTTATTGGAGTCAACTTTTTCTTTTGGAAGAAGAATAAAAGTACCTGCAGTTATAGGATACGATTTTTTACCAGGCTCAAGGGCTAAGATTTCATGAAAATGGGTTTGTTTTGCCCATCTAGCATTTTTAGCCGCCTCTTTTGAGGTTTCAACAGATGGCGCCACCCAAGTTTTTTCTGCAGTCATAAGTTGAGCAGAGTTCATTTTGTTTTGTTTTGCATAGGCAAACTCCACATAACCAATTGAGTATGGCGTTTGTTTTACGATATTAGCTACCCCTTCATTCCCTTTGCCGCCGATACCTACAGGCCAGTTTACGCTTGTGCCCACGCCTACTTTTGATTTCCAAGTAGGGCTTATTTTATCTAGCCAGTATACAAAGTTCCAAGTAGTACCTGAGCCGTCAGATCTATGAACAACTGTAATTCTTTTTTCAGGTAAGTTTAAGCCTGGATTGTCTTTTTTGATTATTGGGTCATTCCAAGCGCTAATAGTACCTAAAAATATTCCAGCGACTGCATCGTTTGATAATTTGATTGCCTCATCAGCAACGCCAGGGATATTGTATATGACATTGATAGTACCAACTACCGCAGGAAACTGAAGAAGATTGTCTTTTGCAAGCTCTTCAGGAGTTAGAGGCTTGTCTGACGCTCCAAAATCTACTGTTCTTTTTTGGATTTGTTTGATACCGCCACCTGAGCCTATTGATTGGTAGTTAACTTGATTTCCTGTTTTTGCGGCATATTCATGTGCCCAATCGTAATAAAGTGGCGCTGGAAATGTCGCCCCCGCTCCGCTGATTTTATCTGCCGCTACAGCGCCTGTTGCTAGCGCCGCAACTGCAAAAAGGGATAAAAGACCTTTTCTCATTATATGTTCTCCTTTGTTGTTTTTGATGTCTTGGCATTTTAAATAGAGTGTGTTACAATAAGATGACACGGGCAATAAACGAGTTGCCGTAACAAATTCGTAACCAACAACAGCTAATATTGTAACAATTTAATCAAAAAGGTTTGTAATGCTGCCAAATTTTGAACAAAAAGTGAATGAAATCAGAAAAGACATTATTACAATGGGGGAGTTTGTACTCTCCTCATTTGAAGAGTCATTGCACGGCATAAAAGAGGAAGATGTAAATCACTTCGTAGCCGCTAGAGAAGGAAATATCAAACACCTTACATATATGGCTGACAGCGTAGATAACAACATTATAGTTGCATTAGCGCTGTATGCGCCTGAAGCCGGAGAGCTAAGAGAGCTTATTGCGCTTCTTAAAATAACAAACGAACTAGTAAGAATAGCAGAAGCCTCCAAGAAATTCTCAAGAGGTATGCAAGAAGTTATAGAGAGCGGCGCAGACATAAGCGGTATCAAACAATATATCGTAGAGCTTCACTCCGTATCAATTATGTCTATAAAGCTTGTAATAGATGGCTTTAAGTCGTTTTCGCACGATACATATAGAGCGATACATATAGAAGAGGAAAAAAGCGATGAAATATTTGGAATCATCCAAAAAGAGGTCTTAAACTCTCTAAGCGCCGATGAACTAACCGCTACTTATATCAAAATCATTAGAACAATCAAAAAACACGAGAGGGTGACCGACCATTGCGAAAACATTGCAAAACTACTTCATTATGCCAAAGAGGGCGGTAAAATAAGTTTAAATATCTAAACCATATGAAAGAATTTATAGTTGTAGTCGAGGACGATCTCGATATTTTGGAACTCATAGAGTACTCCCTCAAAAAAGAGGGGTATGATGTGGAAGGGTTTTTGAATACATCAAGGGTTGAGGAGCTTTTAAGAAGCGAACATGTCGACCTTCTCATTATGGATAGGAACCTTCCTCAGGTGGAAGGGGTGGAGTTTGTCAAAAATCTTCGCAAAAAAGGGTTTCAAACTCCCGTTATCTTTCTAACCGCCAAAACAGAGGATAGCCACAAAATAGAGGGGCTAGAGGCGGGGGCTGACGACTACATCGTAAAGCCTTTTAATATAAATGAAATGCTTTTGCGCATTAAAGCTGTCATAAGACGAACCTCAAATAAAAAAGAGACGCTTCAGCATAGAGACATAATCGTAATGCTTGACTCCAAGCAGGTTTTTGTAAATGATAAAGAGATCTTGCTTACAAGATTAGAGTTTAACTTGTTATGTGAACTTATTAAAAACAAAAATATTGTACTCAGTCGCGACACCCTACTCTCCTCCGTCTGGAGAGATGAGGAGATATACCAAGATAGAACGGTAGATGTGGCAATAAAAAGACTAAAAGAAAAAATAGATCCAGATAAGTCAAAAAACTACATAACTTCAGTGCGGGGCGTCGGGTATAAGCTTTGCTAAAACTCCATCAAATATTTCTAGCAAACCTCATAGCGCTCCTCTTGGTAGTTTTGACGGCTGTTATGGGAATTAGCTACTACTATATAAAAACCATAGATATAGAGACTATAAAAAATCAATTGCCAAAAAGTACTACGCTAATAGAAAATCTACTTTGGCAAAAAAACTCCATCGATGAGATAAATAAAACAGTTCAAAAAATCAAGATAGAGACAAACCTTAGAATTACGATAATTGATGAAAATGGTACCGTCTTGGTTGAAACCGATAAAAATGTGCAAGAGATGGCAAATCACTCAACAAGACCTGAAATTATGGAGGCGATGAGAGAGGGAAATGGCAGTAGTGTTAGATTTTCTACATCAACAAACAAACACTATATTTATTATGCAAAAGTGACTCACTTAGTGGGACAAAAACTATTTTTACGAATAGCCTATCCAACAAGCGCGATTAATGAATATTTGTATCCCATTTGGTTTAAAATTGCTGTTATATTTGCATTAGCGGGACTAATTGGCATTATATTCTCATATAAAATCAACAAAAAAATTGAGTCGCAAATATCTCAAATTACCGCATATCTTACAGCTATAGAGGCAAAAAATTTTAAAGTGGAGATTAAACCAGCCCTTGCTAAAGAGTTTTTTTCGATAGCTAAAATGCTAAAAATATTAGCTTTAAAGTTAGAGAAAAAAGAGCGACAAAAACGGAAATATACGGCAAAACTAAAGCTAAAAAATAAGCAAACGACTGAGATAATAGAGGCAATTAGCCATGAGTTCAAAAATCCAGTATCGGCGATAATGGGATATACCGAAACGCTCATAAACAGTCCTGATTTGGATAGAAAAATTAGCGAAAAGTTCCTAGAGAAGGTATACAAAAATTCACAAGCTATCTCATCCATGATAGATAGACTCTCACTCTCTTTGAAGCTAGAAAACAACTCGTTAAGTCCGAATTTTGAGGAGTTTTCGCTCCTTGAGTCGATAGAAGACGCAAAAAGCCAACTCTCATACAAGTATGCAAAAAGAGAGATAACAATTTATGGCGAAGACCTTAAAGTATACGCCGATAAAACAATGATAAAACTAGTCTTAGTAAACCTTATAGAAAATGCCCTAAAGTATTCGGAAGAGAATGTTTTGGTCAACATAATAGATGAAAACGACTATGCAAAAATAGAGGTAAAAGACTTCGGACTAGGAATACCTGAGAGAGAGCTTGAAAATATTACACAAAAATTCTACAGACTCTCAAAAAATAGCTGGGATAACTCACTAGGGCTAGGGCTTGCGCTAGTAAGCTATATACTCAAACTTCACGGTAGCGAGCTTATTATAGAGAGTAAAGTGGCGATGGGCTCTACTTTTGGATTTAAAATAAAAAAGTCGCCGCAGGACATTAATAACTGACCTTACGGCTTGGATTATACACTCTCTACTCTATTTCTACCATTATTCTTTGCCGCATATAAAGCCTTGTCGGACACCCTTACAGTATTATCAAAATCAGCATCATTAGCCTGCATCGTAGCTACGCCAACAGAGACGCTTACATATCCAAACGGTGATTTTTGGTGTTTTATGTCTAGGGCTTCTATTTTGGATCTTATCTCTTCAGCTACTTTTTTTGCGCCATCCGCATCGGTATTTGGTAGTATTGCGCAAAACTCCTCTCCGCCAAATCTAAAAGCGACGTCGCCGGCTCTATGTAGACACTCCTTAATGGCATTTGCAACCGCAATAAGAGCTTTATCCCCCATCTGGTGTCCATAAAAATCGTTATATGCCTTGAAATAGTCTATATCCATCATCAAAAATCCAAAACTTTTTGAATCTCTTTTGTGTTGCCCGATTACTTTGTTTAGCTCGTTTTCTAAATGTCTTCTGTTGTATAGTTTTGTCAATGGGTCTGTTATAACCAGCTCTTCTACCATTTTTCTATCCGTTATATCATGCCATATAGCCATGTAACCGGCGATGCTAGCGTCTTCATTTAACTTTGGGGTGATAGTTATATGCACCCAAAATAGCTCGCCGTCTTTTTTCTTATCAAGTAGTTCTCCGCTCCATTGCCTGCCGCTCTTTATTGTGCTCCAAAGCTCGTCGTATACCTCGGCTGACGTACATCCGGACTTCAAGCAATTATGCTTACGGCCTACTAGCTCCTCTTTGCTATATCCGCTCAACTCACACAACGCCTCGCTTGCATAGAGCATTATTCCGTCAGCGTCGGTTTGGGATATGGCGATATTGTGCTCTATCATATCCACATACTGTCTCAATTTTTCATTTTTATCCTCTATCTCATCGCTAAGCTCTTTTAGTTGCAAGTGGGTATTCACTCTAGCGAACAGCTCTTCGTTGTAAAAAGGTTTTAATACATAATCCACCGCGCCAATAGAAAATGCCTCAACAATAGAGTCTTGTTCTGTTTTTGCGGTTAAAAATATAACCGGTATATGTTTTGTGTCTGGATTTTGCTTTAGCCTTTTGCAGACCTCAAAACCGTTCATAACGGGCATCTGCACATCTAGAAGTATAAGATCGGGAAGTTTTGCCAAAGCTATCTCAAGAGCTTGCGCGCCGCTTGTTGCCAAAAGCGCCTTATATCCCTTCCTCTGAAGATTTCTAGCCAAAAGCTCAAGATTTTCAGGTATATCATCAACTAATAAAATTACTTTTTGCTTTTTTGTATCGCTATTTATCATTAATGCTTCCTTATCATTGTTTCAAATTTATCAAAGAGCTTATTTATCTCTTTTATCTTAAAGCTTTCGCACGCTTCTATAAGAGCATCGGCATACTCTGCTAGAGCCTTCGAGTTTATTTCTAAAGCTCTTTTTTTCGCAAGTTTTGCAAACTCCTCTATTTCATCATTGGATTTTAGCTTACTTGCCTTAACCCAAGCTTTTTCAAGCAGGGTTGCTATTTTTTCCCGCTCTGCATCGTCAAAAACAATATCTTCGCCTCTTTTTGCATCATTTTGTGTTGTCGTCGTGTGCAAAAGATATTTCGCAAGCTCCGCCACTAGCGTCTTTGAGTTTATTGGTTTATGCAAATAGCCATCACAAAGGCGTCTTATCTCATCTTTTTTCTCTCTCATAGCAGAGGCTGTTAGCGCCACTATCGGTATATTGGCTGTTTCTGAATTATTTTTTAGCAGTTTGATAGCCTCATACCCATCCATTACCGGCATCTGCATATCCATCAAAATAACATCCGGCTTATGCTCTATCGCCATCTCTACGCCAATTTTTCCATTTTCCGCCTCCAGCAGTTTTACGCCATGGGTTGCCAAAAAGCCCCTAACTACCGCTCTGTTTGTCTCTATATCTTCAACCAATAGTATTTTCCCGCCACTTAGATGGATAGTATTTGTCGTTGTATCATCTGCTTCGCTACCGGTCATGGCGCACTCTATGTTTTTTAGAGTAAGCGTAAAAGTGGAGCCTTTGCCAACTTCGCTATGTACTTCAAGCTTTGCCCCCATTATATCCGCAAGCTTTTTGCTTATCGTAAGACCAAGCCCAGTGCCGCCATATTTTCTAGTGCTTTGCCCATCCATTTGGCGGAAAGCCTCAAATATCATTTCCATCTGGTCGTTTGGTATCCCTATTCCGGTATCCTCAACCTTTATGACAATGTCTACATTTTCTTTGTTTATTGGCGACTCTTTAAAACTGGCTAAAAGTTTTACACCCCCTTTTTCGGTAAACTTAACCGCATTTCCAAGTAGATTAAACAGTATCTGTCTTACTCTCGTCTCATCCAACAAAAGAGCCTTTGGAAAGCCATCCTCTATACAAAACTCATATCTAAGCCCTTTCTCTTTTGCTTTCATCTCAAATATTATATGTAGCTCTCTAAAGATTTTTTGCAAATCTGTTGGTTCTGGCACAATGGTCATCTTACCAGACTCTATTTTTGATAGATCCAATATGTCGTTAATAAGCCCTAGTAGATTTCGACCGCTAATTATAATGCCGTCAACAAAACTTTTTGATTTTGCATTTAGCTCTTCGCCTTTGAGAAGTTCCGCAAAACCTAGCACGGCGTTCATAGGGGTTCTTATCTCATGGCTCATATTTGCCAAAAACTCCGATTTTGCCCTATTTGCCCTCTCTGCTATCTCTTTTGCCTCTCTTAGTCCTTTTTCATAGAGATCTCTCTCGGTAATATCTTCAACGATTACTATCGCTCCAGTGACTCTGCCTTTATCATCAAATATCGGGATACTTGAGTTATATATAACTTTTTGCTTGCCGTCAAAAGACTCTATGTTTAGCTTATCGTTTAACACCGTTTCGCCATATACCAAACTTTTGTACGCACCCCACTCCTCAGAGCTAAGCCGTTTGTCGGTTCCATAAAAAAAAGCCTTGTACTCTACAAACTCCTCTTTGTTTACCTTTTTTATTTGCCCCCATATCTCTTTGGCGGCTTTATTGGAAAATACCACACCCTCTTCTGCGGTAACAAAGAATATACCCACAGGCAGATTCTCCACTATGGCGCTAAGTTGTCTTTCCCTTAATCTTAGTTGCTCTTGGGCTAATGCTTGCTCCGTTATATCGTGCACCACGCCTATCATCCGCACAGCCCTGCCGTCTTCGTCAAAAATAGTCTCCCCTTTTTCTCTTACCGTTTTTTCTTCGCCATTTTTGAGAACTATTCGATGCGCTATCTCATAATGTGTCTTGTTAGTTATTGAGTCGTTGACGGCGGCTTTTACCTTATCCACATCTTCAGGATGCACCAGCTCCAAAAATGCCTCATATGTAGCGGCAAACTCTTGCGGCTCTAATCCAAAAATGCGATACATCTCATCTGACCACCAGAGACGATTCGTCTTTAGATTCAAATCCCAGCTACCAAGATGGGCCACGCTTTGCCCCCTATTGAGACTATCCTTAATATATACAAGCTCCTTTTCGGCGTTTTTTTTGTCGTTTATATCAATAATATAGCCGTTTATATGGGCGATGGAGCCATCATCCGCATACTCCATTACAGTGTAGTCGCTAAACCATCCATATTCACCATCCGCTCTTAGGAGTCTATACTCTTGACTAAAGCTTTTGTCATGCGCGGCGATATGCGCCTCAACCTCACTTGCTACCCTCTTTATATCTTTAGGGTGAATAAGCTCTAAAAAGGTGATGCTTTGATTTATCAGCGAATCAACATCTGCTTTAAGTATCTGCCCAACATTAGCAGAGACATACTCCACAGGCCACCCCTCTTCGCCGCTCCATTTGAATACGACCACAGGGCCGCTGATAAATATATTTCTCTCATCTTGCAACGCTTTTTCGCTCCTCTCAAGCGCAAGCTCAGTTAATTTTCTCTCCGTTATATCAACATTGGCGCCTATAACTCTGCGCGCTACACCCCCCTCTAGTAAAACTTCGGCTTGCGCCTCTATATACCGAATTTCACCGTTTTTATTGATTCTAAACTCCATATGGAGTCTTGTGCCCTCAGCAATTGATTTATTGAGCTTTGCTTCAGCCTCTTTGAGATCCTCTTTTAATACTGCGTTGCGCCACATCTCATAGTTATTACTGCGGCGCTCATCTGGTATACCATACATCTCATACAAAAAGTCATCCCAAATAAGCTCGTTTGTATCGAGATTCAAATCCCAAATACCGACCCCAGTAGCTTTCTTGGCAACCTCAAATCTTTTGAGATCTAGAGCGACACTCTCTTTTTTTTGCTCTAGCTCTTTTTGAATCTCAACTATGTGTGTTATGTCATTTAAAGAGATTTGAAACCGCTCTTTATCGGATACCAATGTGCAAATCTCAAAATACCTCTCCCCTATAGCGGTCATAATAGGTTTTACAACGACATCGCAAGAGATACTCTCACAAAGCGCCGTCCAACACTCCTCGCTTATTATTTCAGCTAGCCTTTTATCTACAAGACCGGCGCCAAACATCTTTTTTGCACGCTCATTTGCCCATTGTATACGATACTCTCCATTGACGAGGACTACCTCCATAACAACTTGCGGCAAAGTATTTAGGGCATCCCTTGTCGTTTTAAGTTTTTTTTGTAAAAACTGCCCAAAACTCCCCTCTATATTTCTAAGGATAGACTTGGCGTCTATAACGCCCATAGCAAACCCATCATTATCAAGCACGACTAGATGTCTAAAGCGTATAGACCTCATCTCATCTACTATCTGCCACAATGGAGTTGACATCGCGATAGACTCTATTGGCGAACTCATTATCTCAAAGATGCGAAGCGTATGCAAACTTGTAGCAGGTAGCGCAAGCAAGGTAGACTCCGTAACAATACCGACTGGCTTATTGTTTTCATCTATAACAACAGCGCTGCTTGCTCTTTTATCCACCATGACAGCTAACGCCTCTTTTGCCATATCTTGCAACCCAAAATAGAGCATATCACACTGTGAGCCAAGCAGATGAACCGCCCGAAGCTCTGCATAGTGCGCCCGCTCGTTTAGCTCAAACATCAAATCGTCTTGCGTTACTATCCCTACATATGCGCCATCATCGTCTACAATGACAAGCCGTCTAATATCGTGATTTATCATCAAATGTAGCGCATACTCTACGCTTCGTGTGTGATTAGCACATATTACATCTGTTTTTGCATACTCCATTACAGGGCGTTCAAAACAGACGCCCATATCTAGCAAAACAAGCAAATCTCGCCTCGTGATAATACCGATAGGTTTATCTTTTTCTACAATAATTGCCGCGCTTTTGTTTTGAAGTATTAGTTTTTGCGCATCAAAAAGAGTACTCTCTTTGTTTAGCTTGGTATCTTGGGAGTGCGCTAATAGCCCTATCTCTTTTTGCACAATGACTCCTCTTATTTTTTACATAAATAATAGATGAACGATTATTAATTTTGAGCCGTCACCCGTTAGTCTTGAATACTTATTAACTCTACCCGAAATAACGCCCCTCTTAGCTTTTTGCCATCAATCTCAAACTCTACATTTTCAGCCTCTATCTTGCCGCCAAATGAGTTTTGTATAATCTGCTTCGTCATATAAAGCCCTATCCCAGTCCCTTGCGATTTATGTTTTGTGGAAAAGTAAGGGTCAAATATCTTTCCTAGGTTTTTTTCCTCTATACCGCCGCCACTATCTTGTATCTCCAAAACAGCGCCGCCTTCTGTTTTTTGACATCTTATAAAGACCATTTTCGTCTCTATTTCGGAGCTTATTATTGCATCTTTAGAGTTATTAAGAATATTTAAAAGAGCTTGGATGAGTCTATTTATAGAACCTTTAATCCTAACATTGTTACATTTATCACACGCTGTCTCTACCGTAATAAAATGATTTTGATACACTGCCTCCACAAGCGATAGCGATTTTTTGACAGCTTCTTCAAGCAAAAACGAACCAGTTGGGTCATCTTTGTAAAAACTTCTAAAATCATCGATTGTAGACGATAGATATGCGACTTGTTTTTTGACTGTCTGCACCGTATCATCCAAAAACTCATCGGTAATAAGCCCCATCTCTTTATATACGGGTATCTTGGTAATGGAGCTTTGGATTATATTAAGCGGCTGCCTCCATTGGTGGGCAATATTTCCTATCATTTCGCCCATTGCCACAAACCGCGACTGCACAAGGAGCATCTGATCTTTTTGCTTTAGCGCAGAAAGATCTGTTAGATTGATAATTGCGGCGTCCTTATCCTTTATATGCAAATATGCAATCGAAGCTGCTACATAGCATTTACTACCATCTTTTTTTCTAAGCAAAACCTCGTCAAAACTTTGCGCATGATGTTTATTTTTAGGATTTGTTACATCAAGAGCTATGGCAAAGTCGCTATTATCGTCTATTTCAAATAGCGTATCTATCTTTTTACGAAAAAACTCAACCGTCTCATATCCCGTTAGCCTCGAAAAAGCTGGGTTTGCGTATATAAGATTGGTATCAAACAACATAAGAGCGTTTGGAGAGGCTTCTGCTAATACCCTAAAAAGCTCTATTTGCTCATTTAGCTCTCTCGTTCTATCCCTTACCGTATCCTCGAGCGTCTCATTAATGTGTATTATTTTTTGCTGATACGATATTAGTTTTTCTATTGCTAGCGAAACGCTATTTTGGATAATTGAGATTTCATCTTTTTTATCGCTAAACTGTAATTTTATATTTGGATGCTCAGGGTTAAAGTTGTTTAGCTTTTGGGTAAGATTTCTAAGTGGGGTAAAAAATGAATTTATGCGCAAAAGCCCCAAAAAACCGACAAGTAAAGCGACTCCAAAAAGTAAAAAAAGCGTTTTTAACGCAAATAGCTTAGCATCTTCAAAATCAGCTCTTGAATAATACACTCGTACAGTCGCCAGCTTCTGAATACCGAGCGCATCGTATATCTCTTTTTCAATCAAAAAACATTGCTCTTTGGATATTTTCTTACCGCTTGCGTATCCGGTTTTAATAGGGGCGGCGGAGGCTGGCTCTTTTATTTCTATTTCCATAATATCAGGGTTTCTCTCCATCTGCCTAAGTATCTCCGCCTTTACATCGCTCTCAAGTCCTAGTTGCAAAGGAGCCGCAATATTTCCAGATATCATCTCCGCAAAAGTTTGAGCCTTTTTTATTTCAGCCTTTTTTAGATACTCATCAAAAACAAAAAAGTTAATCAAAAAGGTAGAACCAAACACGACCAAAAAACTAAGTATATAAAATACAAAAATCTTTGTTTTGAGACTTGCGAAGTTAATTTTATTCATCATATACCTTTACAAGCTTAAGAAGAGAGGAATCAAAAGAGAGTCCAGATGCATTGAGCGCTTTTTTGTTTAGCAAGATAAAGGTTTTATTGGTTATCTCCACAAAAAATAGAGCGCCGTTTTTTTCAAATATTTTTTTAGTTCCGGCAAAAGTCAAAGCTCCATGCATATTCGGCAGTGAATACACCTTCAGATCATCATCTTCTTCAAAAAATAGATACGAGGCTACAAAATCTTTTTGAGCCGACACCCTGTCTTGGCTAACCAGTCTTACATTAACCGTAAAACCTTTAATGCCGTTTTTGTATATCTTTTCGCACTCCTCTTTAAATATCTCAGCAAAACGCTTCGTAGTATCAGAGTATACGGCGATTATTACTATTGGTTTTTGAGGATTTAGCTCTTTTGTTTTTGTGGCAAAAAAAATCAATTGAGGATATATTTTTGCCTGTATCGCAATTTGGGTTCTATCCAGCTCGGCGCCGAATAGGTTATTGCAAAAAATTGCAAGAAATAAAAAAGATGCAATTTTTTTTAGCATATATTTTAGGCTCTTTGCAGTTCTATAATAAACTTTGCTCCACCGTTACTATTTTCAACAGCCACGCTTCCAGCAAAATGCTCTTCGATAATTCTTTTGGTTATATAAAGTCCAAGCCCTGTGCCGTTATCTCCCTTTGAGCTTACATACGGATTAAATATATGTCCCAAAATCTCTTCGTTTATACCGCCCGCATTATCGCAAATAACTAGTTGAACCTTGTCTTGTATATAGCTTGCGGTAATATCGATACGCCTATTTTGACTTTTTTCATTAAAAGCGTCTATGGCATTTGAGATAATATTGAGTATCGCTTGATTAAACTCTTTTGGATAACCAAATACAATCATCGATTCATCCACGCTCTCTTCTACGGTTATTTTTTTAGTTTTTAACTTGGCGGACATAATAGTTAATACATCTGTAACAGATCTCTTAAGCGAGAAATTCTTTGCCGTTTTGGATGGTTTTAAAAAATCAGAGAATGTATCTATTGTATTAGCCATAAAGGCGACTTGTTTGGCTATCATCTGCGTACTGTTATGTATATCTTCATCTAGCGGCTGCTCGGTAAGCTCCATAACTCTATCTTCTA
>JAVRLX010000019.1:0-27365 GCA_031960985.1 Campylobacterales bacterium | reverse complement strand
ATCGGTTGTGAATAAACCCAAACCATTGGCATCGGTAGCGGTAAAATAAAGCTGATCGCCAACAGCGCCAAGGATAGTGGGATTAGATGAGTTATCACCAGCATAGACATCCAATACCTTAGTACCTGCGGTGGTGCCGTCGGTAATAACAAGTTCTCTACCTGTGTTATTTGTGCCATCGTATGTATAAGCACTCAGAGCTACCTTGCCATTAAAGCTGGTGAAATGATCTGGATAACTGGAAGAAGAACCTTTATACAAATCTAAGCTAAACGTCCCAGCTTCTGTACCATCCGAAACAAATGCCTCATAATATCCTGTTACGCCATCACTTGCATAAAAAATCAACTTACCATCAGCGGTTAAGGCACCATAAGAATTATCGCTTACACCACTACTCGACCCTGGGTTAATATCTTTTACCATTGCCGTATGCCAACCCGTATCGTCTAGTGTTGCTTTGTAAAGCTCTGTGCCGTAGGGAACTGAATATGACGTGTACCAAACGGTATTGCGAGCAGCATCAACTTAGAGGGTATTACCATCTATAACAAATGTGTGTGCTGTTGTGCCGTCGGTGGCAAGCCCACTGCCAAAGACGGTATAGCCATTAGCAAAATTGTAAGACGTGACAGTACCCCAACCACGCTCTCGAATACTGGCAGTATCAGAAAGTTTAACAGGTGTGGCATTAGTCGCAGAAACTGTCCAAGTACCTAAATTATGATTTGACCAGTAAACATGGTTTTTATCTGCAGATACAATGTAATCACCACCCTCACCATAATAACCATTGCTCGCATTAGGCGCACTGGTCATGACGCTACCTGCCGCAGTGCCATCGCTAATAAAGGTCTTGTTTATATAGTTATTACTGTCATAAGAAAAACCATTAGCACCCATCACCAATGTCCAAGGGGCTTTATCGCTTGAATTGGTTACTGGTGTCGTTGTCGCAGTTGTCGTATTTGTCGTATTTGTCGTATTTGTCGTATTTGTCGTATTTGTCGTATCAACACTCACTCCAGGGGCAACAGAGCCTGTTACTGTAGCTGATTGAACGAGCGTATCTATGGTCGAAGTAAATGTGCTTGTTGCAGTGGAGAGGGTATCGTTGGCTACTGCATCAGCTAGGGTTTTTACTGCATCTACTTGAGAAACCACCGCTGCTTTTGCTAGGCTGGTTAAATCAGTCGCTTTGCTAATTTGTGTGTTAGAAGCTGAGATGACACTTGCAATTTGTGTAGCTTTGCTACTGTCGATGCTCGTTGCGCCTGTTGCTGTTGCCGCTTGGCTAACAACTGAAGCTAGGATGTCAGACTTGGTTAAATCAACCGTTGAGCCTGTTGTGTTGTTGGCAATTACTTGAGTCAGCGATTTGGCCACCTCTTGGGCAATAGCTGTTTTGTTTTGCGATGCATCGCCACTTGCTGTAGAGAGCGCCGTAGTCGCCTGAGTAATGACGCTTATAACTTGTTGCGCCGCTTTTTGTACGGCAAGGGCTGTTGCATCGTTTGTATTTTTTGCAAGCGCAGCCATAGGGTCGTATGCAGTGGCATCAACGGTAGTTGGTAAGCCAAGCGCTTTAGCCACTGAAGTTTTTGCTTGTTCGAGCGTTTGACCAGAACTTATCGCTGATTGTATTAGCGTTGTCAAAGGAGTTACAACGCTTGATCCCATTGGCGCAGTCATAACACCCTCAAAAGCTTTGCCTGTCATAAGATCGGTACCGCCTAAGCCAATCACTGCACCAGATCCAGTAGGCAGTTTGAAGTGACCGCTCGCATCAGTTTTGGTAGAGGCTTCATTGGCATCTTTGACCCCGTTACCGTTGCTATCAATAAAGACGGTAGCGCCAGCAACATAGCCATCAATCATAGTACCTGAAATTTGCTCTGTAGTAAGCGTAGTATCAATATTAGTCGGAGTAACAGCAGCCGCAGCCGTACTGGATACAGTCGCGCCGCCAAGCTTCATTACGCCAGATGTAAGCTTGGCGCTTGCGGTACCATTTGTAAATGTAAGCAAAGTACCGTCATTATCGCCTTGAACTGGGATAGTAGCTACAAGCGTAGCACCTGAATATACTTTGATAGTATTTCCAGCTTGTTGGTATGTGTAGTCGCTAGAAGCTCCAGCAAAAACTACTCTTTCTGTATTTTGATCAAATGTAACACCTGTAACGCCAGACGCTACAGTGACAACTTGTTCGCCTGTTGCGCCAAATACCGCTACGTTATTGTTATTAATTGTGAACGCGGTATCGGTAGGCTAAAGAAAAACTTTTGCCATAGACAGCCCCTTTATGCATAGAATTTGGCATTTGCCGTTTTCATTATAGCTCATAAAATTTAAACAATAATTAAACTAAACAACAAAGAGTTTAAATGGGTAACAATAAATTACAAAAAAGTAAATTCAAACTAATAGAGTCAAATAACCAATAATTTAAGCTAATTTAAATTTTAATTTTTTAAAAAAGGATTCTTCCAACTCAAAGCCCTTATAAGAAGGGCTTTGCAAGTTTATTAGAGAGTTAGCTGTTATATTTTTCCTTTACAAACTTAGCAATTCTATTTATACCCTCTTTAATCGTTGCCTCATCTGTTGCAAAAGAGAATCTAAAATAACCATCAACGCCAAATCCAACGCCAGGTACTACTGCTACCCCCTCTTTTTCAAGGAGCTCTTTGCAAAATTTCATAGAGTCTTTTTCTAGTTTTGAGATATTTACAAATAGATAAAAAGCGCCATCAGGTTTTAAAACACTTAGTCCATCTATAGAATTAAACCCATCTACCCCAATATTTCTTCTTTTTTCAAACTCAACCCGCATAGCCTCTATCTCATCGTCAACCTCGCCTTTTAGCGCCACAATTGCCGCTTTTTGAGTAATTGAGTTGATATTTGATGTGCTTTGGCTTTGTAGGTTGTTCATTGCCTTAATAAGCTCTTTATTTGGGCTTGCTAAGTATCCAAATCTCCATCCTGTCATTGCGACAGATTTGCTAAGACCATTGATTGTGACAGTTCTTTGGTACATATCATCGCTAATTGCGGCGGCGGATGTAAACTTTTTGCCATCATACACTAATTTTTCATACATCTCATCAGATGCTACTATTATTTTTGTCCCCTTAAGCGCTTCGCCTATTGCTGTAAGTTCCTCTTTTGTATAAACACTCCCGGTTGGATTTGAAGGGGATGTGAGTACTATCATTTTTGTTTTTGGGGTAATAAGTTTTTTTAGCTCTTCGGCGGTTAGTTTAAAACCTGTCGATTCATCTGTCTTTGGCTCTACCACTACGCCGCCATTAAGACGAGTAAGCTCTGGATATGTCACCCAATATGGAGCTGGGATGATGACCTCATCGCCGTCGTCTATAACAGCCGCAAAAAGATTAAAAAGGGATTGTTTGGCGCCATTTGATGTGATGATGTCTTTTGGAGAGTATTTCAACCCATTTTCTCTCTCTAATTTGTCAGCAACGGCTTGGAGTAACTGAGGAATACCCTCGACCGCGGTATACTTGGTAAATCCTTCGTCAAGGGCTTTTTTGGCCGCCTCTTTGATTTTTGTTGGTGTGTCAAAGTCAGGCTCCCCTGCGCCAAAGTTTAAAACATCCCTCCCTTCGTCCTTTAACCTTTTAGCAAGGGTTGAGATAGCTATTGTAATTGATTCTTGTAGTGTAGTAATTCTTTTTGAAAGCAAGCAAAACTCCTTATTTTTCTAGTGATTTGATGAAATCTTCATATATATGGCTTAGATCTTTATCTTTTGTAATTATATCTTTATCACCTGTAGTGAAAGCATTTTCTAGTACTTCTAGCCGCTTTAAAAGATAGATAAACATTTCCGTATCAATGTTTGGTAGTTTATCGTGGCTGTATGGGCTTTTATCAGGGCCCTTTTTGATAACTCTTGCTGGTATACCTACCGCCGTGGAGTCTGCCGGTACATTTTTGATAACTACTGAATTTGCCCCTATCTTGGCGTTTGCGCCTATCGTAATATTGCCTAGTATTTTTGCCCCTGAGCCTATAACTACGCCATCTTCTATTGTTGGGTGTCGCTTCCCCTTTGTCAAATTGACGCCACCTAGCGTAACCCCTTGGTATATTGTAACATCATTGCCGATAACCGCTGTTTCGCCTATGACTACCCCTATGCCGTGGTCTATAAATACTCTCCTGCCTATTCTTGCGGCTGGGTGTATGTCAATGTTTGTTATTATTTGGCTAACCCCCATAATAACTCTTGATAGAACTTTAAAGCCTCTTAGATAGAGTCTGTGCGCTATCCGATGCCAAAAGATAGCCCAAAGACCCGGATAGTTAAAGAAAAGCTCAAGTTTGGAAGCAATAGCTGGATCTTTTTCCAAAACAACCAGAAAATCCTCCCTGATTTGAGCCCAAAGTTTCATTAAAATTGAACCGTTCTAAGGTAGTTATTTTCGCTCATATATACATACAGTTCACCCATAATCTCTTTTTTCTTATCTTCTGAAATAAGTCTAGAGTCGGCTATGCGATGTCTTAGCTTTATCTCTATCTCTTTAATATCATAGTCCATATCGTCTAGTATGTCTATAAGATTTTGCGCTTGTATAATGTCCTCAATTTCATAATTGCCGTCTTTGTCAAATTTGACCGTGGCCTCTGTTGGATGTGTAAAGAGATTGTGCTGCATACCTAGCACCTCTTGGTACGCTCCAACTTTAAAAAACGCCACAAAGTAATCTTCGGTTTGCAAATCTACGTCGTGTAAAAACAGTGGGTTTTTGATATTAAACTTTATCTCTCCGTCGGAGTCGCAAGTAATATCCCAAATGTTTGCGCTTCTTGTGGGTGTTTCGTCGAGTTTGTGTATTGGCATAATAGGGAAGTTTTGCCCGAGTCCCCAATAATCCGGAAGACTTTGGAATAGCGAGAAATTTAGCAGGTATTTTTCTTGCAGATTATCTTGTACGCTTTTTATATCTTTTAGGTATGAACCGCCAGTTAGAGAGATAAATTTTTTGGTGATAAGATGCAGCAGTATCTCCGTATTTGAGCGGTCTTGGAGGTCTACATATCCCAAATCAAAAAGGGTAAGCAAGGATTCCATATGATCTATTGCATCGTGCATATACTCGCCTGCATTTTTATCGTTCATACCATCTAAAAGATCTAAAAGCTCTTCTACAAGCGGCGGATTTTGCGGTTTTAGGCGCAACTCTTTTGATTCATATTCGTTTGAAAATAGCTCCAACACGGGGGCAACAAGCACGGCGTGGTTTGCGGCAATAAACCTGCCCGACTCGGTGTATATGTCGGGTTCGTTTACCCCTTTTGCGGCCGCTATACCTTTCATTAAATACACGACATCGTTGGCAAACTCTTCTAGCTTGTAGTTTCTATCTGTTTTTTTCGGCTGCTGCGAGTACTCTTCGGCTATTCCTCCTCCAAGATTTATCGCATTTAGATTGACTGCGCCGCTTTTTTTGAGTTCGGCATAAATATTTCCAGCTTCCCTCAATGCTTTTTTGAGTGGGGCGATGTCGCCCATTTGAGAGCCAATGTGGAAGTGAATCATGTTAAATCTCTCAAGCAAATTTGCGCTCTTTAGCATATCCATAGCTTCAATTAGCTCGGTAGATGTAAGGCCAAATTTGGAGTTTATCCCTCCGCTCTTTGCCCATATTCCCATTCCTACTGAGTGAAGCCTAATTCTAAGTCCAATATTTGGCACTGGATCGCCTAGTCTTTTGGCTACTTCGATGATAAGCTCCAGCTCATTGATACCCTCAATCGTAATCGTTATATTGTGCCCCATTTTTGCGGCAATGAAGCAAAGGCTTATCATCTCCATATCTTTAAAGCCATTAATAGTTATGGGGGCGCCCATATTGTTGTATGCCATCGCTATTATGATTTCAGCTTTTGAGCCAGCCTCAAGTCCGTATCCGTAAGGTTTGCCAAGCTTTACAACTTGTCCTACAAAATTTGGAAACTGATTTACTTTTAGCGGAAATACAGCATTAAACTTGCCCTGATAGCCAAACTCTTTAAAGGCGGCGTTGAATTTATTAAAAATAAGATCTATCTGGTGTTCTACGAGATGCGGAAACCGTAGTAAAAGAGGGCCTTTGTGCCCATTTTCACGAATCTCTCTTACTATATCCAAGATAGAAGGTTTATTGCCATAATTTATTTTGACGCATCCATCCTCAATGATGAAACTATCCTGCCCCCAAACATCTATACCGTATTTTTGCACTTACTTATCCTCTAAAATTTTTGCTTTTAGCTCTTCCCAAGAGATATTTGTCTCCTCTTTGGTCTTTAGATTTTTGAGCCATACGCTTTTTGTTTGCATCTCTTTCTCACCTATTCCAACAAACCAAACAACATTGTATTTGTCGGCGGCTTTTAGATGATTTTTTGGAGATTTAGCGCTATATCCCAAATAAGTTACCGTATTTTGTCGAAATACACTTGACATCTCAAATGCTTTCATTACCGCCTCATCGCATAGCGGCGCAAAATATACACCCTCTCTAGCGCACTCGTCAAGCGGTATTAAATCAAGTATTCTCTCGATTCCTATAGCAAAACCGACTGCCGGTGTTGCTTTGCCCTCAAGACTCTCTACCAACTTATCATATCTTCCGCCTCCGGCTATGGAGCTTTGCGCCCCAATCTCTGTGGAGACAAATTCAAAAGCGGTTTTGGTGTAATAGTCCAGCCCTCTGACTAGATTTTTGTCTATCTCATAAGTTATGCTGATACTCTCCAAAGCAGTCTTGACACCTTCAAAATCGCTTTCGCACTCGTTGCAAAGAGCGTCTGTTATACGAGGTAGCGGCGCTAAAAGCTGATGGCACGCTTCATTTTTGCAATCAAATACCCTCATTGGATTGGTCTCTATTCGTCTACCGCAATCTTCGCACAGCTCTTGTTTCATTGCTTTTAGTTTGTCTACAAGCTCGGTTTTGTATTTTGGTATACACTTTTCGCACCCAAGAGAGTTTAGTTTTAGCTTATATTTAATACCAAGAGCGTCAAATATAGTTGCAGCCATGCTTATTATTGATGCGTCTTCAAGGTATCCCGCCTCCCCGAACGACTCTACGCCAAATTGATGAAACTGTCTAAGCCTACCTTTTTGCGGCCTTTCGTATCGATACATAGGCCCAAAGTAGTAAAATCTATATTCGCCGCCTGCGCGGTCAAGTTTTTTTTCTATAAAAGCTCGCACAACCCCTGCTGTCCCTTCCGGTCTCATGCAAACGTCATTTCCGCCTTTGTCGGTAAAGCGGTACATCTCCTTGCCGACTATATCGCTACTCTCTCCGACACTTCTTTTAAAAAGCCCGGTTTCTTCTAGTATCGGTGTCTCAATGTATGAGAATCCGTAGTTTTTTGCGATTCGCACTGCGATGTTCAAAAATTTTTCAAATTTTTTAGCGTCTTCAAAGTAGACGTCTTTCATTCCTCGAAGGGCGGTAATCATTTCAGCTTTGCCTTTACTATGTTGTGTATATCTTCTATTGTTTTGGATCCGTCTATTTTTTCATATTTTATACCAAGATTCTCGCAAATTTGCGGCATTCTCTCCTGTATTGCAAGTAGCTTTTGTATACCTTGTTTCTCTATCTCATCTGCCTTCTTTAGAGATAGTCTTGAACTCATCGTGGCTTCATCTAGCCAAAGTATAATAACCAAATTCGGTAGTATATTATCGACCGCAAACAGCGACATGGACTTTGCCTGCTCAAAGTTTTTTGGCGGCGAATATGCAAGCCCCGATACGATGGATCTGTCAGACACTATCGTGCGCTCTAGATTTGGGTGTACTATTTTTGCCATATGTTCGGCTCTGTCTGCCAAAAACAGAAAAAATCTACTTTTTTCATCTATATTTGGATGGTATAGAGCCAGCTTTCGCACCTTTTTGCCAAGTTCGGTGCCTCCCGGCTCTTTTGTATAGACAAAATCTGGATAAGCCCTCTTTAGTAGCTCTATCTGTGTTGTTTTGCCGCAAGTGTCGACACCCTCAAACGCAATGTACAAAATCTTTACCTTCGCAGAATTTTTTTACCGATTTTGGCAGTAGGTGTGATGCATCTCCGCCGTGCTTTAGAATTGAGCGTACTACCGAAGAGCTAATAAAAGCATACTCCAAAGAGGGCGTTAGATATACCGTCTCTATGTTTGGGTTTAGGCTTTGGTTTGCGTATCCTAATTGCAGCTCATACTCAAAGTCGCTAATCGCCCGAAGCCCTCTTATGATGTTAGATGTCCCTTTTTTTGCGGCAAAATCTACAAGGAGCGTATCGTATGCCTCTACAGTGATTGAGGATATATCTTTAAAACACTCTTTTGCCATCTCCACACGCTCTTCAAGACTAAAAAGAGGTTTTTTATCACTTGAGAGAGCAACTGCCACCGTAATTTCGTCAAATATCTTTAGCGCCCTTTTGATAATGTCGAGATGCCCTAGTGTAAGAGGGTCAAAAGTGCCAGGATATATCGCTTTTTTTATTTTACTCATCGCCCCATCTTTTGTATAAGCTATTTTTGATTCCTATAAGGTCAAGCCATCTGCCGACTATAAAGCTCTCCATCTCTTCAAGAGTGTGTTGCTCGCTATAGTAGGCTAGCATTGGCGGCGCTATTATTACTCCAATTTGTGACAGTTTTAGCATATTTTCCAGCACAATTGGCGAAAGCGGCATTTCACGCGGAGCTAAAAGCAGTTTTTTGCGCTCTTTTATCGCTACCGCCGCCGCCCTTGTTATTAAGTTGTCGGCTATACCGTGCGCTATTTTGGCCAGTGTGTTCATACTACAAGGCGTTATAAAAGTGGCGTCTATGCCAAATGAGCCAGAAGATGGCGGCGCTTCTATGCTTTTGTTGCTATACACATTTTCAAGTGAAATTACTTTTTTTGCGGCGTCTGAGACAACCAAAAAAGTATTATGCTCTTTTTTTAGCTCCTCATAAAGCTTGAAACCAAGCGCCGCTCCGCTAGCTCCAGATATGCAAACTAGGATTTTCATTGTATTTCTAGCCTGCCGTCTTGCTTTATTAACGCTTTCATAATTGTTCCGTTTTTTGCTTTGACACTTATTGTTTCTCCGATATTGCCATCTTGCAAAGCTATTACTTCAAGTTCTATTTCAAGCCCCTTTTGACGCATAAGAGCATACAGCGTGGAGTTTTTTTTGACCGCCGACGGTCTGGCTACATCTTTATCAGTTAGCACAGTTCCAACTGTAATAAATCTTTTTGTTACAAGCCCTTTTGCCGAGCTCTCCGGTATCGGTTTTGAATAAAAATTTTTAAATTTTATACTTTCCGTAATTATGTCTTCTGAAGTGATGATTTTATCTTTTTGGAGGTTATATTTTGCTTTTACGATACTCAGCAGAGCCTCTATTTTATAGCGGACAAACACTCTTTTTGTGGTATTTTTTTCAGTCTCAAAAATCGCCAAAACTACGCCATTATCTTTTTGTGTATTTTGTTTTTGCATCTCAAGCGCTGTGTATCTCCAGTTTTGTCTGCTTTCCTTTGTCATATCCTCTATTGTTACGCTGGAGATTATAATTTCTGGGTACTCTTTTATGTATTCATTTTTGATGGCTTCCTCAATTTTTTTTTCGCTCTCTTGTGAAAAACCAAATACTTGAGCAGTGGCTATAACGCTTAAAAAAAAGCTAATTAATAATTTTTTCAAGCTTTTCGCCAGTCCAAATACCTATTTTTTTACCATTTCTGTACTCTCCACTAGAGCTTAGCTCTCCGTTTTCAAAATACTCTTTCCATCTACCACTCTCTTCACCGTTTTTGTAGGCGCCGCACTCTTTTAAGGCGCCGTTTGGATAATAGAACCTAGCCTCTCCGTCAAGTATCCCTTTTTTGTAATTTAATACTTTTTTTATCTTTGAGTTTGTGTAGTATTCGACCCACTCTCCTTGTTTTTGGCCGTTTTTGTAGCTTCCTTTTTCGGATAGATTTCCATCTTCATCAAAGAAAAGCCACTCGCCATCCTCTTTGCCGTTTTTGAGGTAGCCCTGCCTGCTTACTTTGCCGTTTGGGTGATAATACTTCCACTCTCCGGTTTCGGCGCCTTCGTCAAAAGAGCACTCAATGGCCAATTTAGCGTCTTCTGCGTATATCTTTGTAAGTCCGTCTCGTTTACCGTTTGTGTATGAACCCTCAAGCATTAGTGTTCCATCAGGATAGAATGTCTTACAAAGCCCGTTTCTTTTTTTGCCTTTAAATTCACCTTCGAATATTAGGCTTCCGTCTTCGTCAAATATCTGTTCCATCTTGTTTTCCAACTGCTAATTTGGGTGATTTTAGTCTTTTTTTGGTAAAAACGCAACAAATAATAAATTAGATAAGGAGCTGTGTTTGGAAAAAGAGGACAAAATAGTAAGATTTAGTATATCTCTTGAGCAGTCAATGTTTGATTACATAGACAATGACGTGTTAAAATCAGGATACGCTTCAAGGTCTGAGTTTATTAGGGATTTGATTCGTCAAAAGATGGTGGAAAAAAAGTGGGAAAACGAAACAGAGTGTCTTGGGGTACTAACAATACTTTATGACCATCATTACAATGAACTCTCAGACAAAATGGTAGAAATTCAGCATGGACATCTTTTGAATGTGAGTTGCACTCTTCATATGCATGTAACGCATCACGACTGTTTGGAGGTTATCATAATCAAAGGGAGTCCAAAAGAGATAGAGCGGATAGCGTCGCAAATATCGGGACTCAAGGGCGTCAAGCATGCACAGCTATCCAAGACCGCTATAATCTAGCGGCTTGCCGAAAAAGAGGATAGTTTGTTTTTGTTAGTTATAAAGGGCATTTTTATAATTTTTTTCATACCCTTATGACACCCATTTTTTTATTTGAGGTTTAAGATGCCAAGAAATAGCGCCCTGTGGAGTTTGGAGGCAAATGCTTATAAAAAAGCAAACTTGGCTATTTGCATTACTGATGAAAATGGATTATATGTAAGTGTTAATGACAAATACGCCGAGCTTTTTGGATATGAAGCGGACGAGCTTTTGGGCGCTTCTTTTTTGATGGTTATACCAAAAGACGATGCTGAACAAGTAAAGGCTATGTATGCCGAGGCTATCAAAAATCCATTGTTTGAATCTAGCGCCGTTGTCTGCCGCATAAATAAAAGAGGCGATGTTATACATGTAAACACAACATATAGAGTTATGGTTGAAGAGGGTAAGTCATATATGATAGTACCGTTAAAGATATAACGGATCAAAAAATACAAGAGGAAAAGCAACAAATAGGACAACAGATACTTTTTCAGCAGAGCAAAATGACCGCTTTGAGCGAAATGATTTCTGCCATAGCCCACCAGTGGCGCCAACCTCTAAATGCGCTTGGGATAATGATACAAGATGTAAAAATAGCAAAAAGATTTGGCGAGCTAACCGATGAGTACATTCAAAATTTTGATACCAGCGCAATGGCGCAAATCAAAAAAATGTCAAAAACTATAGATGATTTTCGTAATTTTTTTAAACCAGATAAGGCAAAGGAGAGCTTTGCGCTTATAGGAGCGACACTTGATGTCGTAAGCCTTATTGGACCGCAACTTGAAAACTATAATATAAAAGTAAATGTTTATTCACCGTTAGATATAGATGAGCCCGGCGAGGTTATGATATACGGCTATCCTGGCGAATTTAAACAACTTATGCTCAATATGCTCTCAAACAGTAAAGACGCTATTGTTGAAAAAAAGGAAAAAGATGGCGAGTTTGACGCCTTTATCAATGTTGAGATAGGCGTTGCAAAAAATTCGGAGCAAAAAAAATACGCTTTTGTTCGGCTGTTAGATAACGGTACGGGCTTTAAAGATGATGTTTTGCCTAGAATATTCGAGCCGTATTTTACTACAAAAGAGCAGGGCAAAGGTACTGGCGTAGGGCTTTATATGACGAAGATGATAATAGAGCAAAATATGAACGGTACGATAACTGCCGCAAATAGAAAAGGGGGTGGAGCGGTGTTTGAGATACGGTTTGAAGAGGGGAAGGGAGTGTTTGCTTAGGTTGGCGTTTAGGTTATTTTAAAACCGTTTTTGCAAATAAGCTTGCTACAAATAGCAAAAGTGCGACAACGACTATTGTAGCCCCGCTAGGCAAAGAGGCGTAGTATGATGTAAAAAGCCCGGTAATTACCGAAAATACAGAGATACACACCGCCACCGCCGCCGTCCAAAAAAAGCTTTTACAAAACTGCATTGCCGATATGACCGGTATTATCATCAACGCTCCGATAAGAAGCGCCCCGACTATCTTGATGGAAAGCCCTATTGTAACTGCCACTAGCGATACGAGTAGATAATTGAGCGCTTTTGTATTGATGCCACAAGAGCGAGCGACCTCTTCGTCAAAGGACATAAAGATAAGCTTTTTGTAGTAGTTTACAACAACTAAAACGCTTAAAATCCCAAATACAAAAATAGTCCATATGTCCTCTTCGCTAACTGCCACGATAGAGCCAAATAGATAGTCAAATAACGAAGCATTAAATGAGTTTGAAAGAGAGACTATTATGATGGCGGTAGCTAGTGAGCCTGAGAGAAAGATAGATAGGAGCGAATCAGAATATATATCGTGGTTTTGCCTTAGGTACTCTATAAGCCATGAGGCCGCTAGCGTTACGGCAATAGCGCTCCAAGATGTAGAAACCGAAAATAAAAATCCGGAGGCGACGCCAAGAAGCGAGATGTGCGCTAGCGAATCGGAGAGCATCGAATATCTGCGAACTACTACAAAAACGCCCAGCAAAGAGGCTAGGGCGGCGATGATAATACCAGCTACAAAAGCTCTAATCATAAAAGAGTATTCAAAAATTTCCACTTAATCTTTCCTAGTGATGATGACAGACTAGATGTGCGTCTATGCCGTAAATTTTGCTCATTTCATTGCAGTTTAAAAGCTCATGCGGATTGTGGCAGGCTAGCAGGGTCTGATTGATACATAGAACATGTTTGACATCGTCCGCTATTACGCCAAGGTCGTGTGTAACAAAAAGTATCGTTATATTATCATTCTTGTTTAGCTCTCTTAAGAGTTCATAAAATTTGCGTTGTGAGTGGGTATCTACGCCGGTGTTTGGCTCATCTAGTATAAGGATTTCTGGGCGTCCCACAAGGGCTCTTGCTATCATCACCCTTTGTCTTTGCCCACCGGAGAGCTCTGATATGCGTCTATTTGATAACTCTAATACCCCCATCTTCTCCATCATTAGTCTGATTTGTTCGTTGTCCGCAGCTGTTATGCGGCTAAAAAGCGAGCTTTTGTTAGCGATACCTAGGCTAACTACCTCCAAAACGGTAATGGGGAAGTTTGTATCTATTTTAGCTACTTCTTGCGGCACATACCCTATTTTTTGGTACTCTCTAAAGCTTTTTTGATTTTTACCAAAAAGTTTTATCTCTCCACCGCTTGGCTTAATGAGACCCAGCAGAAGTTTTATTAATGTGGTTTTGCCTCCGCCGTTTGGGCCTATGATTGCGACATAATCTCCTCTTTTTACAGAAAAGCTAATATTTTGCAAAATATTTTTGTAAGAGAGAGCTTTTGCTTCAATTACAGCATCGACAAATTTTACTTGCAATCCATCGCGCCTTTTAGTTTTGTTAAGTTTTGGCGCATTATATCAATATAGCCTATATTTTTTTGACTCTCTTCGAGCGTTATATTTTCAACTGGTCTGAGCGAATCGGTTTTTACGCCTGCCTCTTTTGCTATTGTTTTTGCCACTTTATCGCTTGCAAACTCCTCAAAAAACACTGTATTGATTTTTTCTTTTTTTACTATATCTGTAAGTTTAGCTATCTGTTTTGCGCTAGGTTGCGCATCGAAAGACATACCGGAAATTGAGTATTGCGTTATGCCATACTCATTGGCGAGGTAGCCAAAAGCGTCATGATTTACGATAACTTTTTTATTTTTGCACTCTTTTAGGGCTTCATACTCTTTTTTTAGTTGTGAGAGTTTTTTTGCATATTCGGCGGCATTTGCTTCGTAAAACTTTGCATTTATAGGGTCTTTTTTTGAAAAAGAGGCGGCAAGCTCTTTTGCTATTGATATTTGGTTGTCTATACTCAGCCAGTAGTGCGGGTCGTAGTTTGCGTGGGCGTGTCCATGGTGTTCGTGATCATTTTTTGGTTTTAAAAGCTTCACTTTTTGGCTCATATCCAGCGTCTTATCTTTTATCTTTAGCGAATTTACGATTTTCTTGCTCCAAGGCTCAAACACCTCTCCACTACTGACAAAAATATCGCTCTTTGAGAGTTTGGCTATATCTTTGGCTTTTGGTTCAAACTCGTGCGCCTCTACGCCAAAAGGTATTAGATTTGTTAGCGCAATTTTGTCTTGCCCAACGGCTTTTGCGGCGTCATATAGCGGGAAAATGGTGACGGTTACGGACAACTGAGCAAATGCTACCTTTGACAACAGCACCGCTGTTAGTATAGTTTTTTTCATGCAGAACCCCCTTGATTTAGTTAAAAATAATACTATTTTGCAACTTAGTTGCATATTAAGATAAAAACAACTTTGCTATAATCTAAAAAATGGAGTTGTAATGCAAAAAGAGAAAATAAAAGAGCTAACAAAAAATTCTACTATGAGGGTTACGAAGGCGAGAAGCGAGATATTAAATATCCTAATCGATGCAAATAGACCGCTTTGTTATGATGATTTCGATTTGTCAATGGATAAGGCTACTTTTTATAGAAATATAGCAAAGTTTGAAGAGGAAAAACTCATAAATAAGTTTGAATCGGACGATAAAAAGTGGTATTTTGAAATAGCATCCGCGCCACATGCGCATTTTATATGTAAAGCATGCAAAAAAATAGAGTGTATAAACGACGCAAAAATAGAGTTAGTTGGCTATTTGGTCGAAAGTGTAACGCTAAAGGGTATTTGCAAAGATTGCTTCGTATCAAACCACCAATAAAGCGCAAGTCCGACTCCAGGAGTTTTTGGTTTTTCGGTGTCTAGTAAAAAGCTTTTTGCTTTATCTCTTGGTATCCATACAAGCTCTATCTCCTCGGTATAATCCCCACCGCCGCTGTGTATGCGCATACTCTCATCAATCTCGGCGTAAAAAAGCGTTTGGTATGCCCCTGATATGCCAACGCATGTATGAAACGCCGTTATAATCTCTATATTTTTTGCATCTACCTTATATCCACACTCCTCATCTATCTCCTCAGCCGCTGTTTCTTCAAGGCTCTTGTCCTTATCGCAAATTCCTGCGCAAAGCTCGTATATATAGGCCTTATCTATCGGGGCGCCATTTAGCGCAACGGGTGGGCGAAACTGCTTAACAAGTAAAAATGCATCTTTTGTCGAGTGGTATAAAAGTACTGCTACGCTATTAAAGCTTCTTACCGCCTCCCAACTTTTTTGCACGCCGTTTTGCATGTACTCTATCGATACCGGCTGTATGTATTTCTGCTCTTTTAGAGGGGTTATTTGTAACTTTTTTATCATTCTGATATGTTATCAGAATATACTTTTAATATGAAAAAATAGTATAAAGTATGAATAAGTATTAAACGAAAATTAAAAATAAGACCGATAAACTTCTTTGTAAACTTATTTTGAATTAGAAACTGACCTTACGCACCAAAAGTGCGTAAGAACCTCTTTCTCTCCTGCGTCAGCAGGTAGCTTTAGGGGGATGCAAGGGACATTAGTCCTAAGCCACAAATACGGGCTTTGCTTGTATTTGTGCGTAACATCAGCTAGAAAGGTAAAACCATGAAAAATAATCTGCTATTATCTATTACCGCCTCTTTTGCCCTTATGTCGCACTCTTTGCACGCTGAAAACTTGATGATTGATACAATAACGGTCGAATCTGACGCTTTTGCGAATTCGCCGCTCTCAGCTGCCAAAGTGGATACGAAAAAAATACAAACAGGTTCGTCTCAGACGATAGCCGACGCTCTAAAAAACGAGTCGCAAATAGATGTAAGAAAACGAACGACAGTCGGTGACAACGGCGATATACTCTCCATTCGTGGGCTTTCCGCCAATAGGATAATGCTAAATTTTGACGGCAGACCGTTAAATGCGGCAGGTATAAACGGTGGACACTATATAGATTGGGGGACGATACCTCTTGAAAATATCTCAAAAATAGAGGTTATAAAGGGCGGAAGCTCTATTGAGTATGGACACAATGCTCTTGGCGGTGTGATAAACATTATACCGAAAATGCCTACCGCTAAGCCGACATTTAGCGGTGAGGCTATAGTTGGAGCATGGGAGAGCGGCGATGGTTTTGAAAATGTTAGATTTTCCCACTCCTACAAGCCCTCACGACTAGGATACATAATATCTGGAAGTATTCAAAATGCAGATGCATACCTATGGAATAATAATTTTAGAGGTAAAAACTTTTATACCGGGCTCTATTATGACTTAACCGATACTACGAGGTTAAATTTTGGCTTTACATATTCGTACTCCAAGAGAGGTTTTATAAAAGACAACAATCCTGATGAAGCCGGATATAATGAAAGAATAAATCCAAACTATCCAATCTCATATGGTGATACGCTAGCTGGCGGCGGCAACAATCCGGTACTTCTAAAAGTTGGCGAAGGCGCATTTTGGGAAAAGACAAAATATATTCTTGACGCAGGTGTTACGCAGGCTATCGGTGACGGATATGCCGAATTAAAACTTTTTTCAAACTATGAAGATAGGCACGAAGAGAATTTTTCCCCAATTGACGGGCACAAGGTGATAGATAGGGATATTCAAAGCGATAGAACAAAGGGTGGAGTGCTGAAATTTAATATGCCATACCAAAATCACGACTTTATTGCTGGTGTTAGCTACACCAGGATGGGTGTCGGCAATTTCAAAATTAATCAATACGACAAAGTTTTTAATAACAATGCAGCATATCTTTCGCCAAATGTTAATACTTATATTCTGCAACAAGGTATTTTTGGTGGCGACAGTGTGGATTTGTTCGGTAAAGCTCTAAATATCAATATAGGCGCAAGATATGATAAGTTCGATATACACCCTTTTGATAATCTGCTTTATAAGAGGGTAATCGGTAGCGGTTTTTCTCCTAAAATGACGGTAACATACAGACCAGACAATGCAAATACAATTGCGTTTGCCCTTTACAAAAATTTTAGAACCCCTGGAATTCCTGAGAGTTACTGGCATTTTAACGCCGCCAATCCTAATGCGTCTATACAATCAGGCGTAAGAAGTTCGCCGCTAAAGGCCGAAGCTTCTGATAATGCAGAGCTCTCATATAAATACAAAATATCCAAAAATGAGTTCGTAGCAGTTAATGCATTTTATATGAAAATAAAAGATTATATTCAGTGGAGAAGTGTGAGCGGTGTAGATAGAGCCGTATATAATATAGATGCGGTAACGATAAAAGGGGTATCTGTCGACGCTTCTAAAAATATTGCTGATTTTATGAAGGTATCTGGCTCTATTACCCACCAAAGCAGTGAAAAAACAGGCGATTTTCTGGATACGGCAAAGCTTATGAAGTCTTTGGAGTATTTTCCAAAATATAAAGCAAACTTGGCATTTGATTTTAAACTGCCGATTTTTGGAGCCACACTAGGGACAAATACTAGATATTACGCCGCTCAAAAAGCGTTTAACTATCAATCAAAAGTGGTGGATGTGCAATCTTATACAGTAACCGATGTGAGTCTAAAAGCCCCGATTTTCAAAGGCACAAATCTGGAGATTTTCTCTGACAACATAATGGACAAAGAGTATCAAGAGAAATATGGTTACCCAGCTACTGGCAGAGTTATTGGAATGGCTTTGAGATACAACTACTAAGAAAGAGGCGGCGTTGGAAAGAAACAAACAAGCTTATTTTTGGAATAAAAAAGCGCACAGTTATCCGGTATATGACGCAAGCGAGGATTCTAGCGCAAAAAAACTGCTCAAAAAACTAAAAGAGCGAGGCGTAGAGTTTGACGGTAAAAGAGTGTTTGATATAGGTTGCGGCACTGGGCGAAATACGATAGAGATGGCTAAAGTAGCAGATAGTGTAGACGCTTTGGATGTATCGGTCGAGATGCTCTCTTTGTTGGAAAAATCTGCAAAAGAGCAGGGGGCGCAAAATATCAACACTATTCACTCTTGTTTTGGCGACGCTAATTTGAATGAAAAATATGATATAGTAGTAGCAACGATGACGCCCGCGCTTCAAAGTTTGGAAGACTTTGCAAAAGCCGTTTCGTTGGCTGGTGAGAAGTTTGTGTATGTAGGATGGGGAAGAACAAGAAGCGCTCCGTTATTAGAAAAAGCATTCGAGCTTCACGGTGGCAAACTACATCTACCCTTTGGCGCTCCAGGAGCCAAAGAACATCTTAAAAAGCTTGGGTTTACTGTAGAAGTGGAGTATTCACAAGAGATATGGGAGCATGAAATGACGATAGAGGAGGCGATAGACGAGATGTGCTGGCATATCGAAATAGGCGGGGTAGAACCCGATAGAGGCATAGTGGAAAAATTGCTCAAATCTGAATTTGACGAAAGAGTAAAACACTCTCATGCGGTAGAAACAGGACTAATAATATGCGAAATATAAAGCTACTAATACTCTCTATTTTGCTTTCATCGCAGTTGTTTGCCATCAAAGTGATTGACGCTACGGGGCGCACTGTGGAGGTGGGCGAGGTCAAAAAAGCCGTGGCATTATCGTCTACTCTGAGATTTTTGACATATCTTGGAGCGTCTGAAAAAGTAGTGGCGACCGAGGCTATCGAAAAAAGAGATATCGATTCTAGGCCTTATACTCTTGCGACATACAAAAAATCAGCTCTTTTGCCGGTAGTGGGCGAGGGTGGAGCAGGTAAGCCTACTGACTGGGAAAAAGTGATAGCTCTAAAGCCCGATGTTGTATTTACTGCTTTTATTGACGCCGCTAGCGCAGATGCTATTCAAAAAAAGATAAACACTCCTGTAGTCGTCCTTTCGTATGGACAGAGTGGATTTGATGATGCGGTATTTGCGGCGTCTCTTAGATGTGCAGCGTCCGTTATAGGAAAAACAAAACGAGCCGAAGAGTTGATAAGCTATATGAAATCGCTTGACGCAAGGCTTGAGGGCTATGCAAAAACGGCAAAAACAAAGCCAAAAGTATACATAGGCGGCGTGGCGTACAAAGGTCAGCACGGCATCGGCTCTACAGAAGCAAATTTTTTTGGTTTTAAGAAGCTTGGAGTTGTCAATATATCTGATAGTACCAAAAAAAGCGGGCATCTTTTTATCGATAAAGAGTTTATTTTAAAAAACGCTCCATCGGTAATCTATGTGGATGGCGGTGGGTATGGCAATGTTGCGCAAGAGTATGCAAAGGAGCCAAAGTTTTTTGAGCTAATTCCTGCTGTTTACGAGGGGCGCACATATATGAGCCTTCCAAATGTATTTTACGCCTCCAATGTTGAGGTGATGTACGCAAACGCATTTTTCTATGCCGCTACGGCTTTTGACACAAAGCTTGACGTAGGAGCGATTGCCGGAGAGATATTCACCAAATTTGTCGGAATAGATGCATATCCAGCAATGAAAGCAAGATACGGCGGCTATTCAAGGTTAATCTTTAGCGGTGGCAAAATAATAAAAGAGGATTATTAGGCCTTGCAAAAAGCTTATAAGGCTTCGCTTTTTAGAAAAAATATAGCCGTGCTAGCGGCTTTTGTGTTAACACTTGCACTATGCGGCGTCTCTTTGACGGTTGGCTCGTATGAAAGCCGCTTTGATATACTCCGTAGCTATTTTTTAGGTAATGACGAGACGCTAAACTATCTCGTGACACAGCTTCGCATGCCAAGAGTCATAAGCGCTGTTCTTGTTGGAGCTTCGCTAGCCCTTAGTGGGGCCGTCATGCAAAACCTTCTTAGAAATCCTCTTGCCTCTCCGTTTACGCTAGGAATATCGCAAGGAGCTGCTTTTGGGGCTACGGCGGCTATTACACTTTTTGGGGCGGGGAGCCTCACATATGCCGGAGTTGGGGCGAAGTTTGTATCCTCAGGCGCTATTGCTACTTTCGCATTTTTTGGGGCTCTTGTTAGCTCCTTTCTTATACTGGCGCTCTCTTCCATGCGCCGCTCTGCCCCTGAATTTATAGCTCTTAGCGGCATTGCTATTGGCTCTTTTTTTGGCGCATGCACTATGTTTTTGCAGTATTTTGCTACTGATTTTCAGCTTGCGGCGACCGTGTTTTGGAGCTTTGGCGATCTTGGGCGAGCCGGATATAGCGAGATTTGGATAGTTGCGGCTCTTTGTATACCCTCTATGCTGATTTTGCTACTACTTGGATGGTCTTTTAATGCGATGCTTCTAGGTGATGTTGAGGCTAAAACGCTAGGAATAAGCGTTTTTTGGTTTAGAATTTTTGCTATACTCCTTACTACTCTTTTGGCGGCGGCGTCCACTGCATACTATGGCATTATCGGTTTTATAGGGCTTATCGCTCCGCATATTGGGCGTGTTTTTGTCGGTGAAGATTATCGCTATCTCTCTTTGCTTTCAGCCTTACTTGGCGCCTCCCTTTTGTTAGCCTCAGACATTGCCTCAAAGCTCATCTTGGCGCCCGTGATGCTTCCTGTAGGTATTTTGACTACAATGCTAGGAGCGCCGCTATTTTTATATCTAGCGCTTTTCAAAAAAAGAGACTCTTCACATGCTAGAGCTTAAAAATATCCATATAGAACGCGGTGGTAAACTTCTTGCGGATTATATTAGTCTAAACGCAAGCGAGGGACAGTTTTTGTCGATTATCGGTCCAAACGGCTGTGGCAAAACTACGCTACTGCATGTGATAGCGGGACTTATTAAGCCTCGTGATGGTGTTGTCTTGATAGATGGCTTGGACGCAAGGCGGCTAACGAGCAAAGAATTATCCAAAAAGCTTGGATTTATGCCGCAAAAAAGTAGAAGCGTAGAGCTTAGCGTGTTTGATATGACGCTTTTAGGACGCAAGCCTATATTTGGGGTGGCGCCAAAAAAAGCAGACTTTGACAAGGTAGAAGAGATACTTATCTCGCTTGGGCTAGGGGCTATGGCGCATAGGTCGTGCGCAACTCTAAGCGGAGGAGAGCTACAAAAAGTTCTTTTAGCCAAAGCATTGGCGCAGGAGCCAAAAGTTATGCTGCTTGATGAGCCGACAAATCATCTAGACGCCAAAAACAGGGTGGAGATACTCTCGTTGTTCAAAGAAAAAGCTAAAGAGCAAAATATCACGCTTATGGCGGTTCTTCACGACATCAATGACGCTTTTAGGTTTTCTGATAGCGTGGTTCTTTTAAATCACGGAAAAATCCTCTACGAAGGAGCGCCAAAAGAGCTAAAAGCTGTGCATTTGGAAGAGCTGTATGGTACAAGCGTCAAAATATTTGAAAATGATGGCTTAAGGTATGCAGTGTTTGGAGTATAGTTTCCCAATTTTATATACCGAATTTTCCTTTTTGTTGCTAGAATAACGATTGGAATTTAATATTATTTGCCAAAAAGGAGAGATATGTACTAAGAGAAAGTGATTGCCGGATTTTTTATAGTTTTGGCGCTAACTATCAATGCCGGTTTTGTATACGGAGATATTGAAAATATAACGCACCATAGCGTATATGAACTAGCTATAGCTATAGTAGTAAACCTAATAGCAACAACAATGAAGCTAGGAGATAAAACGCAAGTTGGTTCTGTACTTCTTGCAACTAGCCTTGTAGCCGATTTACAGCTTTTTGCGGCGGCGGCGGTATGAGGATATGCCCAAAACGTGCTAGGACATGTGGATGCACAGATGACGACAACAATAGTGTCACTAGCATCCGGCGCACTTGTTGCAAATATAGTATCTGTGATTTTGTATATTTCAGACACAGTTCACTCGAAAAGATAAGTATTTATGCGACAAAATGAAGCTTTTTGGATAGTTATAAGGAGGCTTCGATCCCCTTTTTTGGCTATCATAGTTACCTACACCATTTCAATACTCCTACTGACAATGGTTGAAGGCAGAGACAATAATGGAAATGTTTATTATCTGACATTTTTTGACGCTTTTTATATTATCTCCTACACAGCCAATACGATAGGTTTTGGTGAGATCCCATACCCTCTTACATACCCGCAAAGACTGGTTATGACAATATCCATATACCTTACCGTTCCGGCTTGGTTTTATGGGTTGGGTACGATAGTTGGGCTTTTTCAAGATGTGGCGTTTCAAAGGGCGCTTAAAAGAATATCTTTTAGAAGAAGTATTAGTCGTATTAATGAAGATTTCGTCGTTATATGCGGATACAACTCTATCAGTCGCATAATGATAGAAAAATTTCAACTATACGGCAGATACAGAATAGTAGTTTTGGACAAAGCTGAAGATAAAATAGACGAACTAAATTTGGAAGGCTACTATCCTACCGTGCCTGCCCTTGCCGCAGATGCAACAATGACGGATGTGCTTGAAGATGCTGGAATAAGCTCTCCTTATTGTAAGGCGCTCTTTGTGCTTTTCGAAGATGACGATATAAACATCAAAATTGCAGTAAAAGCGAAAATATTAAACAGTAAAATCTCAATAGTTGCCGAATCATCCTTTTATGCAGGACTCCAAAACCTCAAAGACGTTGGCGTAGAGCACGTAATCGACCCATACCACCATATTGCCACCAGAATAGAGTACATGCTAAACGCTCCGCATTTGTATGCTCTACTAAACTGGCTAAATGGCGGAAACCTCAACCTCTCAAAAAAAGCTAAGCTAACTAGGGGCAAATACATTATTTGTAGCAGAGGAAGACTTGGCAGAGCTATCAAAGAGGTGCTCCTCAAAAACGGTATAGAGTATGAAATAGTAGATATATTCAAAGAGACAAAAGCAAAAGAGGGTGGAGATAGAGAGCTTCTTTTGAAGGCTGGAATAGAAAAAGCGGAGTGTATCATAGCCGGAACACCAGACGATGCCGTCAATCTCTCAGCGATAATAACCGCCAGAAAGCTAAACCCCGGAATATTTGTAATGGTACGTGAAAACAAAATGGAAGAAAACTCCGTTTTTGCGGCGCTAAGAGCCAATGTGGTATTTATTATGGATAGAATAGTTGCAGTCAGAGCATACAACATAATCGCCAGACCAATGGTTGTCAGATTTGCCGATGAACTTTGCAAAAAAAGTGACGAATGGGGTCAGCACATAGTCAGTAGGCTAACGGAAACAATCAACAAGAAGCCACAACTAAAAGAGATTAATATCAACGAAGAGGAGGCCTACGCTCTACTTCCTACATTGCAAAAACAGACGATAACTTACAGAGACCTTGTCGCCAATGTAGATGGCAAAGGTAGGGAACTAGAGCTTGTGATACTTGGACTTTTGAGACGTAGCGGCGAATTTGTAATGGGGCCTTCTTTTAGCTCAAATTTTGAGATAGGGGATAAAATTTTGATTGCCGGAACGGACGATGCGATAGAGGAATTTGAAGAGATACTAAACAATTTTAACAAACTGTACTTTGTCCTAAATAAGCAAGAAGAACCAAACTGGCTTATAGACAAGCTTCACAAGTTGATTCAAAAAAAATTATAATGTCCATAAAAAATCAAACAACAATTTTACGAGCTATCTTTAAAAAAGATGTTTGGCGTTTTTGCTCACATCTGCCCCTTTATCTTCCTAAGCCACTCTTTTAGCGTTTTTTCAAATCCTATATCTTTGAGCTTTACGACATCTACAGGTTTTGCGGTATATTTTTGTTCCACCCAACCTCCAAAATCGTGTGGATATTTATATTCCACCCCTCGCCCCAAGTTTTTTGCCCCCGCAAAATGGGCATCTTTTAGGTGTGAGGGGACTTCGTAAACCTCGCCTTTTGATATAAGTGACAAGGCATCGTCTATCGCAGTGTATGCGGTATTTGATTTGGGTGAGCAGGCTAAATATATGGCAAGTTGACTTAGAATAATTCTGGATTCTGGCATACCTATCTTTTCTACAAGTCCAAAGGCGGCATTTGCAAGTTGCAAGGCGTTTGGATTTGCGTTTCCTATGTCTTCCGCCGCTAGTATCGCTAGGCGACGGGCGACAAATCTTGGCTCCTCACCCCCTGCGATAAGCCTTGCTAGATAATATACAGCCGCATTTTCATCTGAGCCCCGTATGCTTTTTATCATGGCGCTTGCAAGGTTGTAGTGGGTTTCCGACTCCCCAGCCCCATCTGTTAGGCTATTTGGTCTTAGCTTTTTTAGCGTATTTAGCGTGATATTATCCTCTAATTTTGCGGCGTAGTCTAAGAGAGTTAACATTGCCCTTGCATCGCCTGATGAGCTTTGAACTAAGTATTCTACAGCTTCATCATCAGCAGTTTTACCTAATTTTTCAAGCCCTTTTTTTAAAATATCCATAAGATCATCAGTAGTTAGCGAAAAAAACTCAAACAACATAGAGCGGGAGCGGATACCGGCAGTTAAAGAAAAAAACGGATTTTCAGTGGAGGCTCCAATGATAAGCGCCAACCGATTTTCCATAATGGGAAGTAGGACCTCTTGTTGCGTTTTGGATAGTCTATGCACCTCGTCGATAAAGATTAGCGGTTTTTGTAGAGTATGTTTTGCAGAGTCAACCGCTTTTCTTATATCTTCTATCTTGACGCTAGTGGCGTTAAACTCGAAAAAAGAAGCATTGAGTTTAGAGGCTATTATGCGAGCAAGGGTGGTCTTGCCTGTACCTGGAGGACCAAAAAAGAAAGAGTGCGGAATATCTCCCGCCTCAATGAGTCTGCGAAATGGGGCGCCCTCTCCAAGTAGATGCTTTTGCCCGATAAACTCATCAAGTGAAGTTGGGCGAAGCAAAAGGGCTAAGCTCAATATTTAGCCTTTATCTATCTCGCCTCTAAAGCTTACTATTCCATAAGTTAGATTTGATACCTTTTTAAATCCCAAATCTTTAAGCACTCTTTGGCAATAAGCGCTTCTTGAGCCAACATGGCAATAGACGATAATCGTCTCATTTTTAAACTCTTCTAACTGTTTTACAGACTCATAAAAGCTTGTTGTTGGAACAAGAAAATCTACCCCCTTAATTCTAAAGCTTTTGTACTCCATCCACTCTCTTACGTCTACTAGTTTAAAATTTACCATTCCAAGCTCTCTAGCTTCAAGCAGCGACTCTAACTCCTCTGAATCAAGCTGAGGTTTTGCAAGGAGCGCTTCGCACTCCTCTTTTGTAAGCCCCCTTGAGTGGGTATGCACTATCTCTTCTAACTTCTCTTCGGCGGCTTTTGAGGCCGCAAATTCATGGGTGCAAAATATCCCACAATGACAATGCCCATCCTCTGGTATCTCATGATTTAAGGCTGGTTTGCAAGGGCAGATTCTATCCTCTTCTTTGTTGCCGGTTACAAAAAAACAGGGGCAATACCGTTTGTTGTAAATAAGTTTATTTCTAGTTAGCCCAAATTGGATACTTTGGACAATTTCTTCATCTGGATTGTATGCAAAGCCAAATTGTTTTATCACTTTGTCGGTAAAATCGATTGTTTTTTTAAGTTCGTCTTGAAACTCTTGTGAGTTTGGGTCTATTTTTTTGATTTCGCTCATTTTATCATCCTGGATTATGATGTTTATAACTATTTTGCAATTTTATGCGCAATGTGAGATTGTATCAAATGTTTGAAAAAATCGAGATAAAACGAGAAGCCAAAAGCCAAAGACTTCGCATAGAGGCGCTTGAGGGTGGGGCATTGCTTGTTAGGGCTCCACGTTTTTTGAGCGAGGCAAAATGTATGGAGTTTATAAGGCAAAATAGCGCCAAAATCCAAAAAATGGTCAAAAAACAACTCGAATTTGAGGCAAAAAGAGAAGCCCTTGGCGGATGCTTTCTTTATCTAGGCTCTAAGATGCCAATTAAGTTTGATGTCGATATCCGAAAAAAATATTTGTTTGAAAATGGCGCGCTTGTGCTATCCAAAAAAGAGCATTTTAGAGAGTTTTTAAAGGATGAAGCAAAGCGGATAATTACCCCAAAGGTTGAAGATATAGCAGCATTTTATGGTGTAAAATATGAAAAAGTATCGTTTCGAGATACAAAAAGCAGATGGGGGAGTTGCTCATCCAAAAAATCCCTTAGTTTTAGCTACAGACTCATTGGCGCCCCAAAAAGTGTAATTGAGTATGTCGTAATCCACGAAATATGTCACTTAAAAGAGCTTAACCATTCGGCAAGATTTTGGTCGCATGTCTCGGCGCTTTTGCCAAATTACAAAGAGAGTGAGATGTGGTTAAAAGAAAATGGGAGACTTTTGTTTTTGTATTAGGCGCTAATAACCTGCTTATTTACTTATCCTATAATTTTTTATACCTCTATCTTTATTCTTCCATTAGCGTATTGGTGCACAAGTGAACTAATAAGTGTCTGATACGGTATGCCACTCTCTTGTGATTTGCGCTTAACGGCAGTGATATCGGCTAAGCTAAGTCTTATTGTGATGTTTTTGGACTTTGAGAGATACTCTTTTGCTGCATTTTTAGCTAAGGCTATCTCCTCGTCGGCGTTTATACTTCTTTTTAGCTCATTTTTTTCCAAAGCTTCTAATATTTCTATCTCTTCTGCGTCAAACATTGTCATCTCCTTTGTATAATTTTTTAGCTTTTCGGCTTGGTATTATAGTTTTAAGAAAAGTAGTTCCATCTTCATTTTTTACAAACGGCACAAGATAGACGTACTCTAAGGCCTCTACGACATATATTTTTTGATTTGGATAATGCTCAAAATTTGGATGGTCGTAAACATCTAATATCTTTTGATTAGCTCGATTGCTTCTACAATTTCTTCAAAGCCTATGCCTCTAGTTTCTTTAAGTAGCGTATTTTTCTCTTTATCCCAATTAAACACTTAAAGCCCTTATTTGATACATACATTGTATTGCAAAATTTTTAATAAATCAAGCCGATCTACGACTAATCACGGTAACTCAAAACTAAGATAAGAGACAATTTGCTTAAGTTTCATAAAAACAAAACTGGAGAAAATAAGTCAATTGTTGGATAAACTTCATAGAGTTACCAGATTCTCTTTAAAAAGTTATTAGTTTTGAGTTACCGTGTTTCTTATAAAAGATTGGCTGCAAGTTTGCTTTCTTATCAAACGAGAATTTGGAGTATACTATTTAGCGATTAAAAACTCCTGCAGATGGGGCAGGAGGGGGTATGGAAGCTATGCGGGGAAATGAACTTTGGTTTTGGCTGAGTCTGTTTGCTATGCAACTACTTTAGCTTTTAGCTCTATATATCTTTCTTGAAGC
>JAVRLX010000018.1:0-28164 GCA_031960985.1 Campylobacterales bacterium | reverse complement strand
AAGTTTCATTATTCTTTAGGAGACAAGCCTTTATGAAGTGGATTAAATTTTTCGGTGAGCTAAGAAATAGCGATGTAAGTCTTGTTGGCGGTAAAAACGCAAGTCTTGGCGAGATGTACCAACTTCTCGTTCCAAAAGGGATTAGGGTCCCAAATGGTTTTGCAATAACAAGTGACGCATACTGGGCATTGCTTGATAGTGAAAACCTTAGAGAGCCTATTAAAGAGCTACTTAAAGATGTTGACACTACAGATATAGATGTTTTAAGAGTTAGAGCGCAAAAAATTAGGGATATGATATTTGGAACTCCGCTTCCAAAAGAGCTCAAAGATGAGATTATAGAGGCCTATCATGCCCTATCAAAAGAGTATGGGATGGAAGAAGCAGACGTAGCGGTAAGAAGCTCGGCAACAGCAGAGGATTTGCCAGACGCCTCTTTTGCAGGCCAGCAAGATACTTACCTAAATATTCAAGGCGAAACAAGCCTAATTCACCATGTAAAAAGTTGCTTTGCCTCACTCTTTACCGATAGAGCGATAAGCTACAGGGCATCAAGAGGTTTTGATCACTTCCAAGTTGCCCTATCTGTAGGGGTTCAAAAAATGGTCCGCTCCGATAAAGGTTCAAGCGGCGTTATGTTTTCAATAGATACCGAAACAGGCTTTAAGGATGCGGTATTTATTACATCTGCTTGGGGGCTTGGCGAAAATGTCGTTGGAGGCGCTGTAAACCCTGATGAGTTTTATGTTTTTAAACCAACGCTAAATGAAGGTAAAAAACCTATTATCAAAAGGCAAATGGGGCATAAGCACATTAAAATGGTTTATTCCGCCCCTGGCTCAAGCCACAAACACCTAACACACAACATCCCTACAACCCCTGAAGAATTCAACTCTTTCTCACTCACAGACGAAGAGGTTTTAGAGCTTGCTAGATATGCGGTAATTATAGAAAATCACTATTGCGAAGAGGCTGGCGAGTATAGACCTATGGATATGGAGTGGGCAAAAGATGGTATTAGCGGCGATATATTTATCGTTCAAGCAAGACCTGAGACAGTCCAAAGTCAAAAAGCCAAAAAAGGGGCTAACAGCATAGAAACTTACCACCTAAAAGCCAAAAAAGAGGATAAAAAACTCCTTGTAACTGGTCGTGCGGTAGGCGGTAAAATTGGCGCCGGAAAGGTAAGAATCATTGAAACATTAGATAGAATCAATGAATTCCAAGAGGGTGAAGTATTGGTTACAGACAATACAGACCCAGATTGGGAACCGGCGATGAAAAAAGCGGCGGCGGTTATTACAAATAGAGGTGGTAGAACTTGCCACGCCGCAATTGTAGCTCGTGAAATAGGCGTTCCTGCGATAGTGGGCGCAGTGGGCGCTACAGACCTTTTAGAAGATGGACAAGAGGTAACGGCATCTTGCGCAGAGGGCGAGGATGGGTATGTATATGAGGGAATCCTCCCTTTTGAAATCGAAAAAATAGATCTAAGCAACCTCCCAAAACTCAAAACAAAACTTTATATGAATGTTGGCGACCCAACAAAGGCATTTGGTTTTTCAAGTCTTCCAAATGATGGCGTAGGTCTTGCAAGGATGGAGTTTGTAATTAACAATTACATCAAAGCCCACCCACTTGCCCTTGTCGATATGTATAATGGCAAAAAAGGAATTCAAGACGAAGAGCAAATCAAAGAGATAATTAGCGGATATGAAAATCCAAAAGATTTCTTTGTTAAAAAACTATCCGAAGGTATCGGTATGATAGCCGCCGCTTTCTATCCAAAACCGGTTATCGTTAGAACTTCTGACTTTAAATCAAACGAATACAAAAGGATGATTGGCGGCAGCGAATATGAACCGCACGAAGAAAACCCAATGATAGGCTATAGAGGGGCTAGCAGATATTACTCCAGCGCTTACAAACCTGCATTTGACTGGGAGTGTGAAGCTCTTAAAAAAGTAAGAGATGAAATGGGTCTTACAAATGTAAAACTAATGCTACCTTTTGTTAGAACGCCTGAAGAGGGTAGAAAAGTTCTCTCTATTATGAGAGAAAATGGTTTGGTTCAAGGTGAAAATGGCCTTGAAGTATATGTAATGTGCGAACTTCCATCAAATGTTATCTTGGCAGATGAATACCTAAAAGATTTTGACGGTTTCTCAATCGGCTCAAACGACCTTACGCAACTAACTTTGGGTGTGGATAGAGATGGGGAGCTTGTGGCTCATATATTTGATGAGAGAAATGAGGCTGTCGTAAGAATGCTAAAAATGGCTGTAGCCGCATGCAAAAAAGCTGGTAAATATGTAGGTATATGCGGACAAGCGCCATCAGACTACCCTGAAGTGGCGGAACTTCTAGTAAGAGAAGGGATTACATCTATATCGCTAAATCCAGATTCTATAATTAGCACATGGCAAAACTTAGCTAAAATAGAGGCAGAAATAGGTAATTAATGGAGCAAAAAAGCGCTATTAGTTATTTTTATCCCGTATTTATTGCGGCAATACTAGCCTCCACGGCAATTTATATTTATGCGGGCTGGATGGGCGTCTATCAGGCAAACATCCTTTCCGTCCTTGAACTCTCCCTCTCTTTTGATAATGCTGTGGTAAACGCTCTAATTTTGGCGAATATGACGCTATTTTGGCGCAAAGCGTTTATTACATGGGGCATGATAATAGCTGTATTTGGGATGAGACTACTCTTTCCCATTCTTATGGTTTACGCCACTACAGATTTAGGCTTTTTAGAGGCTTTTAACCTCTCAATGAATAATCCCGCAAAATACGAAGAGATAATACAAAACTCACATCATATACTGATGAGCTTTGGCGGAACTTTTCTTTTAATGGTCTTTTTGACTTTTCTTTTTGATAAAGAAAGAGAGGTTCATTGGATAGCGTTTATCGAAAAAAGAGCCGCAAAATGGGCATCTCTCGGTGAAATCAAAATAGCAACCGTTATGATAACAATGTCTCTTATAGGGTATTTTGCCCCAAACGAAGTTCTCGCCGGAGAGAGAATCCTTACAATAGATAAATCAGAGATAATCTTAGGAATGGTGTACGGTGTAACACTATATGTTATTATCGAGCTAATAAGGGGGATGTTGGAGGGTAAGGATGAAAGTGAAAACGAACTTGAGGGGGTAAGCAAACAGGCTCAGGCAAATGCTCTTAAAGGTGGGGTTGCCTCATTTCTTTATCTTGAGCTTATTGATGCATCTTTTTCGTTTGACGGAGTGCTTGGAGCCTTTGCTGTAACGCAAAATATTATTATTATGATGGTTGGACTCGGTGTAGGCGCTTTTGCTGTAAGATCTTTGACGCTGTTGCTAGTGGATAGAAAAACAGTTCAAGAATACAAATATTTAGAGCATGGAGCGATGTGGTCCATTGGAATGCTTGCCGCAAGTATGATAATTCAAATTTTTGTGCATCTACCATCGTTTATTGTCACCACAATAGCTATTTTGCCAATTGCGGTGGCATTCATTAACTCAATATACGCAAATAGAAAATTAATCGAAGGCAAAGGGTAAAATTTACTCCCTGCCTTCAAACAAAACGATTTTATAGCTACTTTTTTTAACAACTACCTGTCTATTTTTTGGAACTATACTCTCAGCCTCTAAGGCATTTTTCTCTTTTTTAATATTATCAAGCTCTTTTTGAAGCTCTCTAACTTGATTTTTTAATTGCATTATCACATCGACTCCGGCAAGATTTACCCCAAGCTCGCGCGTTAGTCTAAGTATCAATCTAAGATCGTCTATATCCTTTTGTGAATACACCCTTATCTTACCGCTTGTTCTACTCGGAACGACAAGCCCTTCTCTCTCGTAATGCCTAAGAGTTTGCGGATGTATACCAAGCAGTTCGGCGACTACGCTTATTTGATATACCGGATCTTCAAAAGTATGCATTTATCGTCTCCTTAGGAAAGTTTTTCTTCCATAATCCTAGCTAGTTCGCTATCAAGCGAATTAACTGAAGGTATCAAAACATTAGCCTTAAGATACAAATCACCTTTTTCTTTTGTCTTTCTATTAATTACCCCTTTTTCTCTTACGCGAAACTTTTGACCGCATTTCGTACCTGCCGGAACTTTTAGATTTATATCTCCATATAGCGTCGGAATAGTTACCTTACCACCAAAGATCGCAGTTTTTAGCGTAATATCAAACTGCTTTGTAAGATCGTCGCCATCCCTTTCATATTCTGCGCTTTTGGCGATATTTACCTTAAGGAGCAAATCACCCCTAGGGTGTCCTTGCGCCACTCTACCTTTACCTTTTATTCGAAGCGTCTCGCCATCATTAATACCTGCTGGGACCTTAATGTCAAAGCTTTCATTATTCAAAGAAATATGTTGAGAGCCGCCCATTACGGCAATCTCAAAAGGTATCGTTATGGTTACATTAATGTCAAGATCTAGGCCGCCGCCAAAGCCCCCAAAACCTCCAAAACCGCCGCTTCTGCTACTACTGAATCCACCGAAGCCGCCACCACCAAAGATATTGCGAAGTATATCTTCAAAATCAACGCCGCTGCCTTGAGAGCTTCTAAAGTCATGGAAACTCTGTCCGCCGAACATATCATCGCCATACATATCATATTTTTTTCGTTTTTCTTCATCCGATAATATCTCGTATGCGGCGTTGATCTCTTTGAATTTCTCCTCCGCCTCTGGTGATTTGTTGATGTCAGGGTGATATTTTCTTGCTAATTTTCTATATGCTTTTTTGATTTCGTCAGCCGAAGCATTTGAGCTTACTTCAAGCGTTTCGTATAGACTTTTCCTTGCCACTTCAAAAATCCTTATTCAATTTTTTAGCGTTATTATATCAAAAAAGTTTAGCCTTTGTCTATCAAGTTATACTATTTTTACTATACCGTTTTTTATCTCTATTTTGCCTTCAAGCTCCAATTCATAGAGCTTTTCGCCATATCTTGCAAAAAATTCCGCCACACTAGGTGAGCTCTTTGCAAATATTATCATTTCATCTCCGCAATCTACTTCCGGCTTAGCGCCGATAGAGGCCAAAAAGCCGTCAATGTCAAAAATCGGCCTTGCAACGCCCTCTTTTAAGAGCCTATTTGTCCCCATACTCTCATCTATTCTGTGTGCCAACACAAAAAGTGGAATATCATATTTAAGCGCATACTCGGCTGATCGCATAGAGCCGCTTTTTTCATCAGCCTCGGCTATTACTACCGCTTCGCTCATTCCAACAACTAGCCTATTTCGATGGACGAAAGTATAGTTTCTAGGCATTTCACTTTTCTCATATTCGCTAATAGCAAGAGAGTTTTGGTATATTTTTTGGATTAGGTTTTTATTTGCTTCCGGATAGAATATATCCAGACCGCACGGCATTACAGCTATCGTATTTACTCCAGCGCCTTCATGAGCCGCAGCATCTATCCCCTCCGCCGCACCACTTACGACGGCAAATCCAGCATTGACAAGTTTTTTAGCAATAAGATGCGTTTGTGTCTTGGCGTACTTACTAGCCCGTCTAGCTCCGACTATTGCGATTTTTCGTCTATCAAGTAGCGATAAATAGCCCCTAAAATAGAGTTGTTTTGGTTTTTCTTTTGTTGGAATTTTGTCAAAAAGTGTTTGTAGCAAATCTTCGGATATTTTTTGCAAGCGCAGTTCCGTAAAATTTGAAGTCGAGAGGTTTGTCGCCTCTCGTTAGGTTTTATCTATCGAGGACTATCTCAACCTCTAACATCTCTATGTTTTGATTATTTTCGGATTTGATTTTTATCTCTTTGACTTTGGTGTATTTTTTGATAACTTCCAAAATCTCTTTTTTCATCTCTTCCATTTGAGGCAAAGCGTTAGAGCCTCTTTCGGCCGCAAGCATTACAGTTAGACGGTCTTTTGCAATACTAGCGCTGACCTGTTTTCTGCCAAATATTAGATCCATAAAACTCATTTAAAAAGCCCTTTAATTTTGGCTAAAAAGCCGCTCTTTGCACTTAAATCTAAATATTCGACATCTTCGCCCAAAATTCTTTTTGCAATTCGTCTATACGCTTCGCCAGATTTTGAAGTAAGGTCATGCACTACCGGTTGACCTGTATTTGTGCTAGATATTACCTTTTCATCATCAGGCACTACACCTATTAGAGGGATAGCTAGGATTTGTAGGACATCATCAATAGATAGCATATCGCCCCTTTGCACCATATCAGGTTTAACCCGATTTACAATAAGGAATTTTTCTATCTCTAAGCCGTTAATAGCTTTTTCGCTTTTTGCATCCATTATCCCTATAACTCTATCAGCGTCACGAACCGCTGAAACATCTGGCGTAGATACGATAAGAGCCATATCGGCCAAAAATATCGCATGCTCAAAACCGCTTTCAATTCCGGCAGGAGAGTCGATAAGTACAAAATCAAACTGACTTTTTAGAGTCTCCAAAAGCTTTCTAACTTTTTCTTTTTCTAAGATATTTTTATCTTTTGTTTGAGATGCCGGAAGGAAAAATAATCCTGGAGTTTTTTTGTCTGCAATAAGGGCTTGCGATAGGTTGCAATCCCCCTCCATTACGTTAACTACATCATAAACTATCCGGTTTTCAAGACCAAGTATCATATCTAGGTTTCTAAGACCTATATCAAAGTCTACGGCTACTACTTTTTTACCTTCTTTTGCAAGGGCGGTTGCCACATTCGCAGTCGTGGTAGATTTGCCGACTCCGCCTTTTCCGCTCGTTACTGTAAGGATAATGCCCATAAAAAGCCTTTTGTCTTAGTTTTTGTTTTGGTCTACTATTTTGTTTGCATTAATCCACGGCATCATAGCCCTTAGTCTTCTTCCCGTTACTTCAATTGGATGGTTTTGTAGATTTGCTCTCTCAGCCGTCATTCTCGGATACCCAGTCATACCCTCTAGGATAAAGTCTTTTGCAAATTTACCGTTTTGAATCTCTTTTAGGATTTCCTTCATAGCCGCTCTTGAAGATTCGTTAATTACCCTTGGTCCACTAACCATATCGCCGTACTCTGCGGTATTGGAGATTGAATATCGCATATCAGCTATACCGCCTTGGAACATCAGATCAACTATAAGTTTTAGCTCGTGCAGACACTCAAAGTACGCCATCTCTTCAGGATATCCGGCCTCTACAAGGGTCTCAAAACCTGCTTTTACAAGAGCGCTTACGCCGCCGCAAAGTACCGCTTGCTCGCCAAATAGGTCGGTCTCGGTTTCATCTTTGAATGTTGTCTCAATAATCCCCGTTCTGCCGCCACCAATAGCAGATGCATAAGAAAGCGCTAAAGCCTTTGTGTTGCCGCTTGGGTCTTGGTGAACCGCGATAAGGTCAGGGATACCGCCGCCTCTTACAAACTCGCTTCTTACAGTGTGCCCTGGCGCTTTTGGAGCTACCATCATTACATTGATGTCACTGGCAGGTTTTATCCTTCCATAAAGAATATTAAAACCGTGTCCAAATGCGATAGTCGCGCCGCTTTTTAGATTTGGGGCTATTTCGTTTGCGTAAACTTCGGCTTGAGTTTCATCTGGAAGAAGTATCATAACCACATCCGATTTTGCGACAGCTTCAGCAACTGTCAATACTTCAAACCCTTTTGCCTCGGCTTTTGCCCAGCTAGCTCCACCTTTTTTAAGCCCTACACATACACTTACACCGCTATCTCTCAGGTTTTCAGCGTGTGCGTGTCCTTGGCTTCCAAAGCCTATCATTGCTACTTTTTTGCTTTTGATTATGTTAATATCGCAATCTTTGTCGTAATAGATATTTAGCGCCATAGCCTATCCTTTTCGTTTAAAAAATTTGCGCTAAGTGTACACAAAATGAGCTTACAGCGCCCCATAAAAGCCAAAAAATGATATGATAAAACCACATTGAATAAGGTGTAAAATGGAGAATTTATGGATTATAATGGAGTAGATAATAGTTTCGCATTTTTGGAGATGGAGTTAGAGCTTAAAAAAGAGTTAGACTTTATATTAAAAGAGGTTATTACCCTTATAGATAAGTTTGCCCCTAATATTAAAGGTGAGTTTTTAAGACTTAGAAGTATATTTATCGACTCCCGCAGTAAAGAAGATGTAAATTTTGAGAATATTTTGCAAACAAATGATGATATCAACAGCCTAATCAAACTATTTTCTATATATTTTATGCTCCTAAACATAGCCGAAGAGAGGGATGAGATAAGGCGCAAAAAAGTAGACCTAAATGACACAATAAATAAACTAAAAGAGGGTGGTTTTGGCGAAAAGGATATTATAGAAACTCTTCATGAAATCAAGTTTTATCCAGTGTTTACGGCGCATCCAACGGAGTCGAGGCGAAGGACTTTTTTAGAGGCACACCACGACCTAATTAATGATTTTTATCGAATATTTAAATATGGCGATGAAAACGCCTTAGAACACCTAAGATACAAACTCAATTTAATGTGGCAAACTAATCTCATCAGAGATGAAAAGATTGAAGTGCTTTTTGAGCTTGACAATTTATTGTACATTATAGAGAGCTCCATACTTCCAGCCCTTATTAATATCCACTCAGAGTTAGAAAAAATTGGTGGAAAAATGGATAACCATGTAGTAAAACTCTGTAGCTGGATAGGTGGTGATAGAGACGGTAATCACTTTGTAACCAATCAAGTAATGACAAAAGTGATGAAAATACAAATGGAGACCATTATAAACAGCTACATCCAAGACATTGGGCATCTAATAAGAGACCTCTCCATTAGCACAAAACAAGTTAATGTTAATCCAAAGCTACTTGAAAATATAAAGAGTGAAGAGCAATATCTAACTGGCGATATTAAACCACATATGAATGAGCCATTTAGAAACAAACTTGCCCTTATGAGAAAAAAGCTCCAAAACAAACTAATTTCAATTAACGCATTTGAAAAACCTGAATTTGTATATAATGAACCAGAGGAGTTAGTAGCTGATATAGACCTGATGATAGAAAGTCTCGATGAGCTATCTAGTCGTGAGCTTCGAAAATTTAGAAGCAAGGCGCTAACAGCTGGATTTCACCTTCTAAAACTTGATTTTAGAGACCATGCGGAGGTTATCAACAAAGCGGCGGCGGAGATATTTTCTTATCTTGGGCTGTGCGATATGAATTTTCTTACAATTTCGCGTCAAGATCAGTTAAACACTTTAAACTGGGCGCTTTCAAAGCCAAAAATTGATCTAAACTCACTCTTTGGCAAAATCTCGGAAACAAGCGCAAAAACCGTAGAGGCGCTTTTAAAAATCGAATGGGGTAAAAACGAAATATCGGAGCATATTTTGGATAGCTTTATCCTCTCGATGACCAAAGATTCAAAAGACCTACTTGTAGCGCTTTGGTTTGCAAAACAGGCAAACTTGTGGGTACCAGGTAAACACACCAGAATATCTATTACCCCATTATTTGAAACAATTGACGACCTTGCACACGCTCCGGCAATTATGGAAGAGCTATGGAACAACGAATACTATCGTCAGTATATACTAGACAGAGATAAAACACAAGAGATAATGATAGGCTACTCCGATTCATCCAAAGACGGCGGTATATTTGCAAGCAACTTCGGACTCAATCGCGCAATTATCAATCTCGTGGACTTGTCCGAAAAGTTAGGAATCAAATTTCACCTTTTCCACGGCAGAGGCGGAAGCGTCTCACGTGGCGGCGGCCCTACACATACGGCGGTGCTTGCATCTCCAGCCAAAAGCATAGATGGCTTTTTGAAAATGACGGAACAAGGTGAGGTAATAAGCGCAAAATATCTCAACCGAAGGGTTGGTGAAAACAATTTTAAAGAGACGATAGCGGCGCTCCTCGAAAAATCGCTATTTGACAAAAAAAATATTCGCACCGACTGCGGCAAAAAAGATGAGTTTGTAGAGCTCATGAAGGTGGTATCGGATGCTTCGATGAAAAAATACAGGGAGCTTGTGTATGAGACTGAGGGCTTTATCGATTATTTCAAAGAGGCGACTCCGTACAACTTTATAGATAGACTAAACATCGGCTCTCGTCCATCAAAACGCAAAGGTATGGACTCAATAGAAGATATGAGGGCTATCCCGTGGGTATTTTCATGGACGCAAAACCGCTCCATCCTTACGGCATGGTATGGCGTAGGCAGCGGACTAGAAGCGGCGGCAAACCAGTATGGCATAGAGCCTCTGCAAAAAAGTTTTAAAGAGTGCCCGTTTTTTTATACAACAATAGACAATATCTCTATGAGTTTTATGAAAATAGACCTCGGGGTAGCAAAGTTATACAATCAATTTGTTGTCGATGAACATACAAGAGACATTATCTGGGGCAAGATAGTGGATGAATACAAAAGAACACTCAAATACTTAAAGCTTGTACGAGGGGAAGAGGAGCTACTCGAAAACGACAAGATGCTTCGCCAAACGATACTTCTAAGAAAGCCATATCTAACAGGTCTTAGCATATTCCAAATAGAACTTCTCAAAAAATACAAAGAGGAAACCGATGAAGCTAAAAAGCAACTTTTGAGCGAGCAAATCGCCTCCACTATAGTTGGCGTAAGTCTAGGGATAAGAAATACCGGATGAAAACGCTTTGTTTACTTTCGATTGCTCTGCTTTTTTTTGCAGGTTGTGAGGTTAAACAAGAGGTCGCTTTGCCCCAAACAGTTTCAAAACAGCCCAAAAAAGAGAGTCTTACGCTCGTAGATATGCCTGCCAATTTTGGCATAGAAAAATACGAAGGCATAAGAGCCGTGGATACGATAGTCGTTCATACTGCGTATTCTCTTGAAGGTGAGCCGTATGAGCCAAAAAACCTATACAATGTTTTTAAAAAATATAATGTTAGTCCACATTATATGATAGGGCGAGATGGAACTATTTATAAGTTGGCTAATGAAAATGACATTGCCCACCATGCCGGCAAAAGTCGGATGGAGGATGGCAGAGAGGGTGTAAATGCTTTTTCAATAGGAATAGAGTTGATAAATTCCATAACGGACTATCCAACTTTAGCACAATATACATCGCTTGCAAAGCTAATAATAGAGATCAAATCAAGGCATAAGATAGAGCATATCGTCGGACACAAAGATATAGCGCCGGGTCGCAAAAGTGACCCTTGGAATTTTGATTTTGCGACCTTAAACGCTATGATAGCCACCGACAAACACGCCAAAGGGGATATAAAGTGAGAGAACTGCTCGCAAAACTAAGCTTCGGTGTAGATAGAAAAGACTTAAATAGAAGCGAATTGGCACAGGTTGAAATGCTTGTACACGAAAAATTGCTTGCTGATGGCAAACATCTCAAATTCCCGCCCGCTATCGTAGCGGGAGTCGTAGATGTAACTAGAAGTGGACTTGGGTTTTTGGAGGGAATCGCAGGAGCGCAAAAAGACCTACCTATACCAAGACACGAGATGCGAAATATCGAAGATGAAGATATTATCATTGCCAGAATTGAGCAAAGACGAGGCAAAAGCTTTGCTGTACCACTTAAAATCATCCAAAAAGCTATCCCCTACTCCGTCTGTATCGTCCAAAAAGAGCGGGCAAAATTATCTGTATGGAACATTAAGACCTCACAAAGAGTCTATCTAGATGTCAGAGACAAATCGCTCAAAATGCTTCCAGATGGCGCAGTCTTAAAAGTCGATAACGCAACCAAAAAACCGATAGAGGTGTTAGGAGTCATAGAAGACCCATATGTTGACGAAAAAATCTCTTTGGCGTTGTATGACAAGCAAGATGAGCATCCAAAAGCGTGTATTACAGAGGCAGAGGCGTGGGGCAAAGTAGTAGATAAGAGTTTATACCCAGATAGAGTTGATCTAACGCACCTTCCGTTTATTACAATAGATCCAGTAGATGCTAAGGATTTTGACGATGCAATATATTTAGATACCGCCACAAACGAGTTATATGTCGCTATTGCCGATGTCTCTAGCTATGTCACCCCAATGTCGGCGCTCGATAAAGAGGCAAAAAAACGGGGCTTTTCTATCTATTTTCCGCACCGCTCCATCCCAATGCTCCCTCGAAACCTTTCTGAAAATATCTGCTCTTTAAATGAGCTTGTCGATAGACTAACTTTTACTTTTAAGATAAAAATAGACCCCGAAACTCTTGAGGTTGCAAGTTATGAGCTGTTTGAGTCAATTATAAACTCCAAAAGACGCTACAACTACGATGAAATAGATAGATTTTTGGAGGGTGCGCCAGCAAGAGATGAAACCGATGCAATGGTATTTAAATGGCTAATGCCGCTTAATGAGCTAACTGCAAAGATACGGCAAAAGAGGCTTCAAAAAGGGTTTGAGTTTGCGACAGATGAGGTGCGCTTAAGCCTCGATGAAAAGCAAAATATCACCGCTACAACGATAGAAGAAGAGACCCGCTCGCACGCCCTAATTGAAGATTGTATGCTTTTAGCCAACAAATGTGCCGCTCAGTATTTTGATTATGGAATCTTTCGTTGCCACGACAAGCCAACGCCAAAGAAAATCAAAGATTTGATGGAGCAGTTGGATACCTTGGGGCTAAACATCAAGCCAACAAACAACATCCACACATTGATACAGCGAATACAAGAGCAGGTCAAGGGAAGTGGGCTTGAAAAGTTCGTCGATAAGCTCATCATCCGCGCACAGCAACAAGCGGTATATCAAGCGACAAATATCGGACATTTTGGGCTAGGGTTTGATAAATATACTCACTTTACATCCCCCATCCGTCGTTACTCCGATCTTATCTTGCACCGTCTACTCAAAACAATAATCAAAAAAGACGACAAGGCAAAAGCCCACATCCTAAAAGATATTGAAGCGGTTGCTATGACGGTATCAAGACTTGAAAGAGAGGCGGCAAAGGTGGAGTGGGACTTTATCGACCGTAAATTTGCTAGATGGGCAGAGCAAAATATTGGCAAATCATTCCATGCGATAGTAACAGACATAGACGAAGATGGATTTAAGGATACAATCGCCAAAATAGAGGATAAAATCAAGGGCGCAAGGGTATTTATGGATCCAGAGGAAGAGGTTGCGCTTTTTGACGAAATAACGGCGGAAATTGTAGATGTAAATATCGCCACAACAAAAATTTATGCAAAGAAAGAGAAATAATGAAAAGTACCGGATTTAGAGTTGTAACTATTTTTACAATGTTATTTTTAGCAATGCAATTTATTAGATTTGAAAAAACAAATCCACACACAGATCCGACAAAAGAGCTGAAAGCTCCAGAAAATGTCAAAAATATTCTCAAAAACTCCTGTTTTGATTGTCACTCAAATGAGACAAAATGGCCATGGTATGCTAGCATAGCGCCTGTATCGTGGATAATTACAAATAATGTAAATGACGGTAGAAAATGGGTCAACTTTTCGGAATGGGAGAGTTATGATGAAGCAAAAAAACAAAAGCTTAGAAAGCTTATTTATAGAGAGGTATCGGGCGCAATGCCCCCTTATATGTACACATTGACGCATAAAAACGCCATACTTAGCAAGAGCGACAAAGATAGTATCCGCAACTGGACAGGCGTAAAACCAGACGATGTATCCATAAGGGATTGATAAAGAATCTTAAATAACTAACCTTATGCGTCAAAACTCAACAAATATTTAACACAATATTTGTATCCTTATGGTTTTAAAACAAAATTGCAAGGAAAACCGATGAAAAAACTAATTACGCTCTCTTTGGCCCTAAGCTCGGCGCTCTTAGCGTCTGAAGTTATGATTGAAAAAATAACCGTTAGAGGTGAGTCTGAAAAGTCTCTAAAAGATGCCCTATCTAACGAAGAGATCAAATTTACAAATAAAATTGATATAGCTCAAATCCTATCAAACAGCTATCCAGAGATATCAACAGTTAGAAAAACAGGCGCTGCTGGTGATATCTCAATGAGAGGTTTTTATAAAGATGATGTAAGGGTTACAATAGATGGGCAAGAGATACACGGCGCTTGTCCAAATAGAATGGACCCACCAACATACCATCTATCCGCAGAAAACGTAGAAAAAATTGAGATTATTGAGGGACCTTTTGATGTTTCATCTCCTGGCGCCCTTGCTGGAAGTATAAATATTATATCAAAAGCTCCAAAAGAGGGGGTATCTGGCTCTGTTAACGGAGGATACGGTAGCTTTGATTTTCAAAAGTTTGACACAAGTATAAACGCCGGCAATAAAACCGTAAAAGCACAAGTTGGTTATACAAAAGAGAAAATGGGTCAATACAAAGATGGTAGCGGTAGCGAGATGTACAAGGTCAACTACAGCCCTACCCTAACAAACGCCTCTAACAACAAAATGTACAGAAACGACATCAACATAAAAGATAAAGATGCTTTCGAAAAAGAGAGCTACTTTGCAAAGCTCACATTTACGCCAACCGAAAATCATGAGATAAGCTTAAGCTATTTTGGCGATAGACCTGATACTATATTATACCCATCGCTCGGAATGGACTCTTTCAAAGATGATACCGATATGTATGCGATAAGCTACAAAGCTAAAAAATTAGGGTCAATCTCTGATGAGCTTGAAGTGTCGGCGTATAGCAATGAAGTTAAACATGATATGAGGACAGATTATAGAAATACAGGCTCTGCGATACTCTCTTATTATGTTGAAAGTAAAACAAATGGCGTCAAAGCTGAAAATACAGCTAATATAGCTGGGCATTTAGTTAAAGTGGGGGCTGATTTTTACACAAGAGAATGGGATGCTAAAAACTACTCCAATTATACAAAACGGACATTAAGTGACACAGTGCCATATCCGCTTGCCGATGTAAAAACAACAAATTATGGTCTATATAGCAAATTAGCCAAAGCATATGGGAATTTGAGTATTGACGCTGGTATCAGATATGATATGTCAAAAATAGAGGTTGATGAGAGTAAGGTAAGAGCATCTACAACCGCAAATAAAGCTGAAATATTAGCAAATCCAGATGATAGTTGGAATAATTTCTCAGGTAGTATCTTGGCAAAATATAATATTGGAAGTGGATATGCGTACGCTGGATATGGTCATACAGTAAGACTCCCAGATGGAGCAGAGAAATATCATTTGTTAGCACATGGTAGAAGGGGTAATGCTGCATTAAAACCAACACTTAATAACGAAGTGGATGCTGGATATTCATACGCAAAAGATGGCGTAGCTTTTAAAATAAATGCATTTTACTCAAAACTACAAAACTACATTTATATGTATCAATATAGCAAGACTCAACAAGGTAATTTTTTCACATACGATAACATAGATGCAACAATGTATGGCTGGGATGTATCGGGAGCATATGCGCAAGGTAGTGGTCTAACACTTGAAGCATCAGTTGCGCAAACATTTGGAAGAAAAGATACAAAAACTGTTTATCAAAATGTGCAGCTTAATGACAAAGACTTAAGAAACATACCACCTCTAAAAGCAAGGGTTGCGGCAAAATACGAAATAGGCAAATTTAGCTCCCAAGCGGAATGGATAGCAGCAGCTAGCCAAAAATCAACAGACTCCGATGGCAAACTAGCAGAAGAATCAACACCAGGCTGGGCGGTTGTAAATCTCAAAGCTGGATATGAGTTTGCCAAAGGGTGGTCTGCATGGCTTGGAGTAGACAACCTATTTAACAAAAACTATTACATTCACGGCTCTAACTCAAATATGCTCTTTTTATCCAACCAGCCAAATATCCATCTAAATGAGCCAGGAAGATTTGTTTATGCGAATTTAGGGTATAAGTTTTAAATTTTTCCCTAAAAGGTTTTGCTTGGAAAACGCTAGCTTATTTGCCATCGCCGCCGCCGCATTTTTCGGAAGTCTCGGACATTGCGTCGGCATGTGCGGGGGCTTTGTGCTAGCCTATAGCTCCACCAAAGTCGCCGCTCATTTTGGACCAAAAGAGCGGCTAATATCACACCTACTATACAACTTCGGCAGGACTATTAGTTACACGATTATCGGCGTTATAGCTGGACTCATCGGTAGCACATTTGCTATTAACCCAAATTTCAGAGCCGCTCTTTATATATTTGCCGCTATCGTAATGCTACTTGTTGGACTTTGGCTATTTGGCTTTGTATGGGTATCAAAATTTTTGGAATATGATTTTACAAAAATACCATTTTTTAAAGTGGCATTTCAAAGACTTTTAAAATCAGACTCAAAAAGCTCATTTTTATCGCTTGGGATACTAAACGGCTTTTTTCCATGCGGGCTTGTGTATTTCTTTGCCTCTTCTGCGGCGGCTAGCGGCTCTGCACTCAAAGGCGGCGTTATTATGTTTATTTTTGGACTCTCCACAATCCTTCCAATGCTGACATTAGCTTACGCATCCACAATACTTCAAAAAACAGATTTTAGAAAAGCGGCCTCAAAAATATCGGCTATTATTATTTTTGGCTTTGCTATTTATACCTTTTTAAGAGCTTTTGGAATTCCGTAAATTTTTACGCTAATTTAAATTTGACCTGAGACAATTTAAACAAAATAAAAGTTATATTTTGAAATGATAGCGCAGCAAGTTAATATTAAAATTTCAAATAATACGAATGGAGCATTCACAAATGAATCTTAGTATCAAGCAAAAGCTAATGACTATTACTGGTGGACTTATTTTGATGTTATGGTCTAACCTTTGTTTTGGTCCTATATCTAATAGGTTATATCAAAGATGAATTCAAACACTTCAAAGAGTTTGCCTATAAGGGTGAGGTTTATACGATTAGTATCAATAAAGAGCTTAACTATGTAAGCCGACTTACTCTAGATATAATGTTAGGAAACGATTTTGAGAAAAATATGAAAAAATTAGAGGAGAGCAGATCAAAAATCAAAAAAGATTTTGGAAATTTACTAAAAGTGACAGAGCCAAAAGATACGCAAATAACAAAAGAGTCTTTTGAGAAAACAATGAAGTTTGTCGATGTGGCGATACAAACGGTAAGCAAACTAAAAAATATAGGAATAAGTAGAGAGTCGTTAGATGCCACATACAAAGAGTACAAGCAAGTAGTCACCCCTCCAGCCGATGAGGCAAGAGAGGCATTCCATAAGGTAACAAAAGCACAAGAAGAGGTTGCTAAAAAATCGGAAGAGTCCATTTATTCGGTTATGTTAAATCGGATATAAGCGCTACAATTAATCAAGTAGTAGAGGCAATTACGGATGCATCAAAAGAGATGAGAGGCAACTCTGAGACTGCAAAAGTTTTAGCAACATCCTCTGAGGCTGTAGAGGGGAAAATTAATGAGAGTATAACAACGATGCAAGGGGCTACAAAAATGGTTGAGGCTCTTGTTGAAAAATCGATGGTTAATACAAAAAGTACTGAAGAGATACTTGCCAAAATAGATGAAATAAATATTATTTCTACCAAAAACTCAAGAAGCGTAGAGGATATAGCCTCGGCCGCAAATCATCTCTACTCAATGGCAGAAGGGTTAAAAGAGAAATTAGATGTATTTAAAACCTAATAAATATCTTTTATCCCAAGCGTCTTAACAAGAAGGGAGCTTTTGTTCTCATCAAACCAAGCCTCCCCTCTGCCTTCTTCCATCGTAGTTACAACTACGCCGCCAAGCATTTTTCGCCCCTCTTTACCGTTTTCAAAACTCTTTATCCCCCAAGCGTCATGCATCACAAGAGGCTCTCCATTGGCGCTTTTGCCAATATAAAGCATTATATGCCCCTTTAGATAAACAAGTGTTCGAAATGGCTTTGCATTCAAAAGGATATACTCTTTTTTTGCGCTTTGCTCCATACTGCTTATATCGGCGTATCCAACTGCTTGTTTGGATGAATTGCGTGGCAAATAAATCCCAAACGGAATAAAAATATCTCTTAAAAACATCGAACAATCCCTATTATCCAAATACCCTCCCCACCCATACGGCTCACCATACAAGCTATACGCTAATGACGCTATGCTTGTATCGCTTATTTTTAGAGGCATTACAGATAGGTTGTAATTTTTTTTGTATCTTTTCCAAACTGCCCTAACCCCTTTTTTAGATGGATAATACCCCTTTGGAAGTATGGTTCCAATATTTAAGCTCTCAATAAACTCGCCGTGTGTGCCATATAGCGGTTTTTTATCAATTAGTGGGGTAACAAGTTTTGATTTTTTGTATAGCTTTTCAAAGCCACGCCCCGCAAAAGCTACATCTCTAACATCTACCCAACCGTATCCAACGGGACTTTTTACAAAAAAATAATCACCCTTTTTGGTCTGATACAAAATTTTTAGAGGGGAGGATATATATATTCGACTCTCCTGCAGATAATCAAACGGATACCCCTCTCCTGCCAAAGATGGATTTTTAAAAAACGGCTTTTTGGTTGGAAGGGCTCTTAAGTCGATATTTCTAAGAGTAATTCCGTTTTTAAATATAGGCTTTTTGGTAGCCTCTTTTGCGCTTTTTGAAAGCTCAAATATCTCATTTTTATTAATGGGCATCAAATTTTCGCCAAACCATGTCGCATTTGAGTCAAAATCAAAGCTCTCATTTAATCCGTCAATTGCTCTTGCGGTATCTTCCCTCTCCCACGCCGCAAAAAAACTTTTTTTAAACCCATCTGACACATTGGCGCACAAGGCTGATGTAACGAGCAATACAAAATAAACAAAAATTATTCGCCCCACCAAAAACCTCTCTTTTTGTTATCCGTCATTTATTCCAAAAGTGCGGCGCCTACGCTTTTAGCCTTACATATACCGTTTTTGCCTGTGAGCTTTTGTGCCCCCTCTCGTCAAACTCAAACATGCCGGTAGCCTTCATAAGGTCGCTTAGCTTGCGATAACCGTAGTTTCTAGGGTCAAAATCAGGGGAGTATTTGTTGATTTCGCTACCCACGGCGCCAAGATTTGCCCAGCCGTTCTCATCGCTGGAATCTTCGACAGCAACAGACAAAAGCGTGCGTAGTTTTTCGTCTTTGAGGCTCTCTTTGATTGGTTTTTCCTTTTGTGCAACCCCCTCTTCCCTCTCTTCGCTTAGGATTTCGGTGTAGACAAACTTATCGCACGCCGCAACAAATGCCTTTGGAGTTTGACGCCTCCCAAAGCCGTATACCGTAAGCCCAGCCTCTCTGATTCTAGCCGCTAGCCTCGTAAAATCGCTATCGGAAGATACCAAGCAAAACCCGTCGAACTTGCCTGTGTATAATAAATCCATAGCATCTATTATCATTGCGCTATCGGTCGCATTTTTGCCGCTTGTGTAGCGAAATTGTTGCATCGGCTGGATGGAGTGGGTCAAAAGCGTATCCTTCCAGCCTCCAAGTTGTGGTCCCGTCCAATCGCCATATATTCTTTTGACGCTCGCCACGCCGTATTTGGCTATCTCAGCCAGTAGATACGGCGTCAGAGAGGCTTGCGCATTTTCAGCATCTATCAAAACGGCTAGCTTTTGTCCACCAGATTGTTTTTGACTCATTATTTACCTTTTATTAGAATTCTTTCATAGCATTATATGAAGCGAGCGATTCTGCAACTGTAGGGTCAAAATCTATTGATTTTGGGGTACCCACAGTGAAGCCCTAGCGAGTAAATATAATGTTATGAAAGAAGTACAATCGATTTAAAACTTCTATGCTATTTTTTCAAAATCCCCCTTATATCCCCAAAAAGTATCACATTTTTAAGCGTCGCCCTCTCGCAGTCGTTTTTATCGTTAAAAGCTATCCACAGCTCGCCTTTTTCGGAAGAAAAAATCTTTTGGTTGATATAGACAATAACATAGCTAGAAGCTTTTACGCCTTCAAAAGTCTCTTTTATTTCATCAAGCTTTGCCCCTGTAGGTATAATAAGGTCTACTCGACCATCTTTTGGATTTGCTCCAACTGCATAATATACTTTTTGACTTCCGGCCCTCATCGCCCTAAAATCATCCGAGATATTAAAATAAAGAGTTAATATGTCGTTGTCGGCATAGTATTTATTGGGCTCTTCGCTTCTATCCACTAGCTTGCCCTCTTCATATCTCTCTTTTATTTTAATTATTTTTTTTGCGGCGTGCTCAAATATATAAGTAGTCCGCTCCGCTTTGTCCGCCCAGCTCTTATACTGCACGAATTTTTGCGGCAAATACCCTTTTGGCGTAGCCACACCAAAGCTCTCGTATATCTCTTGTCTGTTGCGACTGAGTAGCTTTGCGAGCCCGTTTGTTTTTGCCTCTATTTTGATATGATATTGTTGCCCATTTACAACGAGATTTGCCCTTGCGTAGCCTAGTTCTTTAAACCATCCATACTCCACGTCATAGTCTGCGCTCTTTGAAAACCCGAAAAGGGATAGAGCTAAAAACGCAACCAAAAAAAATACTCTCATAACTTCTCCATTATTTTTTTATCCTAAAAGACTAACTAGTTAGCCTAGAGGGTAACTTGATAGCGGCGGCTTCGGTATACAAAGAGGCTATTTTGGCCGCTTTGAGCGTTTCGTTTTTTTCGGTTGTCTCATACCTTTGGCGAAACCCTTCCAAAAGCTGCATTTTTAGAGCCAATACTCTAGCGTCCACCATCAAAGCGGCTCCATCCCTCTCTTTTGTTGCGCCAAATATATTTTGCGTAGTTTGTGAGTCTAGCTTTGCTAGCATTTCGGGCGACATAGAGCCTAGTAAGTCATTGCCGCCAAACAGAGAGTTCATCCAGCTATCGTCGCCCTCTTGTGATTTGACTAAGTCATACTGAAGCAAAAAATCTACATAATCGCCCTTATCACCTTTGATAGCCTGATATTTGGCATAGTCTAACCCTATATTAATTCCAAGATTTGGAGGTAGCTTATTCATTTGCGACTCCTAAAAGCTTTATTTGATTTTACAGCAATTTTGATTCCTAACCAAAAGGTTTAATTTTGATATTTAACTCAAACGGGTTACAATATAGCAAAAATAAAAAGGCTTTTATTAGGCAAGAAGGATAGACAATGAAAAAACTCGCCATTGCTATAATTTTTGTGTTTACGGCAAACCTTTTTGCCTCTGGTAGCTACCGCATAGCCGCACTTTTTTGGTCTATGAATATAGAGGGACAAGTAGCTATGCGAAAAGGTCTTGAAGCTGAAGTGGAGAAGATAAACCAAGAGGCGGCAAAAAGCGGCGGCAAAAAAATAGAGCTACTCAAATATGTGGCCGGAGATGGCGAAGCTGGAATGGAAAAGCAGATAAAGCAGTTTGAAGAGGTGATAAAGCTCAAAGTAGACGCTATAGTCGTCCAACCAACAGATAACGCCGCTTTATCATCAATGCTAAAAGAGGCAAACAAAGCCGCTATTCCGGTTATAGCGTATGATCAATACATTAGCGGCGGCAAATTAGAATCTTTTGTTACTAGCGATAATTATCAAGCCGGTTTTTTGAACGGAGAGTTTATAAGCCATGAATTTAAGAACAAAAATATTCTCAAAATAGCAATCGTAGAGTATCCGCATGTATCCTCAACTGTTCACAGGGTGGATGGCTTTATAGATGCGCTCGAAAAATATAAAGCGCCGTATCGATTAGTAAAGCGATATGAAGCAGTGGAACCAGTTAAAGGTAGAGCTGTTGGACGCCAAATACTAAAAGATTTTCCAAAGCCGGGTTTGCTTGATGTTATCTTTACAGTTAATGACGGTGGCGGACTTGCTATAGTAGACGAGCTAATGAAGGCAAAAAGAACGGATATAGCCGTAGCTACGGTGGATGGCGACCCAAAATCTGTAGAGATAATCAAAAAAGATGGGATTATTAAAATCGACTCCGCACAATTTTGCGGTCCTATGGGCGCCACAGCTTTGAGAGCCGCCTATGACAAATTGCAAGGCAAACAGATAAGCAAAGAGATATTGATACCGGTATTTCCGATAACCAAAGAGACGCTCAAAATATATCCTGGCTGGCTTGGCCCCATACCGTCCGAATTTAAAAAGCCTTGGCGAAGCGATACGCCGCTTTGGAACAATAAGCTAAAAACCAAATAGGACGACAATGCCTAGAAGCAGACAAAATAACGACTTTACCGGAATAGAAAGAAAGTTATCCATCTCGTACGGTATGCTTATTTTTGTACTGATGGGTATTATATTTTTGTCGGCTATCTCATATTTTAACTATGTAATAAATAAAGAGCAAAATAGACTTAGCTCTGTTATAGCAAGCAGTATCGGCGACTCTATCAACAGGATCAGCTTCTCCGGAAAATACCAAGCAAGACTACTGATAGAAGAGTTTGCAAGCAAAAATCCAAATATCGACAGTATTATTATCCAAGACGCCAGCGGAGAGGTAATAGCTCATAGTAAAAAAGAGAATAACGGCGCCACAATCATAGATACTGACTTTGAAAAAGCCAAAACCGTCATTACAACTAGAAACTATCTAATTCACAGAGTAACAGCCAAGAGAGATGGCAAAGAAATAGAACTTATAGAAATAGATATGCCTTATAAAAAAGGGTATGACGAGGATATTGTTGGCGTTACTAGAGTATTTTTGTCCACAAATATACTTTCAAATTTTATAACCGACGGTATTTTTTATTTTTCCATTCTTATTGTCATATTGACGCTTATCTCGATAGTTATTATACGAACCATCTCAAACCACATAGGCTCTCCAATCAAAAAGCTAGCGCTTCAACTACAAGGAATATTAGAATACGCCCCTTTGGGCATCTATATCAGCGATAGAAAAGGCAATATTCACGCCTACAGCGCTATATACGCTACCATAGGCTCATTTATGCAGACAGAGCAAAACAAATTAAAAGAAAAAGAGGTATTCGAAACTGGCAATATCGAAACATACGATTTTACTGTATCTATCAATAACAAAGAGAACTACTTTCATATCACAAAATGCCCAATAGCAAGAGACGATGACGGAGCGGTATCGCTAGTGTGCACGATAGCCCTTGATATTACGGAGCAAAAAGAGTACGAAAAGAAAATAGAGTCACTTTTGGAGGAACAGAGTGCATTTTTCCAAAATACCGTCGTAGGAATCGCATACCTAAAAGATCGCATCATTACTAAAGCAAATGAGGCGTGGGAAAAAATGTTTGGGTATGAGACGGGCGAGTTAATTGGCAAAAAGACAAGAGTAGTATATCCATCCGAAGAAGAATATGAGAAGTTTGGCGAGACTGTTTATGCAGAAATATCAAAAAATGGATACTCTATTAGAGAGCAAGTCTTATTAAAAAAAGATGGCTCACCAATTACTGTGTTACTAAATGGGGTGTATTTAGACAAAAATGATCCATCCAAAGGCTCAGTATGGGTTGGCGTAGATATAACATACATGAAAAACATAGAAAAAGAGCTAATGCTTATCAATAAAACACTAGAGCAAAGAGTAGAAGAGGAGACCAAAAAAAGGCTGGAAGCAGAACATATCGCTATTCAACAAAGCAAAATGGCACTGATGGGGGAGATGATAGGGGCTATTGCGCACCAGTGGAGACAGCCGCTTAATGCGCTAGGTATTACGATACAAGACATCAAAGAAGCCTATAAATACGGAGAGCTTAACGAGGAATACATAAACCAAACCGTCGCTACTTCGATGGATAGAATCAACTTTATGTCAAAAACTATAGATGACTTTAGAAATTTCTTTTCCCCAAATAAGCCAAAAAGCCGGTTTTTTATAGAAGAGGCCATCGAGGGTGTTATTAACATTGTATCGGCGCAACTAAAAAGCCATGATATAGTAGTCAAATACGACCATACGGAGAAATTGGAATTTTTTGGATACAAAAGCGAGCTACAGCAGGTGATACTCAATATTATCTCAAATGCAAAAGATGCAATAATAGAAAACAAATCTACAATTAGGCGTATCGAAATATCTACTACTTCAAATAACAATGAACTATGTATAACAATTGAGGATACGGGCGGCGGCATACCTGCAAACATTATGGATAGGATATTCGAGCCTTACTACACGACAAAAGAACAAGGCAAAGGGACTGGGATAGGTCTTTATATGTCAAAACAGATAATAGAAAGACACATGGATGGGGAGCTTAGATGTGAAAATTCAGGCTTCGGCGCCAAATTTACAATCAAGCTGCCAATAGTTAATTTGTAGCCAAAACTTGACGAGGGTCAATCATAAATAACGCTTTTTTGTATAAAGTTAGGGCAAAAAAGTGAGTTTTGAATGATTTTAGATTATTACGAGAGTCCGTTAAAAAGAAAATACAAGGCGGTACTGACTAAGCCACATCAACCTTTTTTTATTCTTGGCATTATTATCGCTATTTGGAATATAGCCGTATTGGGTTTTGCCATAAAAGGAAAGTTGGATATCGATACGCTAACATTTCATACATTTGGTATGTCCGCCCTTATGCCCACCGCTTTGTTTTTGGGGTTTTTATTTACGGTGCTTTATAGGTTTTTGCTTGTTATGCCTTTTTTACAAAAGGAGTATATGTCTGTTTTTTGGACGCTAGTAGCATCAACACTCATATCACAAGTAGGTTTTTTTACAAACAGCTACATAACCTTGGCGGGAATGTTGCTACTAACGACTGCGCAAGCTATGGCGCTAAGGATATTTGTATCGGCATACACTAAGTCTACAGTGAAAGAGAAAGGCGAGATATTTTTAATTTTATTGACCTTTGCATTTGGCATAGTCGCAAGCGCGCTATTTGCCGCCTCAATCCTATATCCAGCTTTTTTGTCATTTGCGACAAGCCTCTCTTTTTATGCCTATGCGGTTGGGGTCGTATTTATGGTCGCTCAAAAAATGATTCCAAATTTTTTCACTATTTATTTTGGGATAGAGCAACCACAAAAAAGCATCCCGCTAATAGCGCTCTTACTAACTTCTCTAATTGGCGTAGCAATAGCTAGAGGGGCTTTATCGCAAGAGATATTGCTTGTCCCAAACACAATCGGACTTGTGGTCACCACAATAATTTTTTGGAAAAATAGATTTATCTTTCGTAAAGCCCCACCTATATTATGGGTTTTGCAATTAGGCTCAGTATGGTTATGGGTTGGTTTTGCAGTTGGGGTTGCCGAGGGGATTGGCGTAGAATACCTTAATAATTTATCACAAGCGCATATATTTGGAATAGGCTTTATGACTACTCTCATCATAGGTTTTGGTAGTAGGGTTAGTATGGGTCACTCCGGTAGAAAAATAGTCGCCGATAAATTGACAACTTTTATATTTTTGCTTATGTTTTTGATGGTTTTGGTAAGACTAACAGCTATTTATATACCGCTATTTTTAGATATTTCCGTTGCCTTATGGTCTTTTATATTTATTCTTTGGACATACAGATACCTGCCAATGTTACTTAGCGACTAGATTTTTTACAAGCCAAACTGATTTAAAAAAAAGTTATTTTTTTGTAACGAACAAATTTAGGATTTATTGATAAAATTGCACCGTTTAACAAATCCAAATAGTAGACGGTGGGATGAATATGTCAAATATGCCAGAAATAGAAAAGCTAAAAAAGTTTTCTGTGCTAGTAGTAGACGACGAGGAGCAAACGAGAGCATTACTAGCAACTTATCTAAAATCCTATGTAAAAGAGGTTTTTGAAGCCGAGGATGGGAAAAGCGCTATCAAAGCTCTCAAAGATAAAAAACCGGATTTGGTGGTTACAGATATATTAATGCCAGAAGTTGACGGGATAGAGTTTGCTTCAAAATTAAAGGAGCTATACCCAAAAACTCCGTTTATATTTTTGACGGCGTCTAAAGAGCGCGAAACATTGCTAAGGGTAATCGAATCAAGACCAAACTCTTTTTTAACAAAACCTTTGGATACAAAAGCTTTATTAATGGCTTTGGTGGAGGCGTCAAAAGAGATCGGCGTAGCGGCAGAGAGGGTATATAAATTAGCGTGCGGAGCTCTATTTGATTGGCAAAAGGGGACTATAACCCATGGGGGCAAAACGCACAAGTTAACCGCAAAAGAGCTAGAACTTCTAAAGCTACTAGTAAAAGCTAAAGGCTCTATCGTCTCATATGAACTTATCGAAAAAACGATTTGGAGCAAAAACAAAGCAAAGATGACGGAGGGAGCTCTAAAAAATCTGATATATAGATTACGCCAAAAAATCTCCAAAGAGTGTATAACTACAATGCACGGAATAGGTATTAAAGAGACAAAATAAGAACAAAAACTATACGGATATATTATGGAAGCGGCTATTTTTATACTTTTTGGATTGTTACTTGGGCTTGTGGTGGCGCTGTTTGTATATGTCAACTCAAACAAAAAAATAGATGCTCTCCAAAACGCTCTGCTTTCACTATCCACTGAAAACGCAACGCTAAAGTCGGAAGTACAGCACGCCAAAGAGTATGCCGCAAAGATGAAAGATGAGTTTAAAGCTCTAGCCACTGAAGTGATGGCAAAACAAGAAGAGCAAAACAAAAACTCCGTAGAGCTTACGCTAAAACCACTAAAAGAACAGCTTGAGAGCTTTCGCAAAAAAGTGGATGATACTTATAATGCCGAATCTACAGAGCGTAAACATCTATCAATAGTTATTAAAGAGCTAAAGGAGCAAAACAAAAAACTAGGCGATGAAGCAAACGCCCTAGTAAACGCCCTAAAAAGTCGCTCCAAAACGCAAGGGATGTGGGGTGAGATGGTGCTAGAAAATATCCTTAGCGCATCAGGGCTACGAAAAGATATAGAGTACACCTTGCAAAGTGGACATACAAATGAAGAAGGGGAACGGATAATCCCTGACGCCATCATTAATATGCCAGATAACAAAAAAATCATTATAGACTCCAAAGTCACCCTCCTTTCATACATCGACTACTGCGAAGCGAACACTGACGAGGCAAGAGCTATCGCCGCAAAAGCCCTATTAACATCCATCAAAAATCACATTGACACACTCTCGAAAAAGAGATATCAAGATATCGACAACGCATTTGAATATATATTTATGTTTATCCCGCTTGAAGGTGCATACATGACCGCAATCGCTGAAGATAAGGGGCTGTTCGAGTATGCGCTAGGCAAAAATGTAGCCCTCACCACGGCAAGCTCGCTAATGACCACACTTAAAACCGTACATATGATATGGAGGTATGAACGCCAAAACCAAAATGCCGCGCTAATAGCCAAAGAAGCGGGGGCGGTGTATGACAAAATGCACGGATTTTTGGTTGAATTTGACAAAATCAATAGCAATCTTGAAAAGGCGCAAAAAAGCTACATGGAAGCCCGCAAACTCCTATCAACAGGGAGAGGCGCAGCCCTTTTGAAATTAGAAAAACTAAAAGAGATGGGAGCAAAAACCACAAAGAGCATTGAGGAGCATATTGATTTTGTGGATATTGAACCGATAGAGGATTAAAAATATAAGGAAGTTGTCTTGCTGACTGCAAAACTCTGCGTTACGACCCCAAATCTGCTAATACGACAATCACTAAACGAACTGGTACAAGCGGCCATATATAAGCATTTGCCGAGCGAAGAGCATGACGGACACTCCGCGGCAAACGGCAAAAAGTTTAAAAAATCGGTATTTCAAGCCATATATAGCGGTAGCGAGATAAATATCAATTTTTCATCTTTAGACAAAAGTCACGAAGAGGCGTTAGCAAAGGCGATATTAAAAGGTGATTTTTATCTTGGAGCAATACACATTGCAAATACACAGGTTAGTTTGCAACTAAAAAATGTAGCAGAGAGCGTAAATACAATTGAGGTTGATGGGTATGTATGTGTACATATTAAAGATGCATTTAATAAGAGATTATATATAGAGCCTAGAGATAGCAGATTTGCCCAGATTGTTACAAAAAATGCTATCGAAAAATACGAAGCGTTGCTTGGCGAGCCATTTTGTGATAAATTAGAGATAAAAACACTTTGGCAAGATAAAAAGCCAACAATTATTTTTTACAAAGCGGCAAAGCACGAGACATACAAAGCAAGATACCTCCTCAATGCCCCAGCTAAAATGTTAAATTTTATTTTGGATACAGGACTTGGCTCAAAAATCATGCAAGGGTGCGGGTGGGTGAATATGATAAAAAACAAAAATGTTTAATGTTAATAAATATTAATTTTTGTGTAAAATAAAAAACAGGAGTTGCGGAGGATTAATAATGAGCTTGGCGGAGAAGTTGTATAGAATCGGAGAGTGTGTAAGTGA
>JAVRLX010000017.1:19932-29192 GCA_031960985.1 Campylobacterales bacterium | reverse complement strand
ATATTGCTTGCGATATTATCATCCTATCAAATGGGTCTTTGTGATAAAATGGCAACGCACCTAATCTCATAGCATCCATTCCATCAAAAGCTAGTATCTCAAGTCCCATTTGCAAAGCCATATCCAATACATCAAAGTCAAACTTTATCTTCTCTATGGATTTTTTTATCATTAGTTCCGCTACGCTAATAGAGCTTAGATATATAGTGTTTTTGGTATCTTCCAAATGTTTTATCTGTTTTTGGCTTATCTTGGATGGGTCATTTAAGAGCCACAAAATATATGCGTATCAACGATAATCTTCATCTACTTACCATAAAACATTTGATTTATCTCTTCAGATTCTTCGTTAAAGTCGCTTGGAATCTTTAGCTTACCTTTCATCTGACCAAAAACTCTTTTTTTAGGCTCTTCGATGTATGGGGATATAATAGCTACTTTTTTGTGTTGCTTGCCAAACTCCACAATAAAGCTCTCACCATTCTTTTGCACCTGTTCTATAATAGAGGAAAACTTAGCCTTTAACTCACCTATTTGTATTGTCTTCATTTTTGCTCGCTTAGTTTTTAAAAGGATTTTAGCATTTGTTTGTCAAGTTGTCATTCCCCTTCAACTATCGCTATTTCCTCATCGGTTAAGTCGTAAAGGTTGTAAACAAGCTGATCTATCTCTCGCTCTAATGCGCTTGTATCGGCGTTTTTGTTTGCTTGTTTTGCCGCAAGGATTTTGTCCACCAAAATCTCAAACGGTTTCGTATCTTCAAGCTCAATTTTTGGTAATGGGAAAGGCTCAATATATCTAGGCATAAATCTAAAAAATCCATTTGCTAGAGTCGTGCCTGTTTGTTGTAGATACCACCATAGAAGTTTTGAGTTGAGCATAGCCATATAGAATTTGTAGCTTTCTTGTATATGTTCATACTTAACATAACCATAGACTGTTGTAGTTTGATAAAAGTCTCCATTAGCATCGTATGCAAAATTACACCCAAGTGATATATCCCGTTGTACTAACTTTTCTTTGTCAAACAAAGTTAAATTTTTCGGATAAATATACCTATACCAAAACTCATCACTTTCGAGTCGCCCACTCTCCCTGCCTCTCAAAACCGCTTCACACTCCTTGAGATAGGCATACCCTTTTGGAAACTCTTTTTTGAGTTCCGCCTCCGTAAAAAGAACGGCTTTTTCTTTACCGTCTTCTACGGTTTTGTAGTATGGAAAAATGACGACCTTGTCGCTTTTGAGCGTCTCATATCTATGGACATCATCGCCTTTTAGCAGTGGTTTTACGAGTCCTTTTTCTATCACTATTCGCCTATCAAGCTCTTTGGAGTAGCCCTCTATCATGCTATCATTTTCTTGACACTCCTCTAAAAAATAAACACTATCTTTACTTGTTTGCAATCCTGTAAAAACTTTTTCAAACACATCTTTGACTTTTAGCGGTTGCTCTTCTATTTTGGCTAACAACTTTGCCGTACGGTTGTCGCTAAAAGTCCATGTCTCATCGCCTAGCTTTGCGGTCGGTGTGGTTGTGTATTTAGCCTCGGTGATAGAGTTTAGAAACTCTGCTAGCTCGGTATTTGTAGAGAGGTCACGGTCTAGTCCGATATATCGCACTTTGGAGCTGTTTTTGGTGAACCATACGAGAGAGGTGTATGTAGAGGCGTTGAAAACTTGATACTCACGAAAAGAGATAAAACGGCTAAACTTATCTTTTGCCACGCCACGCAAACCCTTGCCAAATGCGCTATTGACCCACTTGTGAGGCATTATGAAATTGACCATGCCTTTGTCGTTGATGAGCTGTAATGCTTTTTCGGTAAATAGCACATACAGATCAAAGCTTCCCGTAGCTGATTTGTATAGTGTCTTGTATGTCTCCGCCGTACCTTTGTCGATGCCTTGTATCCTTAGATACGGCGGATTGCCGATGACGATGTCAAAGCCACCCTCTCGCAGTACTTCACCAAAAAACAGCTTATACAAAAACAGCTCTTTTGTTTGGAAATTGTTTTTTAGCATTTCCGCTAAAACTCGTTCGGCTATTAGTATATTTTCTGTCAATGTACCCATAGTATTGGCAAGCTTTTTTTTATTTATAGCGCTATTTGATATAGAAGTAAAATCAGCTAAATTTTTCTCGCTATCGGAATACATTTTTTTTTGTTTGTCTAAATATTCATTGATAATTTGCTTGATTAGTGATTTTATCTCGTCTTTGTCGGATTGTTTTTGAACCCCTGTGGTGTCGCCATAAAACTTATGAATTTTACTAGTAAGCTTATCAAATAGCTTCTCATCGAGCAGTGTCTGCTCCTCCAAATTAAACAAATCTTTTGGTCTCTTCTCTATCTTTTCGTAAATATCATCAGGTATCGGCGAAAATCCATTGATAGTTTCTATGAGGCTATTGCCTTGCATTATTTTGAAATCAAGATTCGGCAGTGGACTCGGAACCTCTTCATCGACTGTTAGAGAGAGCCAAAATCTCAGCTTTGCTATCTCCACCGCATCAGGGTCTATATCTACGCCATATATGGAGTTTTCTATGATGCTTCTTTTTAGTTTTGCTCTGTCGACTGTTTTTTCGATATTTGTTAATATCTCTACCATAGTCTGAAGCATTCCCATAGGAAAAGCACCGCTTCCTATCGCTGGGTCAAGCGCTTTTAGACTCAATACCGCTTGCTTTATTTCGTTAGCATGTTTTTTTATATATGAATTGTCCGTTTCTTGCTTGTTTATAAGCCTATCTATCCACTCAGCTTCAAACGACTGCGATAATTTTTCTTTGATAGATTGTCGGCACATATAGCTCACTATCTCTCTTGGTGTGTAAAAAGCCCCTTTGCCTTTTCTGTAGTTTTCTTCCAATAGATTTTCAAATACTCGTCCTAGCATCTCTGGGTCAATAGCTATCTCACTCTCTTCAGCAGAGTCTTCTATGATAGTGAAATTGTAACCATCAAAAGTATCAAATATCTTTCCAAAAATCTCATCAGAGATAAAAACCCTATCGTCATATGAGGTATTTTTGTCGAATAAACCACCGTTGAGAAATGGAATTTTGCATTCAAAAATATCAGAATAGTCATCAGCTCGTTGTCGGTTTAGTGTATCAAAAAATAGTGGGGATAGTTTTTTGGCATAAAAGTCATTTTTATCTTTTTTGTAGAGCTCACTAATAAAACTTTTGTCGCCATCGCCCCATGAGCCATTTTTTGGTACACCAAGCCACCCTTTTTTTTGTAGAAAGTACAAAAATACAATTCGCCCAAGAAGCTTCTTTGAAAAAGCGTGCATATTTTCTTCACTGCCAAAAAGCGCTATTTGGCTTGATATATTTTCGTTTAGCTTTTCAAATAGAGTGCGATATTTAGCAAAGAATTCATTCGATACTTTTTCCACACCAAAAGCGCTCTCAAGGGCTTTTGTGTTTGGATATTTTAGGTCTTTTAGCTGATTGTAGGCTGTGTTGATGGCTGATATGCCAAGGACAAATGTAAACTTCTTGAGGTTGCTTACTTGTTGCTTGTTGGCTTCGTCATAGCTAAAACGGATAAACGATAGTCTCCAAGCCTGCTGTTTGTTATTGTAAAAAGCCGCTATGGCTGAGTCAAGCAACCTTTCGGAAGCCTTTTTTTTGAGCTCATTATTTAACCCGACCCTGTTGTTTTCTATATCTTTGTTGTCATCAACCTGAAAAACAAAAAAGCCAAGTTCCTTTTTGTCGTCTAGCGTTACTTTGCCCAGAAAATCACCATTTAGATTTTCTTCAAAACCGTAAAATCTCTCCGAGATGAAGTGCACAAAGCTCTTTTTATCAAACTTTGATTTTAAAAATTCTTTTAAATCCATCTGAATGCCTTTCTTATACAAAACTCTCGCTCAAAATAATATCAATTTTGATGTCTATAGTCTCATCATCTTCTTGGTTTGAGTTTATAGTGTATTGTTTTGCTAGTCTATCCATTTGATTCATTATCTCAAATGGCTTGATATTTTTATTTTTTGAGATTTTGACTATCTCTTTTGATATATTAAGTATTTTTCCCTCTTTGACTACTTGCATATACATCTCATAAAAATCATCGCTCAAATAGCCCTTGTCAAACCAAGATTTGAGTATTCGTATAGCCTCTTTATCTGTTTTGTGTTCTACTTTGATATTTTCTGTTTGCGACTTGGCTATTGTCCTTATCAGTTCATCTTCATAACTATGAAGCGCCAAAGCGACATCCGCATAATGCATCTCATCAATCGGTAGATGTGCCATCTCATCTTGTTTTGCTTTTAGCGCATTTGCCATAGACGCAAAATTTATTGCTTTGCAACAATTGTTTTGTATCTGATAATAGCTCTTGGAGTCACCGTTTTTAATAAATACAAAGGTTTGCCTATTCATGTCTTTTAATTTTCTTTGAACTCGCACTTTTTGAGGTAGTTTTAGTAACTCCGTGTATCTCTTTGGATTTGCTTCTTTGAACTCTCTGATTTCTTCCAAAAATGGCAACTCTTCATCAATCTGACTCCCTGTATCTTCTTCAAAAAGGCTGACTGTGCCTACCTCTTCATCTTTGGTATAAATCTTGGAGTCTTCGCCGAGCGAATGATGAAAAGCTTGAAGTTTGATATATGCTTTCTTAGATAGCTCTATTAGCTTTTCACTTTGTGCCGTTGGCTTGAAATTATAGATAAAAATCTCATCGTGTTTTGTGCCAATTCGGTTTATTCGTCCGATTCTCTGCATGAGTCTTGTAGAGTTCCAAGGTATGTCATAGTTGTAGATGATGTTGCTTCGGTGCATGTTGACACCCTCACTGAGCGTGTCCGTAGATATGATTGTCGAGTAGTCGTCTTTTTGGGTTTCGTAGTTTGCATCAAAGTTTTCTCTAATGGTATCTTTTAGTTCATCTTTATTTGCTCCGTGGACTACCAACACTCTGTCGTTTTGTAATTCGCCTTGTAGATAGAGCGCTGTTTGCTTGGACTCTGTGAACACTACTACCTTGTCTTTTTTGTTTGAAATTAGGATTTCTTTGAATCTGTCAATCTTAGGGTCTTTGTCAATTGTCTCCCACATCTCAACCAACCTATCGAGCAAAAACAGGTCTTTTTTGAGCAGTTCATAGTAACCTTCTATAAATTCATCTCTTGCAAAATCTTTGATTTTTTCATCTGATATGAGCTTTTCTACGATCTCTTCAATATCATCTTCATTTTCTTCTAATATCTCAAAAAGGTTTATTTTGGAAGTTGGAATGAGAATTTGATCATCATCAAACATTTTCAAAAAGATTTTTAGATTATTTCGCTGTTTATTGATGGTGGATTTAAATGCATAAAATGAGCTCTCCAGTCTCTTTACCAGCATAGTCTGCATAATTTTTGCTAGGTTTTCAGCGCTTCTTTCAAAAAAACCTTCTTGCACTTCACCAAACTTTGATTGTGCTTTTTTTGTCAGATAGCCTATAGCTTTGTATCTAGCATACTCTAGTTTCTCTGTTAATATATCTATGGACTCATAAAAGGCTTTTGTTAGCTCATCGTCAAGGTAGTATTCTATCTCTTCCACTTCATTGATTTTTGGAATTTTTAACCCTTGTTTCAATATGTCATCTGCATATCTTTTGATGCTTTGAATGTCCGTTCTTGTTCGTCTGACCATAACCTCTCGCAAGATATTTTCTCTAACTCTCTCTGATAGCTCTTTTAATTTTTGCATATCTTGTGGCGACAAGTCTGCTTTGTTTTTATCCTTTTGAATAATCGCTTTATACTCTTTGTCAATTTTGGCAAAAAAACTTTCTAGGTTTGGAAATGAATCTATTGTGCTTTTACGCTTGCTTTGGAATAGATACAGTTGATTTGCCAAGTCTTGCGGCTTGTTATTGAGCGGCGTTGCTGATACTAGAATAATTTTTTTCTTGAATTTACTATCTTCTTTACAAATTCTCTCTATCTCGATATATCTACTAGTAGCAAAGTTTTTAAATTTATGAGACTCATCGACAATCACAATTTCATACTCACTAGAATCTTTAATCTTATTCAATTCTGCGTATGAATAAAAATCATATTTTCTAACCGCACCTATTTGAAAGCGTTTAAATGTTTCATCCCACTCTTTTCGTATCGATGGTGGCGCTATTATAAGAACTTGACCTTTTGTGTCAAATAGCAGTTTTTTTACTATCATAGCTGTTGTTATAGTTTTGCCAAGACCTACTACATCTGAGAGAAAAAAGCCATTGTGTTTTTTGATTTTTGCCAAACCTTCATTGACTGCATCAATCTGATAAGCTAGTTTCATAAAACCTTTTGGCAGGTCATCGGCTACGCTTGAATCGTAATTCACTCTATCTCCAAAGTGTTCTATTAGAAATTTGAGATAAAGCTCAAAAGGCGTTATTTCTCGAAGGTAGCTTTCTTTTTTGATGGCGTCTATCTCTCCATTCGTTATTTCGATAGCTTGTGACCAAAGAGATTCAAACTGCTCCAATGCAAACTTTATATCATCACTATCACGAAGCTCAACATTAAACTCATAATTATTACTTAAACCATTTGCGCTGAGATTTGAGCTTCCTGTAATCACCGAACCTTTATAGTCAATGCTTCCATCATGCTTTATAAACTCTTTTTCTCTTAGGATATATATTTTGGAGTGGATATTTTTATCTTTTGAAATTCTAAGCTCAAGTCTGTTTTGCGACAACATAGAGAGTAAAATCTCAATACTGTTGTCCACTTCTTTTGAATAGTTTGCATTTTGGAGTATCTCTTTTTGCTCGTCTATAAAACTTTGGCGAAAACTGCCGCCGTCAAAAAGATTTGGCTTTTTGCCTCTTGTCTTGGCTTCTGCTATTACCGCATCAACATTGATACCGACAAGAATTCTAGCTTTTTCTACATTCTCAAGATATGGCGCAATTTTGGCAAAACCGCTGATTCGAAAATACCCTATCAAAAACTCTAAATGCGATACGCTGTAGTGCTTCAATATATCTTTTAGGCGATTTTCGAGGCTATTACTATCTGCATTGGTAAAAAACTTTGAACTCATACGGTTGGTGCTTTCTCTTGTTTTGTTTTTGTACCGATTTTAGCAAATATCGCTTTTATACCTTATTTGCTTAGCTCATTATTTCGTAATCATAAGTAATCTTCAACTTTGCGAAATTCTACTGTAAAAATCAATGCAAGTGTAAGCTCCATCAATCTTCAAACCATTCATATAGTTTTGGATTTGAATTTTTGTTATCTATGATCAATTTGTTGCCCTAATTTTAATTTTTTAAAATTCTACCTTTTCTTTTTTAATCTTTTTTAGCCGTTTTAAAAGGGCTTCTTTTTTGTTTTTGGCTATCAAATCAAAGTAGCGGCTTTGTGCCACAAGGATGAGGTCATCATCCAAATCAATCTTTTCAAATCCATATTCACCGTCTTCCAAAAGCCCAAGCTCTTTAAATAGCCCCTTTTTTACTACGGCAAATTTAATAAGTCCATTTTTGACGCCATAAAGCGCCGCTTCATCTTCATATAGCTTGCTATCCAAATTCCTGATTAGTTTTATCCCAAGCTCCTCATCTATCGCATCGGCTATTTTTACAAAATACTCTTTTTGAGCGTTGCTAATGGATGAGGAGACTGCAAACTTAATATCTACTGCAAATAAAACAAATGGAAGGAGTAAAAACAGAAGTTTTTTCATAAAATTCACAAAATAGAGGCTAAATCTTTAATTTCTAGCGTTTTACCAAAATAATCTTCAAAAAATGGCCTACTTATCAAATCAAACTCATCCTCGCCTTGTCTATTAAAAATAACTTCATAAGGGATCTCGGCATTTTGAAGGGCTTTTGTAGAAAGAACCACATCATTAATGCACCCAAGTTTGGTGTGTGATACAAGCAGCGCCAAATCGGCAAGTTCTTTGGCCAAATCTATCATAAAATAATTAAGGTCAATTGGAACAAAAAGCCCTCCTGCCCCTTCAATCAAAACAACATCTGCAATGCTTTTTAGATATCCGAGTCTTTCTTTGATAAGAGATGGCTCAATTTTTTTGCCATTTGCCGCTACATATGGAGCCGCGGGGAGAGCAAAACTGTATACGCATACATCGCTTGTAGTAAGGACGCTATCGTTATAAAGCTCTTTGTATTTTTGAAGAAGTGTTAAAGCGTCAGCAGGAGAGTCTTTGGCGCCTGTTTCTATCGGCTTAAAAGGAACTGCCCGCAAACCCTTTGCGGCAAACAGTTCCATTAGCTTTAAAACAGTGTAAGTTTTACCCACATTTGTACCAGTGGCGGTCACAAAAATGGTTTTAGTCATGCAAATTTTGGACAAGCCTGCTATATATGAGCATTACATTTGGATCTGTCATAAGTGATACTTTGCAATCCTCTTTGCCATCATATTCGATATGAAGCAAAATATCTTTTATAACATTTAATCGCGCTATTTTTTTATTGTTTGCATCGACCACCATCCAAGGGGTATATGGGGTGTGGGTACGAGCAAACATCTCCTCTTTTGCTTTTGTATATTCATCAAATTTCTCTTGTGCAAGCTCATCTATAGGGCTTATTTTCCATTTTTTGAGTGGGTCCTCTCGTCTTGAGGCAAATCTTTTTGCTTGTGTCTCTTTCGTAATCGATAGATAATATTTAAAAAATATAATGCCATCATCTACAAGCATCTGCTCAAACATCGGAACTTGTCTCATAAACCTTTGATACTGCTCTTTGGTGCAAAAACCCATCACCTTTTCAACGCCAGCCCTATTGTACCAACTCCTATCGAAAAGTACTATTTCACCCGGATTTGGAAGATGTGGAACATAGCGCTGAAAATACCAGCTATTCATCTCTACATCACTTGGCTTGCCAAGCGCTACCACCCTTGCGCCCCTAGGATTTAGATGCTGAGTGATTGTTTTAATAAGCCCACCTTTACCTGCGGTATCCCGCCCCTCAAATAAAATAAGTAAACGCTTATTTTTATCTTTTACCCAGTTTTGAAGCTTTACAAGCTCTATTTGAAGCTGTACAAGCTCATCTTCGTAAGCTTTTTTATCCAACTTTTTTGTTTTTTTGTCGTCACTGCCCATATTATTTACTCCTTTTTTGCCCATATAAGCAAATCTGTATCAATTCTTTGAGAGTGTAAGATTTTAAACCTTAAATCAAGCAAATTTAAATCACAACTGCCTGATATTTGTGGGGATATAAAAAACAGATAATGGCTTGT
>JAVRLX010000017.1:6513-19832 GCA_031960985.1 Campylobacterales bacterium | reverse complement strand
TTTTTGCCCATATAAGCAAATCTGTATCAATTCTTTGAGAGTGTAAGATTTTAAACCTTAAATCAAGCAAATTTAAATCACAACTGCCTGATATTTGTGGGGATATAAAAAACAGATAATGGCTTGTTATCTCTTTTGTAGCAGCTAACATTTTAGCGCCCCCCTCTATCATTACAAAATTGTAATCTCTTATATCATCGAGGCTATCCGATATCATAACTTTTCTGTTATCAACTTTAAAGAGAGGGATAGTTTTGTCAAACTTTTTATTTTTTGAGTATATAAATACATCTGGAGCCCTGCCGCCAACCAATCTTGCATCTAGCGTCGGTCTATCCCCCCTTACCGTATTTCCCCCTATTGCCAGCAAATCTATTTTATCTCTTAATTTATGAACAAGCTTAAACGACTCATCGCAACTTATTTTTCCACCACCAATCCTACCATTCATTGTTAGCGCCATCTTAAAAAATGTAAAATTGCCACCGTTTTGCCACCTAAAAAATGGCTCCACTAGCTCATCGCAAGCTTCATTTTTTAAAACAACGACATCTACGCCATTTTGCGCTAATATTTTTACCCCACCTGCGGCTTTACTATTTTGCTCTAGCGCCCCTACAATAACCCTTTTAGGCTTGAGGTGTGACAAAAGCATGGCGCAAGATGGGGTGCGACCCTCGTGCGAGCAAGGCTCTAAGGTTACATATATGTCGCACTCTCTAAATAAATCTTTGGCATTGGTTTTTAAAAACTCATGGATTTCGTGTGGGCTTTGAAGAGTTGAAAGTTTTTCTTTCTCATTAGTATTTGTCGACAAAACAAAAAAGGCAGACTTTAGAGCTTCTACTTCAGCGTGCGCAAGCCCTGCCTGTTTGTGCGCTTCGCAAGATACAAGAAGATCATTTTTGACTACTACGCACCCTACCGCAGGATTTGGATATGTAATCCCTTGGTATTCCCACCCCTTTTTACAGGCAAGCTCAAGAAATTTAGTATCTATTTCCACTCAAAATATGTTCTAGCTTTTGATATATCGTCAAAGGAGAGTTTGGCAATACCGTCTTCACACTCTATTTCACAGCCTTCACCGCTTGCTGATAGGAGTTTTCCCTTAAGCTTGGCGCCGTCTTTTAGTTTTACTTTTACGAGCTCTCCAATGGATTTTGCAAAATGCTCCGGTTTTTTAAGGCTTCTCTCGATACCTGGAGAACCAACTTCCAAATAATATTTATCCTTTACCGGAGGGTTTGTATCCAAATAAGGGGACAATACAGCGTTTATATCGGCGCAAATATCAAGATCTACGCCGCCCTCTTTTTGGATGGAGACTCTAAAAATATGGGCATCCTCGCCGCTTTTTATAAGCTCTATATCATATAGGGTGGCGCCAAAGCTCTCAACTATTTTTCTTATTTCGCTCTCTCTATCCATTTATTGCTCTTTTTTAACTTATTTTTTACCGCTCAAAATCTCTTCAAGCCTTCTCTCTTTTTCCAAAGAGTCGTCAAATTTGTATGCTAATTTTGGCATTTTTGAAATCGCATCGGTGGCGGTGCAATATCTCGCTATATATGATGAGCTTTTTTTAAGTCCAGATAGAATTCTTTTTTTATCGCTATCTGAAAACCCCTCGTCAAGTATATAAACAGCAGCGTCTGAAAGCCCTCTGGAACTCTCTACTTTGACCACGCTAAGCCCATTTAACTCTTCGTTGCCAAGACTTCCTATGGCTTCTCCGATTAGCTCTGTAAGGATCGACTCCGCCCTTAAAACTCTGATGCTTTTTTGCGACATCTACTATTCCGCGCTTTGCTCGAATACGGCGGCTTTTGTAACCGTTTTGAAAGTTTCTATAATATCATTTTCTTTAAACTCATTAAAGCCGTCAACGACTATACCACACTCAAAGCCGGCTTTTACCTCCCTAACATCATCTTTAAAGCGTTTTAGAGAGCTGATTTTACCCTCATATACAACTGTGCCGTTTCTATGGATTTTTACCTCAGCGCCTCTTGCCACAACTCCATCGGTAACCATACATCCAGCAATTACAAGATTTTTGCCAACGGTAAATAGATTTCTAACCTCTGCTTTTCCTACGGAAACAAGCTCTTTTATCGGCGAGAGCATCTCTCCAACAAGCGCCTTAATATCGTCTATAAGTTCAAAAATAACCGAGTAGCTTCTGATTTCTACCCCGTAATTATCGGCTTTGTCTTTTATAGCGACATTAGGTCTCACATTAAAGCCTATTATAATCGTATTTTCGCCCGCCTTTGCCAGCTCTACGTCACTCTCCGTTATACCGCCGACCGCAGAGTGAACAAGATGGACTTTTACCTCTTCGTTTCTTACCTTCTCAAGGCTTGCTTTTATAGCTTCAAGACTTCCTTGAACATCGGCTTTTAAGATGATATTTAGTCGCTTTAATTTGCCCTCTTTAATAAGGTGATGCAAATCGTCAAAAGTAGCTTTTGTAGTTTTGGATAGCTCCCTTTGTCTTTGATGCTCTTTGATATTTTCAGCGTACTCTTTAGCTATCTTCTCATTTGCTACCGCAACAAGCACATCACCTGCGCTTGGGACGCCATCAAGACCCAATATCTGTCCAGGCTCGGATGGAGCTAGAGATTTTAAATTTTTACCCATATCATCGATTATAGCTCTGATTTTTCCGTAGTTTTGACCTACGACTACTGTATCCCCGACTTTTAGCGTACCATCTTGAACTAACACAGTAGCAACCGGGCCCCTCCCTTTTTCCAAAGAGGCTTCAACCACTATAGCTTTTGCGTTTTTCTTTGGACTGGCCTTTAGCTCCATAATTTCCGCTTGCAGAAGTATTGTATCAAGAAGCTTATCGAGCCCCTCACCTGTTTTTGCCGAAATATGGACAAACTCATATTCGCCACCCCACTCTATAGGAGTTATACCCATCTCTGAAAGCTGAGTTTTTACAAAATCAGGATTTGCTGATGGTTTATCTATCTTATTTACCGCAACTATAAAAGGAACTTTTGCGTCTTTAATATGACTAATCGCCTCTTTTGTTTGTGGCATAACACCATCATCGGCGGCAACAACGATAATGGCAATATCGGTAACTTGCGCGCCTCTAGCCCTCATATGGGTAAACGCCTCATGGCCTGGAGTGTCTAGGAATGTTATTTTGTGTCCGTTTTTTTCTACCATATACGCGCCGATGTGTTGTGTGATACCGCCAGCTTCTTTGTCTGCAACTTTTGTATTTCTGATTTTGTCAAGAAGGGTAGTTTTGCCGTGATCTACGTGACCCATGATAGTAACTATCGGCGCTCTCTCTTCACCTTCATGCGCATCTTGCTCTTCATACTCTTTTAGATAGTCAAACTCTTCTAGCGCATTTGAGATTTTAACGCTAATACCAAACTCTTCGGCAAGAATTTCTATTAGGTCATTATCCATAAAGTCATTCTTGGTCTTCATTAGCCCTAGATTAAATATCGCCTTAATTACCTCTCCAAGAGGTTTGTTGATTTTTTCCGCAAACTCATAAACCCTAATGTCTTCATGCACTTCTATTTCAGTCACTCTCTCTTCTTTTGTATCTTCAGGTTTTGGCCTAAATTTTTTCTTTTTTTGCGGTTTTGCCATATTTTGCATATTTATCTTCGGTTGCGGCTTTTTAACGGCGACTTTTGCTTTTTGGTTCTCTATGATCGCTGTCTTGGTAGGAATAGGCTTCTCTTCATCTTCGAAAAATTTATCTTGTACTGAAAAATCTGGCAAAACCACCAAATCATCGTTATCTTCGTCTTTTTCAGTAAACTCTCTATCTAAGTTAATTTTTATAGCTTCCGGTTTTTTTGGAGTTTGCGCAGGTTGCGGTTTTGGTTTTTTTGGTTGTTGCGTCTCTTTTTGCTTTGCCTCTTGTTTTTTTGGTTCTTCTTTTTTGGGTTCTTCTTTTTTGGGTTCTTCTTTTTTTACTTCAGGCTTAGTTGGTTTGGGATTTGCTTTTTTGATAATCTCAAAGTTTTTTCTCTCTCTAGGCGGCTGAGTAATTGTTTTTGGCTGGGTCTCTGCTGTTTTTTCTTTTACTGACTCTTTTGTTTTAGGTTTTTCCGATTTTACATCTGGCTTTTTTTGCTCAACAGCCGGCTTTGGCTCTTTTTTTAAAGCCTCAAATCCTGCCGGTCTCTCACCCTTCATAAAAAAGTTCATCACTTTTTCGGCGTCTTCCATAGTTATTGCGCTGGAGTGGTTCTTTGCTTCTATCTTAAACTCTGCGCATATATCTAAAACCTCTTTTGGTTTTATTCCAAGCTCATCAGCAATCTCTTTTATTTTTACCCTATTGTCCATCAAAAATGGTCTCCTTTAATCTCTTACAAATCGTCTCGGCGTCGGTTTTTGGAATTTTTAAAAACGAAGATAATCTTTTTGTAAGTTGTTTTGAATCAATACACTCTGTACACAAATAAAAACTTCTACCTGACTTCGTAAATTCTTGCAAGCTCCCGTTTATGTATTGAAATCTTTTTAATTCGCGCTGTAAAAAGCGCTTTCTGCAGACGATACACATTCTAACGGGATTATGTTTGTTCATACTATTTTAAGAATTCTACCAAAGTTTTGCTTTTTAGCTTTTTTGACAAATAAGTCCGTCATTATCAAAGTCAAAAATCTCAACTCTAAAAAATCCAAAAGAGGATTCAAATATCCTTTTTAGCCTATCTGCGTCATCGGCATACACCATACTAAAAAAAGATGAACCACTACCAGATAATGTGCTCATAAGCGCTCCATTTTCAAGAGCGATTCTTTGCACCTCAAAAAGCTCCGGCAAATTTTTCATTCTTACATCTTGATGAAACTTGTCTTTTGAGGCAATGCGAAGCATATCGTAATTTCCGGAAAATAGTAGCGCTGTCAGAAGCGATGATCGCGATAGGTTGTAGATGGCATCCTCTTTGGTATATTTTTTTGGCAAAGCGCCCCTTGAATGATTGGTCGACATATGCACATTTGGTATTACAACAACCGCTTTAAGGGTGTTTGGCATCTCTTTTTTAACGCTAAAAACTCTGGCATCTTCCACAACCGCCACATTAAAGCCGCCATATACGGCAGGGGTAATATTATCCGGATGGGATTCGTATGTTACAGCAATATTGAGCACTTTTTCTTTTGATATTTCTACCCCTGCCATCTCATAGGCCGCCTTTACGGCGGTTACTATTGTCGCCGATGAGCTGCCAAGTCCCCTTGAAATTGGTATATTGTTTACAAACTCAAATCTAAAACTCTCTTTTTTGCCTGTTATATTTTTATACTGCTCGTTAAAAATATTGACAAAAATATTACCGCTTTTCATCCGGACGCTATTTTTGCCCTCCCCTCGTATCGATACGCTAAAAAATTTAGAGCGTTTGATGTCCACTTCATTTCTCAATGATAAGGCGACGCCGAGGGTATCAAACCCAGGTCCCATATTTGCGCTTGTTGCAGGTACCGAAAAAAACAATTTCTACATCCTTACTTTTAAACTGGCGGGAGCAAAAACAGGGGCTTAGATGAGCCTTTTAACTGTTCAAATTCTACGCTACCCGGCAAAGTCACAGACAAAAGATTTATCTCCTCCTCTCTTGTCTTTAATGTTATTTTACCAAGAGTTGATACAAAATAACTATTTCCGAAAGCTTTTATGGGTGAATTATTATTAAACAAAAATGGCGACACCCCGTAAAGCGGTATTTTTTTGATAATACAAAGCGCTTTTAGACAAACATACGCTATTTTTAGAGACATATGATTTCCGGGTCCATTCGTATAATATATCTCATCTGGCGCAAACTCTTTTATAGCCTCATCTATCATTAAAGGTAGCACATCGCTTGCTTTTCCGCTCGCTTCATACTTTTTTACTAGCGCTCCGCCTTCGTAAACACCGAGCAAAAACGGAGATGAAACCGTCAAAAACAAAAATCGTATCAAGCCTTTACCGTCTCCAAAACAGCTTCTCTTTCATCTTCCGCATCAAAGCTAAGCTCTACAATTTCATAATTTTCAGCGCTTTCAAGTAGCTTTTTGGTTAATAGATGGTTTAGCTTATGGCTTCCAGCGCTTGCTTCATAGTGACCGATAAAGTGAAAACCCAAAAGTGTCATATCCCCTATTGCATCTAAAATTTTATGACGGACAAACTCGTCGTCAAACCTTAGCCCTTCCGGATTTAATATTCTATGTTCATCTAAAACAATCGCATTTTCAAGACTACCACCCTTTGCAAGACCGATGGAGCGAAGATATTGAACCTCTTTTAAAAACCCAAATGTTCTAGCTCTGCCAATCTCGTTTTTATAATTTTCTCTCGTAAATACAAATTCGTATTTTTGCACTTGTATCATCGGATGGTCAAACTTAATTTCATAGCTATATTTACACTCATCGGCCGGAGAGAGTCTAACAAACTTATCCCCTTCTCGCACCTCTACCGCCTTTTTTACTACAAGCGTTTTTTTTGCCGCATTTAGCTCTTTTATTCCAGCCTCCTCAAGAAGCATACAAAATGCGGCAGACGAGCCCTCCATTATCGGCACCTCATCGTTATCTATTACTATTCGCAAATTATCAATTCCACTTGCAGATATAGCAGACATTAAATGCTCTATCGTAGATATAACGACCCCGTCTTTGCCTATGACGGTCGCCATTTTGGTATCCACCACATTTTCAGGCTTTAGCTCTATCGTCTTTGCGGCGTCCTCTCTATAAAAAACTATGCCGCTGCCTGCCTCTTGCGGTTCCAGACGGAGCTTAACAACAACGGCTTTATGCAGTCCTATACCGGAGAGCTCCACCTCTTTTGCTATTGTAGTCTGTTTCACTATATATCCCTCAAACAGAGCTTACCATCAAATGTTACGAGTTTCGTCTTCCCATCTAATTGCTCTTTTTTTATTCTCTCACCCCTAAAACTTACGGCGCCCTTGCCTATACTTTTAATCACCAGATACTCGCCCCAAGCTTCCACATCGCCATCTACCACATCCAAAATCGTCGCATTGCCGCTTGTTTTTACTTTTGCGCCACTGTTTATGCGCCCAACTATGGTCACATCGGCATCTGTATTTATATCTTCGCCGCTCCTAAGATTTTTTAAAACCACTACGGTTTTTATCGGCTCTTTAATTCCATCATTTTTATCAACCTCTAGCAGTGGTTTTTTAGCTACGCCCTCAATAATTTGCTTCTCGGGCTTGGCTTTTACAATCTCCAAATTAGGCAAGACTTCAGCGCCCTCTTTTTTATTAATAAGAGCGCCCTCATCGCATTCACCCACAGAGGCATAACAAAGTTTTCTCTTCTTGCACTCTTTGGCAAAAAGACCTTTTGTATCCCCTTTCAAAAGAAGCAAAAAGCCGTTTAAAAGAATTCCGTTTTTGTCTAGATACGCTTCAAATTCCGGTAGGCTTTCACACTCAATCTCAAAAACTCTTATACTTTTTTGTTTGACTTTCATTATTTCCTACCCGCAATAATAGTTTTTGCGTCTTCAATGACTTTTGTTACATTTAGCTTTATCCAATTGGGATCAAGCCACTCCAGTGGCCGAACCTCGACGCCTTGCACCAAAACTCCATAATGCAGATGATCTCCAAATGCAAGCCCTGTCATTCCTGTTTTGGCTATGGGTTGCCCCTTGCTCACAAGCTCCCCCTCTTTGGCAAGAAACGAACTACAATGCCCATACAAAGTAAACAGCCCTAATCCGTGATACACAATCAACATATTCCCGTAAATTCCGTTTGGAGCGGCAAATATAACAACGCCGTTATTTGGAGCTACTATCGTATCCTCTTTAACGCTAGCAAAATCTAATCCTTTATGATACGACTCGCTAATAACTTCAGAACCTAGATAATAACTCCTATGATCTCCAAAGCTTCCCACAACAGACGCATTTTTGATAGGCAAAAAAGGTTCCGTAAAAAAACCTTCCACCAAATTATCACCAACTCTGCTCGTTATTTTGCTAATTAACTTTTCATTTTCTGTGCGCAAGGTGTTATTGACAAACAAAAATCGATCAAGCGGCGTTGTTTTATTTGTCGCATTCATACTAGCAGAGAGCTCCATTATTTTTTGATTTAAAAAGTCGTCTTTTAACACTAGTTTTGTATCTTTATAAACTACATTTTTTTGGAAAAATCCGATAGGCGCAACGCTTTCATTACCCGCTTTGTCAATAGCCGCCACGGACGCTGAAAAATTATTATCTTTTAGATCCCACGCCACCAAAGCAATATAAAAACCCTTTTTGACAAACGGTTGCGCTTTAAATATTCTGCCAGCTGCAGTTTTTACATATACTTTATCTAGATTTTCATCTCTCGCCTCAAAAACAACCGTAGCGCTTCCACCTTTTGCTATACTATAAGAGCTAGATATAATGGATGTAACGGGCGGCGTAATATCGCAAACTACTTTAACCTCTGTTTTTAACTTATTAGGTCCAAAAAAATTCCAAAGACTTCTATCGCTTGCCTCTATAATTATTTTGGCGTCAGAGCTTGTGGGCAAAAATGCGTTTTTTGGATATGTCAAAGTTAGGTTTAACTCTTTTTGCCCTTTTGCCGCTTCCCCATCTGCAAGAGTTGTTGTCTTGCCTTTTTCTTCAACTTCTATTTTGTATTTACCAAGGGAAACATTGTCTTTTAACGCAACCTTAAGAGGCGTTTTAAAATTCCAATATATAGGCGTTTTTAGATCGGTAGTCGGTGATTCTCTCTCAAAATAAGGGGAAAAATAGACAAAAACGCCCACGCCGATAAAAAGCGCTAAAATAGCCACTATCCATACAAGTTCGCCGTTTTTTCTTCTCATTATTTTATATTCCCTATTGATTGTTCTACTTGTTTTATTATCTCTTCAACTTGCGCTAAAAACTCTTTTTCTTTTTTGACCGTAAAACCGGCCGCCTTAATATGTCCACCGCCGCCGAATAGTTTTGCTATTTTATTTACATCTATTTCATATTTGCTACGCAATGAACCTCTAATATATCCATCCTCTTGCTCTCTTAAAAACAGACTTATATCTACGCCATCAATGCTTCTAGCCATCTCAGCAACGCCATCTGCTTCGTCTTGCTTTGCTCCTGCTTTTTTTAGCATACCATCAGTCATAAAAAGACAAGCCATTTTGCCGCCTGCTTCAAGCCTCAATGTAGATAGAATATCTGCTTGAAGCCTAATTTTTGAAAGCGGCTCCCGCTCCGTCATTGCAACTGCTATTGCGGATGGATCCGCTCCACACTCCACCAAATAAGCGGCGTCCAAAAAAGCTCTTTTATCAACGCTATCGTATTTAAAAAACCCGGTGTCGCTAGCAAGAGCCGCATAAAGACAAATCGCCGCCTCTTTAGTTGGAGCAAGACCTATCGCTCGCAAAAACTCCAAAACTACGCTAGCCGTACTCGCCGCCGTAGGATCTACGATATTTTTATCGCCGTAAAGTGGATTTGAAGCGTGGTGATCTATGTTGATAATTTTATAATTGCCCTCTTTTAGCCCAAGCCTACTTTTATCTCCACAGTCAAACGCTATTACAAGCTCAGCGTTTGTGGGAAATTCATTAGTTAGTTTTTCAATTCCAGGTAAAAAGTTGAGAGAGGCAGGGGCAGATCCTGTATTGTAAAGAGTAAATACTTTGTTTGTATGAGATAGGGAGTGCATAAGTCCAAGGGCAGAGCCAAGCGTATCAGCGTCTGGATTTATGTGTGTGGCAAAAACTATCGAATTTGATTTTTGTATTAAGCTAAAGGCTTCTTGCAAAATAAAACCTCTCAATTTTGTATAGATTTTATCAGACAAGGGCTTATTTTTTGGAGTTTAGCCTCATGACAAACACAAGCACTTCAGCAACCGCTTGATACAGTGTATCCGGTATAAACTCATCAGGCTTTACTTTTTTGTACAATTCTCTTGCAAGCGGTGGATTTTCAACTATTGGAATATTATGTTCAAGAGCTATCTCTTTTATTTTAAAAGCCACATTGTCTACGCCGCTTGCTACAACTTTTGGCGCTCTGTCGCCATCCTCTGCTTTGTATTTGATGGCAACAGCATAGTGGGTAGGGTTTGTAACTACTACACTAGCCGTCGGAATTGCGGCCATCATTCTTTTTTTGTGCATTTGAAACTGTATTGAGCGTATTTTGCTCTTTACCTCAGGGTTTCCCTCTTGGTTTTTAAACTCATCTTTTACCTCTTGCTTGGTCATTTTGAGATTTTTAAAATACTGATACCTTGTCCAAAAAAGGTCAATAGCGGCAAAAATAAAAAACACACCGAGCATAATAAGCGCAATCTGTATCGCCTTATCCACAAGCCACGATATTTGTGCGCCCAAGCTAAAAAGTGAAACAGTCGGAAGCTCTTTTACATATCCCAAAAAATAGTAGTACCCCACGCCAAAAGCCGCAAAGCTCTTGACGGTCATTTTAAGACCCTCTACTATTTTGGCAATCGAAATTAAATTTTTTAAGCCGTTTATCGGATTTAGTTTGTCCAATTTAAACGCCAATGGCTTTGTTGTAAAATTAAACCCAAATTGAGCCACATTAGCGATAATACCGGCAACCATAATAGTAGCTATTATCGGCATGGCGGCAAGAGTCACATACTTCATCGTAACTATCGTTATCTCTATAAGAACTTGTTTTGTAAGCTCTCTTCCTATCAAAGAGGCGTAGAAATGATACAGTCTCTGTACATTTTCAGCCGCAAAACCAAATAGAAAAATAACAGTAGGAATAGCGACAAGCATACTAATCCAAGCGGCTGTATCGTTACTTTTTGGAACATTTCCTTCAGCCCTAGCGTCCGCAATACGCTTGCCCGTGGGCTCTTCGGTTCGAGACTCCTTATCGTCAGCCAACTACTTATCCAACTTTAAACAAATATTTTAGGGGGAATAACAGCTTTTAAAACACCCCTAAACTCTTCGTCTATATCCACCTCTATTAGTGAGGCTTTTTTTATATCAATCGCCAAGTTTGCGCCGGGTGACGCCAAAGCTGAAATAATATGTGAAAAATCAGGCTCATGTCCAACAACGGCGACACGCTCGTATGACAAATCCGAAAAAAGAGCTTTAAAATTACCAAAAGAGGCTCCGGGGTTTAAAAGCGAAGTTTGTAATATTTTTGCCCCCTTAAAACTCTTTGAGAGTATCTGCGCGCTCTCTTTTGCCCTGAGCGCCTCTGAACAAAAAATAACATCCAAAGTGTTATATATTTTGCCAAACTCTTTAAAAAGCTTTTTGGCGGTTATGATGCCTTTGTCGCTAAGTGGTCTTTTCATATCGTCTTTTAACCAGCTCGCACGGCTAAGCGCTAACGCATGCCTTACAAATAAGACTTTCATAAACAGGCCCCTTTCATAGAAAAATCAAGCCATACCGCCTGATGAATTATCTTGCCGATACTTATGGCATCCACACCTGTTTTTGCATACTCTTTGAAGTTTTCTACCCCTATATTTCCGCTACATTCTACCAAAATTTTGCTATTTACTTTGTTTTTGTAGTCCACCACGATTGCAACATCTGATGGCTGCATATTGTCGCACATTACAATATCAACCCCAAGACAAATAGCCTCTTTTGCCGCTTCTACGCTTTCACACTCCAACTCTATTTTGGTGGTAAACGGCAGATTTTTTTGTGCATTTTTTATATACTCCGCCAGATTATCTATCGCCCCCAAATGTGTATCTTTTATCATCAGCGCATCATCAAGCCCAAATCTATGGTTTTTGACGCCGCCGACCCTTGCCGCATATTTTTCAAACACCCTCATTCCAGGTCTTGTTTTTCTTGTATCAAGCGCCAATACACCGTATTTTTCTCCCAAATCAGCAAAGATGCGAGCATTTGAGGCTATACCGCTTGCATGTTGAAGTATATTTAAAAGTGTGCGCTCCAGCTTTAGAATATCCGTATTTTTGCCTCTTAAAGAGAGGAGTTTTTGCCCTTTCGTTATTTTTTCGCCGTCACTTACTAAAAACTCGTACTTTAGCTCAAAAAAAGAAAATAACGCCTCTGCATACTCCCTGCCAGCAAAAACACCTTCGTCTTTCGAGATAACCGACGCTTCAAAAGGGGCGAAAGCGATAGTTCGCTCAAACAAATCCCCCCTACCAATATCCTCATAGAGGGCATTTTTTACAAACTCTTCTTTTGTCACTTCGTTATTTCCAGCATTTTATCAAGCGCAGATTTTGCCTTAATCCTAATATCTTCATCCAAAACTATCTCATTATAAGGCTCATTATTTTTGATTGCAACAAGCAAATTGTACACATCTTCAAGGGTAGTCTCATTCATCGTCGGACACTCTGGCTTTGTAGAGGATAAAACATAGGTATTTTTATCTCTGAGCCTATTTACGAGATTAAACTCAGTCCCAACCGCCACTTTTTGCTCTGGATCTAAACCTCTTACATATTTTAAAATTTGCGAAGTAGAGCCAACAAAATCTGCTTTTGCCACAACCTCTGGAGTGCACTCTGGATGCACAGCTATTAAAATACCTGGATATTTTGAGCGGTAAAATTCTATATCCTCGACACAAAAGAGCTGATGAATTGAGCAAAAACCATCGTAGCAAATGACGTCACACTCCGCCATATTTTGTCCATCTCCAATTACGCATGATTTGAGCCCCATTTTGTTTGCGGTATTTACTCCAAGGCATCTATCCGGGACAAAAAGGATTTTTTTACCGCTTTTTAAGGCATATCTGATAATAGTATCAGCGCTGGAGCTTGTGCATACCACTCCCCCCATTTCGGCTACCTTTGCCTTCACATCGGCGTTTGAATTAATATATGTCACAGGAAAAATATCCTCTTTTTTTATTCCCGCCGCTTCCATTTTGGCAACCGTCTCATCAAAATAAACGCTATCTATCATTCTAGCCATTGAGCAACATGCAATCCGAGGCATATACACTTTTTTTTCGGGGCTTAATATCTTCACGCTTTGCCCCATAAAACCAACACCGCAAAATACAACTATCTTTTTATCTGATTCCTTGCACCTTCTAGCAAGCTCCAAGCTATCTCCAGTGATGTCGGCTATCTCAAACACTTCATCTCTCTGATAATAGTGCGCCGCAATAAGAACGCTCAACTCTTCTTTTAATTTTAAAATCTCTTCTCTTTTATCCATCCATTATTTCCATAATTAATCTAAAATTTGATTGTATTTACCCCTTGCTTAAAGATGTTGTAACAAAAATGGTGTTACCCTTGCCTATTTAAAACTAAGTTACC
>JAVRLX010000017.1:0-6413 GCA_031960985.1 Campylobacterales bacterium | reverse complement strand
AAAATCTCTTCTCTTTTATCCATCCATTATTTCCATAATTAATCTAAAATTTGATTGTATTTACCCCTTGCTTAAAGATGTTGTAACAAAAATGGTGTTACCCTTGCCTATTTAAAACTAAGTTACCAAATGAAAAATGGATGGATTAATGGAAGCTCTTACGAATATAAATGTTATTTTTTATTTTATTTCATATCTCATTGGCGCTATCCCATTTGGCGTTGTGTTTGCCAAACAGTTTGCTGGCGTTGACATCAGAGATGCTGGCAGCAAAAGTATAGGGGCTACCAATGTACTTAGGGTTGTAAAAGAAAAAGACCCAGTCCTAGCCAAAAAACTAGGCGCAATGACGCTAGCGGCAGATGCGCTAAAAGCAGTTATCCCTCTAGCTATTGCGGCGTTTATCTTCAAACTAGATATCTCCGTACTGTGGGCAATGGCGGTTCTTTCCGTAGTAGGGCACTGCTTTAGTCCGTATTTGGGATTTGAGGGCGGCAAGGGTGTGGCCACAGCGTTTGGAGCGCTCATTTTTTTAGCCCCCCTTAACTCCCTTGTAGCTTTTGCATGTTGGTTTGCGGCGGCAAAACTGCTCAAAATCTCATCACTTTCATCGCTCATAGGGCTCGTTGGACTTCTTATTTCTTTTTATCTCCCTATTCCAGTTGTATTTGACGCAGGAAGTTTATCCCCTGTTGTAATTATAGCGATAATCGTAGTTTACAAACATATCCCAAACATTCTTAGACTACTAAGCGGAGAGGAGAAAAAAGTCGTATGATGACCCTTGTTATTGAGAATTTTTCGTTTGAGTGCATAATTGGGATATTAAAAAGCGAGCGAACTAATCCACAAAGGGTGGAGATAAGTGCAAACATAGAGTATTCTTATGAAAAGCACGGCTTTTTGGATTATATGAAAATTTGCCGCGAAATTAAACGAGAGTTTAATGCAAATAGGTTTAGGTTGTTAGAAGATGCCGTTATCAGAGTATGCGACACCCTTAAATCCAAAAATCCGCAAATTCTAAAAATTAACATCAAAATTTTAAAACCAGATATCAGAACTGACGCAAAAGTGGGAATAGCTTTTGAGAAAAGTTTTTCTTAATCCTCATAGACATCTTTCCTATGCGCTATCCGAGAAATAAGCATCAGCTCGCCATCTGTGTAAAAAATAACCCTATAATCACCAGCCCTTAGACGGTAAGCCCCATCAAAAGGTGTTTTTAGTTTTTTGATTTGGGATTTTGAAGGCTCTTTGCAAAATTCCTCTATTTTTTCGAGTATATATTGAGCTACTGATTTATCAAGCTTTGAAATTTGTTTGACAGCTTTTGGGTCATACTCTATTTTATATGCCAAGTAATGCTCTTACATCATCGTGCGATACAGTTTTTAATTTGCCAAGCTTGTATTCTTGCAGTGTTTTTGTGACAGCGTTTGCATCAAAATAATCTTGCAAGGCTTCTCTAATTATTTGAGTTTTTTTCTTTCCCATCTCTTTTGCAAATTCTGAAAGCTCTTCTATATAACTCTCTTCCAAAGTTATGGTTATCTTTTTAGCCATAGCACACTCCAAATATTTGCCATATCTTACTACACCCGACCTTTTGCACCCAAATTCATAAATTGAACCATCTAAACAAAGCCATTTTTTATGACTCTATTTTAAGGGTTCAATTAAAAAATTTTCTCTCAACCTTATAAAAAGTTTAAAATTTCTGCTATAATTCGCTTAAAAAAATTTTAAAGGGCTGTGTATATGAGAATTTTAGTGGTTGAAAACGAAATCGCACTAAACAAAACGATAACAGAGGGACTATGTGAACTTGGTTATCAAACGGATGATGCGGAGAGCGTCAAAGATGCGATGTATTTTATTAGCATACGAAACTACGATCTTGTTATCATTAACTGGTTAATGAACAATGGAGATGTCAGGGAGCTGATAGAGACAATCAAGAAAAAATCCAACAGAACGGCTGTAATACTATTTGCAGACAATACAGGCAAGGAAGATGAAATAGAGGGTTTAAGAGCCGGCGCCGACGATTATATCAGAAAGCCTTTTGATTTTGATGTCCTTGTAGCAAGGATAGAGGCAAGGCTTAGATTTGGCGGCACCAGCATCATTGAAATAGACGATTTAGTGATAGATCCAGATGAAGAGAAGATAACATTTAAAGGGGTGGAGATAGAGCTTAAGGGCAAGCCTTTTGAAGTTCTAACACACCTTGCAAGGCACAGAGATCAAATAGTTAGCAAAGAGCAATTATTAGATGCTATTTGGGAGGAGCCTGAGCTTGTAACGCCAAATGTTATAGAGGTTGCAATTAATCAAATTAGACAAAAAATGGATAAGCCTCTTGATATCTCAACTATAGAAACGGTTAGAAGAAGAGGCTATAGGTTTTGCTATCCAAAGCCTGCCGCCGAATTATAAGAATCATTAAGTTTTGATTTTGTATAACTTCGCTCGATTATAAAATAACAAATTAAAGCGAGTAAAAGATGGCTCTACTTATAACAGAAGAATGTATAGCATGCGATGCGTGCGTAGATGAGTGTCCAAATGAAGCAATAAGCGAAGGCGATCCGATATATATTATCGATCCAGATAGATGTACAGAGTGCGTAGGTCACTACGATGAGCCGGCCTGTGTAGCCGTATGCCCTGTAGACTGCATCAAGCTTGACCCTGATACGCAAGAAACGCTAGAAGAACTTAAATTCAAATTCAAACAGCTCCAAAACAAACAATAACCGATGGCTCGCATAACAGCCGTTATCGACATCGGCTCAAACTCTGCAAGAATGGTCGTCTTTGAACGCACTAGCAGATTTGGCTTTTATCTACTCAAAGAGATAAAATCAAAAGTTAGAATCTCAGAAGGCGCTTACGAAAACGGCGGCGCCTTGCAACCAAAGGCGATGGAGAGAGCCGTTAGCGCAATAAAGGAGTTTTTATCTATAGCAAATAGCTATAAAGCAAGAAAAATACTCTGCGTGGCAACATCGGCAGTTAGAGATGCTCCAAATAAATCTGAATTTTTAGCTAGAGTCAGAAGAGATACGGGTCTAAATATAAAAGTGATAGATGGCTCAAAAGAGGCCTATTATGGTGCAGTGGCGGCGCTAAATATGCTAAAAATTGAGGATGCAATTACCGTTGATATTGGCGGCGGCTCTACTGAAATGGCGCTGATAAAAAATGGCAAAATAGAGGATTTAATTTCACTAAATTTAGGGACGGTAAGGCTCAAAGAGCTTGTTTTTGACAAAAATCTACCACTAGATGAGGCAATAAAATTTGTCAAAAGCGAGCTTGAAAAGGCGCCAAGCCATTTTAAGGCAAAAACTATAATAGGCATCGGCGGCACAAATAGGGCTCTATCTAATGCGATAATGGCGATGACAGATTATCCAGTCGATACGCTTCATGGGTTCGAATTTTCACTATATGAAAACTTGCATTTTTTTGATGCTCTAATTGCTTCAAAAGTCGGCAAACTCAAAAACTTCAAAATAAAACCAGAAAGATACGATGTTATACGAGAGGGCGCTCTCATTATTAGATATATTATCGATAAGATAAATGCCGACAAGATGATTGCAAGTGGTGTGGGCGTGAGGGAAGGGGTATTTTTGGCTGATCTTCTTAGAAATCAAAATAATAAATTCCCAAAAAATTTTAGCCCTAGCCTAAGAAGCTTACTTGATAGATTTGGCCCCGACGAATACGCCGCAAAGCAGTTAACGCAAACTGCAAAAAAACTGTTTACTGCCCTAAAAGATGTTCATAAACTAGATGAAAAATGGCTTTGGTATCTAAGCAATGCCGCAAAGCTACTAAATATAGGGGTATATCTCAATTTTTATAGCCACAGACACCATAGCTATTATATGATTTTAAACAATCTCGATTACGGCTTTACACATATCGATAAACTTGTTATTGCATCAATTGTCAAATATCACGGCAAAAAATTTTCAACCCTTGAAAAAGACTCGTTTTATAATATGCTAAAGCCGTATGAAGAGATAATAAAATGGCTTTCAACCATACTCTCCATTGCAGAGGCGCTAACAATAGACAAAAGCAAACAAAAATTAGATATAAGCTATAAAAAAGGGTGTATAGAGATAAAATCTGATAAAAAAATGCATCTAGCCCATGAAAAATTAAAACTACTTCTTAAAGGAAGCGGATTAAACTTTTGTATTGTCAAAATGGCGGCAATGTGAACAATTCAAAATGATATTAGAAAATAAATTGGGTATTACCGATCAAATTGAACTAGCGAAAGTAGAAGAGCTAATTAGCAAACAAAAAGCCAAAGAGCTATTTGATTCTGGCGATATTAACAAAGTAGAAGTCGGTAAATTTGCTGGGTTAGCATTTATACATGCCTATTTGTTTGGTGATATCTACCCCTTTGCTGGCAAAATCCGCAATGTAAATATCGCCAAAGGAAACTTCCGTTTTGCCCCACTAATGTATTTAGAGGCCTCACTTCAACACATCAACCAAATGCCACAAGGTAATTTTGACCAAATTATCGAAAAATATGTCGAGATGAACATTGCCCACCCTTTTCGTGAAGGCAACGGCCGCGCTATGCGCATTTGGCTAGATTTGATGCTCAAAAAAGCGCTTCATCAGGTAATCGACTGGAGTCAAATAGGCAAAGAGGAGTACCTTAGCGCTATGGAGCGAAGCGTAGTAAAAGATTTGGAAATTAAAGTTTTACTAAAACAAGCTCTCACCGATAGAGTCGATGATCGCTCCTTGTTTATGAAGGGTATTGATATTAGTTATTTCTATGAAGGCTACAGTCAATTTAAAACGGAGGAGCTATAATCCCCCAAGCACAAAGTTATCATAGCTAACCACTCTAACACCACCTATTTCTTCATTTGTATCAAATGTAATAAGGGTGCACTCTTTTGTGTTTGGTGTTTTAAAATGCTCAAATGCGCCAAATTCTCTCTTTTTAGTTTTTTCATCGCTAATATCGTATGAGACTTGATAGAGGCTATTTTGCACACAAAAATCAACTTCGAATCTATCTTTTAGATAATAGACCTTTTCATTAGTATTTTTTAGGTGCAAATAGACTAGATTTTCTAACGCGGCTCCTAAATTTTGTGAACCACTTGCTATCAGTCGCAAAAAGCCATTGTCTAATGCGTAGAGTTTTTTGGTGGATTTGATTTGCTCTTTTGGCTTGTCGTGATACCTATCTATACGGGCAAATAAAAAGACATCTTCAAAATAAGAGATATACTCTTTGATACTCTTATCACTTATGTCAAATATCTTTGATAGCGTAGTGTAGTTAAGTATGCCGGTGACATTTGATAGTAAATAAAAAAATAGTCTCTCTACAACATCATAATTTCTGATGCCATATCTTGGGATAATATCTTGATAGATAATATTTTTAGCATAGCTTGCAAGAAGCTCTTTTTTTGTGCTCTCATCTTTGATTTGGAGCGCCTCATAAAATCCTCCCCACCTCAAATACTCATCTTTAACTCTGGCGATTTCTATCTTGTTTTTTAGCCTTTCAAATTCACTTTTGTAGCCTATGCCGTAATAGTCCAAAACTTCGGCAAACGAAAAAGTATCCAAATGGATATTAAGACTTCTACCAGACAACATCGTATTTAGCTCACTATAGAGCATGGAAGAGTTGGAGCCTGTGATAATAAATTTTATATCAGAGCTTTCGTATTTGCTTTTAATAAACACCTGCCAGTTGTCAAAAAACTGTATCTCATCAAATATTACAAAGAGCTTCCCCGTTGGCGACATGAGTTTTTGATACTCATCTAATATTTTTCCCAAATAGCTTGGATTATGCTTAAACTCAAGGAAAATCGGCTGCTCTAAATTTACAAAAAGTATATTCTTTGGGGACACACCACTATCTATTAGATACTGTATCGCCTCTTTAGCAAGTGTGCTTTTGCCGCATCTGCGTATGCCTGTAATGGTAATAATCTGCCTTAGCGGTAGATACTCTATTAGCTTATCTAACTTTTTACGCCTAACAAAATGACTTTTAGCACCACTCCAATGGGGGTTTTGTTCTATGAGTATTTCTTTCACTATACTTCCGTATTTACACTAAAAATTGGTAAGTATAATACCGTATATTCACAAAAAAATGGTTAGATACGAAAAGTTAAAATCTCGTACCTATCGTAAACTCTATATTAGATGTTTTGTCGCCTGTTTTCTCATTCAGAGGTTTTGCGTATATTATTTGTATAGGGCCAAGAGGGGAAAACCACTCAAGTCCAACACCATAACCAGCCCTTGTATTTTCATTGATTTTTGAAGTGCCTATCATTCCATAATCATAAAAAAATGTACATCTCATTTTCGCCTCTGTAATTAGCGGAAGG
>JAVRLX010000016.1:0-31316 GCA_031960985.1 Campylobacterales bacterium | reverse complement strand
GCGAGCCGAGGAGTTTTTGACAAAAAAAGATGATGAAAAAAAGTACACTAGTAAGCTTTTGATTAATATATTTTTTGAGAATTCCACAAGGACAAGAAGCTCGTTTGAGGTAGCGGCAAAAAGGCTTGGGCTTGATGTTGTAAATTTGGATGTGGGAACTAGCTCCACAAGCAAAGGTGAGACTCTTTATGATACAGCCGCAAATTTAGATGTTATGGGGCCTAGCGTTATAGTTGTTCGCCACAAAAGCGCTGGTGTGCCGCAAATCCTCTCAAAATATGTCTCATGCTCGATAGTAAACGGTGGAGATGGAGCGCATGCCCATCCAACACAGGCTTTGCTTGATCTTTTTACTTTAAAATCAAATTTGGGTGAACTACAAGGGAAAAAAATAGCAATAGTAGGCGACATTAAAAACTCAAGGGTTGCAAATTCAAATATAGAGCTTTTAAGTCGTTTTGGAATGGAGGTAATTTTAGTAGCCCCGCCACATTTTATGCCCAAAATAGAGCTTCCCAAAACCCACAACATAAGAGATGTTATAGATAAAGTGGATGCGATTATGAGCCTAAGGACGCAAACTGAGAGACACGAAACTGTTAGCTACGCAAGTCTAAAAGATTATGCCTCTGATTTTTGCATAACCGAAGAGCTAATAGAGGGTAGAGAGCTTATCATACTCCACCCAGGTCCAGTTCATAGAAACATAGACATTACAGATGGGGTTTTGGCTGACCCTAGATGCAAGGTATTGGAGCAAGTTAGAAACGGCGTTGCTATAAGGATGGCGGTAATAGAAAAACTGATAGCCGATGAATTTGAAAGAAAAAATTAATGCTCTTGGCAAATCTAAAACACCGTTTGTTTTTTGTATAAATTACGATAAAACGGATGGATTTGTATATGAAAAAGAAAATTTGCCACCCAACATAAAAATAAGCATCAATGAAAAAAGTGTAGCAAAACCAAAAATTAAACCAATAATTACAAAGTGCACTCCAATTGCCTTTGAAGAATACCTCAAAAAAATAGATGCGCTAAAAGAGCATATTAAAAATGGTGATATATATTTAGCAAATCTAACAAGTGAGAGTAAAATCGAATTTTCTGGCTCCCTTTTGGATATATTTAATGCATCAAAAGCTCAGTTTAAACTCCTTGTAGATGGATCTTTTGTAGTTAGCTCCCCAGAGGAGTTTGTCAGAATAGAAGATGGGATTATAAGCACATATCCGATGAAAGGGACTGCAGAGTTTAGCGATAAAAACAGTATAAAAAATTTGATGGACAACAAAAAAGAGTTAGCAGAGCATACTATGGTGGTGGATCTCTTAAGAAACGATCTATCGATGGTAGCGACTAAAGTGAGGGCTGAAAATTTTAGATATCCAATTATTATTAAGGCAAATGGTAAAAAGCTAATCCAAACTATCTCCAAAATAAGCGGTAGGTTAGAAAAAGATTACGAGCGTCGTCTTGGAGATATACTTTTCTCCCTTTTGCCAGCTGGCTCTATTACTGGCACTCCAAAAAGAAAATGTGTTGAGATACTAAAAAAAATTGAAAACTATGAGAGGGGATTTTATTGCGGAATATTTGGAGAGTATGATGGAAAAGCGCTAAAAAGCGCTGTAGCCATAAGGTATATAGAAAAATCGTCTAGTGGGTACACATATAAAAGTGGCGGGGGAATTACGATAGATAGCGATGCTAAAGCAGAATATGAAGAGATGATAAAAAAGGTTTACCTTGCTTTTTGAGACAATTTTGTGCATCGATGGCGCTATCCAAAACATAGATATGCACGAAAAACGGATGGAAAAAAGTAGCGGCAAAAAGTTTTCTTTATCGTTTTTATCGCCGCCCAAAAATGGGGTATTTAGGTGTAAGGTGCTATACGATAGCGAAATAGTTAGCGTAGAGTTTGCGCCATACATCAAGCGACCAATCAAAACCCTAAAAGTAGTCTTTTCAGATATATCATATCAAGTAAAATCAACCGATAGAGATGGGCTTAATGAACTTTTTTTAAAAAAAGGGGGCGCAGATGATGTGCTCATAGTAAAAAATAATCTTGTGACAGATACCACCATAACTAATGTAGCTTTTTTATTAAACGACAAATGGATAACCCCAAAACATCCATTGCTAGAGGGGACAATGAGGGAGAGGTTGTTAAATAGCGGCTTTTTGGTTAAAAGAGATATACAAATTTCTGATATCAACCATTTTGAAAAAATCGCCATTATGAATGCCCTAAGGGGGTTTGAGCCCTTAGGGAGTATAAAAGAGGTTGTTAGGTTCTAAATTTATCTGCATCAAATTTGTCACTGATGGTGTAGATCCAAGGTGACAATATCAAACCCTTTGAAGTCGTCAATATTTCTAGTGACAAGAGCCATTTGTCTTGCCTGAGCTGTTGATAGTATGATATTGTCAGCTAATTTTATCTTTCTATGCTTTCTGTTTTTTATGCAATTCTCTATAATTAACTCATCAATCGTTATAACTTCCAAGTCGTCCAAAAAACTCCTGATTTGCTTTGATAGATCATCTGTTAAATTTGGAAAACTTAGTAGTTCTATAAAAGTTACAAATGAAATAGCGTAATTTCCGCTCTCTTTTTCCAAAAATTCACTAGCCTTGTCGTCTCCATTAAAATGATATATGAGGATATTGGTATCAACCAAAAAACTCATCTATCATCTCTACAAGATAATTGATAAGCGATAGGGTCTATATTTAGGTGAGCCAAAAGTCCCTTTGTTTTTTTGAGAGTATCATGCTTTGGCGTATCTATCTTTTGCGCTATAGTATCTACTATTATGGTGACTTTTGCATGTGAGCTATATATTTCTTTATACATCGGCGGCACCCTCAGAAGTCCATTTTGAATATCTGCTTCAAACTGTACGGTGTACATTTCGTATCCTTTTTGGCTAATATTCCAAAAATTATATCACAAAATTAGCGTCACATATTTTCTCAGCTTTTGCCGTTTAAAAACAGATAATATCGCTATGGTTTTACAAAAGGCGCCTGATACCTTAAAATTTCATTTTGAACAAATCGCCGTTATGAACGCCCTAAGGGGGGTTGAGCCCTTAGGAAGTATAAAAGAGGTTGTTAAGTTCTAAATTTATCTAACTTGGAGGTTAACTCTTCGGTTAACTTGTATAGATGCTCTGCGGCAGAGGCTATCTCTTCGACGCTTCTTGTATTTGATGATGACAAGTCATTTATATTATCGACTTTATTAATTATCTCTTCGGTATCTTTGGCTATTTTGATAGTATCTTCAGCCATTTTGTCGACATACTCGCTAGCTTTAAACATTATTTCAGCGGTAGTATTGATACTTTCTCCAACACCCTTTGAAACCTCTGCGAGTTTATTTATATCTTCAGAGTTTTGATTCATCTCTTCAGTTGCTTCCATAATCGATTGAACTATTGTATTTATGGTTGCATTTATCTCAGTTAAACTTTTTTGAGTTCTCTCAGCGAGTTTCCTTACCTCATCGGCAACAACGGCAAAGCCTCTGCCGTGCTCTCCAGCTCTTGCCGCCTCTATTGCGGCATTGAGAGCCAGTAAATTCGTTTGATCTGCAATATCCCCTATTACAGTAAGAATGGACTTAACTTGCTCAGCCTCACTACTTAACCTATTAAGTTTATCTGCAAGTTCCGATTCTGAATCGGCATCATCAGATACCTTTGTAACCAAAGAGAGGATAGATTTTTTAGCGCTCTCTAAATTTTCTCTTGCTTTTGCTATCTCCTCTTTTGTGGTCGTTGCCTCCTCAATAGATGCCGATAGTACACTCTTAATCTCTCCCCCTTTTTGAGTGGCGGCATTAACTATCCTCATCTCTTCCTCAGCCCGTTTGCCTATATTTAGGGCTGTAGAAGATAGCTCGCTTGAAACAGCGGCATTTTCCCTTGCAGATTTTTTGGCGTCAACAACAATGCCCCTTACCTTTTGAATAAATCTGTTAATAGCATCGGCGCTAGCGCTAATTTCATCATTACTTTTTATATTTAAAGATTTTGTCAGATCGCCATCGCCACTCGCTAGATCCTCCGCTATCCTTTGAAGCTCTAATATAGGGGCTTTAACAGCTACTCTAATAACAAACGCTATCACCGCAACCATTATAATACCGATGATAATCATAATTGCTACCTGCCAGTAAGCGCTCTCTTTGGCGGCGCTAATTGCGGCATTTACTTGTGAAAGCTCTTTCGCCCCCACTAAATAACCTATCACCTCCCCTTTAAAATCTTTTATTGGTTGTGCGATAACAAAATATTTAGACCCAATGTAATAATCTTTTATATTACTAACATCAAGCCCTTCTAACTCACTAACAAGCTCTTTATCTATGGTGTTTGCATCTTGAGCTATAAGAAAGTTTTTGTATTTGGGATTGTTTGCTACATCTTTTGCAATTTGAGCATAGCTATCTTTTAACAAAAACAGAGTAGAAGCATTAATATCTTTTTTTGCATCCTTAATAACACTCATAAACGCTTGCATAAACTCAACAGTACCAACAAGCTCCCCCGCATCATCCATAATCGGGGCAATACCCCTCATAGATAACCCCTTATTTCCAACCTCAATAGCGGCAAGCGCTTTTTTGGTGGCATGCACACTTTTGATTGTCTCCCTAAAGCCACTCAAATCTTGCCCATAATCCTCCGGCTTCCAAGAGCGAACAAACGATTTAATATCTTTTGTGTGAAGATGAATTTGAATATTTTTAAACTTAGTATCCTCTTTAAACTTTGCAGAGATATTTTTGAGTGTTTTGATTGCAAGCTCTCTATTGTTTGTAATTAGAGCATTTTTTAAATTATCATTAAATGAAAGGGTAATTGCATTTGATATCCCGACAGATGCTTTTTCGCTCAAGGCTTGTTCATAAAAAAGATCTACCCTATTTTTAACCTGCGAATATACGCCACTCTCAACCGCCTTGACACTTTTTATCCCAATACCTATCGTAACCAAAATAACAATAATTAGTAGCGCCGCAAGGGGGATATAAACCTTTGTGGATACAGATATAAATTTTTTTGAAATTATAAGCGCTCCTTATTTATATATTCAAAAATATTACTTAAAATCTTGTGAGATTGTATCCAAAACAATCTTTTCAATAGACGAGGAGTGTTTTAAAAAAAAGTAGTGATCCCCTTCAAAATCGTAAAACCTTGAATTTGGGATAAGGGAGGCTATTTTTTTTCCACTCGCAATTGAAGTGGCTCTATCATTAGTTCCCCAAAACACAAGCGTTTTAGATTTTGTCGCAGCAAAATAATTAGAAAAATCTTCGTCAACTACATTTTTAAGGGTCTCATACATATTTTTTGGCATGTCTTTAACATCTTTGGTTGCAAAAAATCTATATAACAAGTCGCCAAACACTTTTTTTAAGAGTTTAAAAATTTTTATTTTTGCCTGCACTTTGAGTGGCTTTGGCTCAACAATGCCGGCAGAGCTAAGGAGGCAAAGGAGTGGAGGGTTTAAAAGGGTGGCAACTTTACCCCCAAAAGAGTGTCCAAATATAGCAAATGGACTAACCTTAATGGCCTCTAAAAACTTTTTAATAATCTCGGCATAATCGGCGGTTGTTAAGACATACTCAGTTGGGCTTTTCCCAAATCCCGGCATATCGACAAAAATAAGGGTAAAATCCTTAAATTTATTCATAAATGCGCTTTTCATAACCTCTTTATTGCTACCCCAACCATGCAAAAAGAGTATCTCGCGCCCTTTACCAATATTTACAATATCATAGGCAATATCAAAGCTTTTAGAGCCCGCCTCAACGGTTTTTAGGGCCACTTTAGAGTTTCCCTTTTGCGCTTTTTATCTCATTGATATATTTATAATCAATTTTTACCCTTCTTTGGTGTGGCAAGGAGCGCACTACCCCATCAAGTAAAGCGTTAAAATCTGCAAAAAGATAATTGGCAAGGCTACCAGGTATTGGATTTACCTCATTTAGATACACTTCATTATCAATTACAAAAAAATCGCATCTTATAATAGCTCCATCAAAGCCAAAGTTGTATATTGAGGCAAACGCCGCTCTCAGTTTTGCCGCTAAATTTTCATCGATGTTTGCGCTACCAACTTCATCTGTTCTAGCAAAATCCATATATTTTTTCTCAAAATCGAGATAGCCATCTTTTTTTGGCTCTTCGATGTTAGAATACACAATTTCGCCCTTTATTTTTGCGCCGGCGACATTAAACTCTTTTACATTTTCAACAAAAGGCTCTATAAGCGCCAAATCGTCAAATTCAAAAGCGATATCTAATGCATAATCAAGCTCTTTTTCGCTTTTTACAACACTTACGCCTATTGAGCTTCCAAGTCTTGCGGGTTTAACTATTACGGGGTATGTCAGCTCTATTTTGGCTTCTCTCTCATTTTTAAATACGGTTTTGTACTCAAGCGTTTTAACACCGCAAAGAGTGGCCAACGATTTTGTAAGGAGTTTATTAAAGCTCATCACGCAAGCCTCACCCCTTGGTCCAACATACGGCGCCCCGTAAAAATCAAACATTGAGGCAAGCCGTCCATCCTCCCCATCGCCGCCGTGCACTAAATTTATTACACATACTTTGCCAAGTTCAGAAAATCCAAATAATCCTTTGGTAAAAAATCCACCTTTTTGAAGATATAGCTGTTTTGCTTTTTTGTACTCCTTTTTTGCAAAATATGTTGATTTCATATTTGCGCTATCAATTAGCCAAAACTCCCCACTCTCGTCCAAAAAAATAAACAAAAGCTCTTTTTTTATAACTTTTTTAAGCGCTATGGCGCTTACTATGCTAATTTCATGCTCATAACTATTTCCGCCAAAAAGTAAAGCTAATTTCAATTTCTAAATCCTTTGAAGTTTTTTTAACGCCTCTTTAACAAGCTTGCCTGTATCATTTCCACTTAGACCCTGCATCGCCTTTGCAATTTCCTCTTTTTTAAACCCTAACGACTCTAACGCCATCGCGGCCTCACTTGCGGCGCTATTTTTAAAAGTAGTATCATCAACACTAAAGCCCCCAAGCTCTACAAGTATCCGACCGGCAGTTTTTGGACCTATCCCAACAACTCTTTTTAAACTACTTACATCACCCCTTGAGATAATATCTGAAAAAGTAGCCGGAGAGTAGGTTGAGCATATCGCCATCGCCGCTTTTGGCCCTACGCCGCTTATTTTGATGAGACTATCAAACATCTTTTTTTCGTTTTTATCCAAAAAACCATACAGCAAATTGGCATCTTCTCTGATAATTTGGGTAATAAAAAGTTCAGCCCCCTCGCTTCCAAGTTCATTGTAGCAATTAACTGAGATATTTACCTCATATGTTACGCCGCCAACCTTTAGCCACAAAAGGGTTGGCTCTTTGCGAACTATTTTGCCATCAAGCATCGCTATCATTTAGTTTTTCCGTTTTTGTTCAAAAAATCAAAGTAAGATTCTAACAAAAAGGGGTTAAATAGCCGATATCTCGTAGTCTGTATCGGATATTTTTTTGAGGACTATCTCTTTTATGGTTGCACCCTCTATTATCTTATAGCTAAACTCTCTAGGCGGAAAAATAAGTTTAAATAAGACGCTATTATATCCCTGCCAAGGAGACAAAGCCAAGATTTTTGCATCTAAAACTCTATACTGAAGAAGGTTGACCTCACTAAGCAGGAGTTGAAGAGCGGCTTTTTCTTCAGCCAGCTCACTCTCAATTTTCTTTACTTTTTCAACATTTAGCGCAAAGTGTTTTAGTTTTGCCAAAAGGACATTAGCTAGAGGTGAATTTTTTTTGCGCTCTTCTTCTATCTTTGCCTTTATCTCTCCTACCGTTTTCGTTTGAGCCTCAATAGCTTGCATCTCTTTTGTGACAAATTCCTCTTTTTCAGATATGCTTTTTTCTAGGTGTGATATTTTTTCTTGCAGCTCATTTAAGGCTTTCATATCCGAGGCATTTGCGGCGGCTTCTATAGAAAGCCTATTCTCTCCCCCTTGCGGCGTTTCTATCTCAATTAGCTTTGTGGCGTTTATGATATTATTGGAGCCCAGAATTTTTATATGACATATATCCGCTTTTATTTTTGCCCCTATCGCCGTACCTATCGTAGCTTTTTTCGCCACCACTTCGCCGCCTTCTAGCGTATCTATCTCTACCTCATCCGCCTCAACGTAGCCTTTATGATTTTTTATATGAGCCTTTGTAGCCGTAATCTTAGATGTTTTATGGGTCTGTCCACCTATAGAGACCTCTTTTGCGATTATCGTTGCGTTTGCGCCAACACTCCCTCTTACATTAACGACCGCAGCCCTTACAGACATGTTGTCGCCTATCGCTTCCGAATCTGGATTATCGTCCATTATATCAAGCTTTGAGTCAGAATCCATCCCCGCATCTATTGAGCCTGTTTTGAGGTTTACATCTTGCAAAGAGATCTCCTCTTTAACATCGATTTCACCATTTTCAAAAATAACAAACCCTGTTTTTTTGGCTCTAAATATAGTCTCATTTTCATTGTCGATAATCTCTACCCCATCGCCAACTTTAAAATCTATCTGTTTGGTGGTTTTTGGCTCAGAGGGCTTTAGCAATCTACCCTTCGCGTCTCTTGATAAAATCCCCATTCTAGCTTTTTGATAAACAATCAAATCGCTTCCAGCCTTTGTAGCAAAAACGCCAGATTTTGGATCTTTTGAAGAGCTTTTTTGAAAAACAAATTCGATGCTATCATCCCTTGAGGGAACAAAATCTGGACCATGGAAAAGCTCTATTTTAAACTCTCTATCAAGTTTCCCTTTTTTTCGCACATACTCGCAAAAAGATGCTATGTCTCTTCTCATTCCATCGTCGTAAATACCTATCAAAATTCCCATTTTTAGTTTGCGCTTAATAAATTCACGCCCTAGCTTTACCTCTAACTCATCAAAATTTGCAAACTTTGAAGTGGGTTTTATAAATGCGACAACTGAAGTAAGATTTTTGTTGCCGCCAAAACTAAGATTTAGTAATATCTCATCGCTTTGGGGATGCGCAAATCGTAAAAATATATCGTAAGTTTGACGGATTGATAGTTTTTCGTTTAACCAAACGGAGTCGCTTATAGGGGTGGATAAAATTTCCGGTTTTTCATCGTCTAGAGTAGAAAAAACCTCGGTTTTAACTCCCAAAAAGTCAAAATCTATTTTAGTTATCGGAATATTTTTCTCTTGACAGAAATGCTCAATAGTTTGCGTCACTGAGGAGGTTGTGACCTTAACTCCCTTTGGTTTATGAATGTCGTAGCGCATAAAGCCGACCTTTGTTTTATTTACTGATGTTACGCACAAATACGAGCGAAGCCCGTATCAGTGGCTTAGGACTAATGTCCCTTGCATCCCCCTAAAGCTACCTGCTGACGCAGGAGAGATAGAGGTTCTTACGCACTTTTGGTGCGTAAGGTCAGTTATTTAATCTCCCCGACGCTATATTCAGTATCGCTTAGCTTGAAAAGCCTTATCTCTTTAACTTTAGAGCCCTCTACCGGAATAAACTTACACGGTTTTTTACCACCAAGAGCCTGAAAAAGCACTGTTTGAAAGTTGCGCCAAACTCCGTGATTCACAAGTCTAGCATCTAAAAGTTTATCTTCAAATGTGGCAACTTCGTGACTAACCTCATCCAATGCTGTTTTTAGCTGGTCAACATCTGCTTTTAAAGCTCTTGCGGTCGCTAGCATCTGCGTAAATTGCTTGTATTTTAGGACAAAAGCATCCCTTGGCTGAAACCCTTTTCTTATATCCTCATCTATCATCTGCTTGACTTTCATAGCGCTATCTTTATTTTCCTCAATAAGGCGTATCGTTTTTTTAAACTCTTCATGTTTTACATTATATGCCTTGGTTAGCATAATCTCTTTTTCTACCGCTTTTTTAAAAAGCTCTTTCTCGCTAGGCATAGCTGCCGCTTCAAAAACAAATACATTATCGCCGCCAAGCACCGTCGTAATATCTATTAGCGAGGAGGCCGTAATATTGCAATTTGAACCAAGATTTGTAATATATACTTTTTTGGCGACTATCCTACCGCTGTTTGCATGTCCAATATGTACCGTATCGGCCACTACCACGCCACCCTCAAGCCTCTCTATCTTTGCCTCTTTTGCTTCTAGATACCCTCTGTGCGTAGCAATTTCGGCATCTTTTGCAAACACTTTGCTAGTTGAGTGCGTAAGCCCCTTAATCTGCGCCTTATCAGCATATACGGAGGAGTTATCACCCATACTGCCTCTGACTATAACCTCGGTTGCTCTTGCCGTCATATTTGAACCGATGGCATCCACTATTGGATTTGACTCTTCTATATCAAGAGTAATATCTTTATTTTGATCTACAACTATAGAGCCGGTTTTTCTAAAACTAATCTCCTGAACTTTGAGCTCTTCTTGCACATCCAAGACCTTGCCGTCATATGCAACATATCCTTGTTTTTTAGCAATGTATCTTATAATTGAGGGGGTATCTTCGGTTTTTATATTTTCCGTTATCGCAAATTTTGGTTCATTGTGGCTTTTTGACTCAGCTACCTTTATAAAATAACCCCGAACATCTCTACCGCTTCTCCCAGCTTTTGGTTTTTTGTACTCGACAAGTATTTCACCCTCATCCACATCTACAATAAATCCACGATTGTAAAAATCTGGATTTTCTTCATTTATCTTTTTTTTCTCTTCAAAATAAAATACGATTTTATCATCCTCGCTCGGTATAAAATCGCGCGACTCCGCAACTGTAAACTTATAGTCTTCCTCTAGCGCCACACCCTCTTTTATTTTTTTAACAAAGTCATCTATCTGTTTCTTTAGATCATTCTCAAAAATATTTATTAATATCTTGTGTTTTGCTAGTCTTTTGTTTATCTCATCATATATATAGCGATCAAGATCTGGATAGTAGATGATTTTTGACTCTTTTTTGAGCGTAGCTAAAACTTTTGTAAATAACTTGTCTGCGGAGAGAGCCATATCAAGACGGACCGGTTGCGGCTCTATCTCTTTTAGTAGTATTAAAAACCTTTGATAAATTCTTATATCTTCGTCCATAAAAAGCTCGGGCGGTATCATCTCGCCTCTTGTTGTATCAAAAATGACAATGCTTTTATCTATAGTGTTAAAAGCTATAGTACTAACAGAGTTTATATCGAAGTCTATTTTTTTTGCATCGATATTGTTTTTTTTTGCATACTCTGCTATTGATTTTACGATATCTTCCGTCTCAATCTCAAACGGTTCAAAAAGCCTACCCGCTCCATCTACACTCAACCGGCAACTCTCCAGTAAGAAATAATTTGCAATTCTAGTCTAAATATCATAAATAGCTACTTTCTAGTAACAAAAGAATCACAAACCCCTTTTAACTACTATTTCGGTAAAATCACAAAATGTTTAAATCTATCTTTACAAACTCTGCAGGTATTCTTACATCCAGAGTACTCGGTTTTGTGCGGGATATGCTTACCGCAAGCGTACTTGGCGCAGGGGTATTTAGCGATATATTTTTTATAGCTTTTAAACTCCCAAATCTCTTTCGAAATATTTTTGCCGAAGGGGCGTTTAGCCAATCTTTTATCCCATCCTTTGCCGCATCCGCTCACAAACCGCTATTTAGCGTAGTTGTTTTTATGAGGCTAATGGGCGTTATTATTTTAATGTCGCTTTTGGTCACAATATTTCAGGGCGCATTTACAGCTCTTACAGCTTTTGGCTACTCGGATGAAATAAAAAAGATTGCCGCTCCAATAGTTGCTATAAACTTTTATTACTTAGATCTCATTTTTATAGTCACTTTCCTTGGCGCGCTCCTCCAATACCGTAAACACTTTGCTACGACCGCTTTTTCTACGGCCCTTTTAAATGTCGCAATGATAACGGCGCTTTTTATAGCAAAAGAGATGGATAAGCTAAGCGCCGTATATGCCCTAAGTTTTGGAGTATTAGCTGGTGGAGCCCTGCAAGTTGGAGTACACATATACACCGCAAAGAAAAAAGGGGTAATTCGAATTTTAAAAGTGGGATTTATAAAGTTTTTTAGAAAAGATAAAAGCGCAGAGGGTGATGCAAAGAGATTTAACCGCAGCTTTTTGCCCTCCATTGCCGGTAGCTCCACAGCTCAAATAGCAGCCTTTGTGGATGTGTGGCTCGCTACATTTTTGGCGACTGGGGCTATTAGCTACCTATACTATGCAAATCGTATTTTTCAGCTCCCTTTAGCCGTATTTGCCATTGCAACATCAACAGCATTATTTCCATCTGTCGCAAAAGCGTTGAAAAGAAATGAAGAGGAGGTGGCTTTAAATCAACTTAAAAAAGCGTTTTGGTTTTTATCGTTTTTGCTTTTTAGCTTTACAATAGGTGGGATTATCCTCTCAAAAGAGGTTATTTGGCTTATTTACGAACACGGTCACTTTACAAGGAGTGATACCGCAAATACGGCGGCGGTAATGGCAATGTATATGATAGGGCTTGTCCCATTTGGATTATCTCGCCTATTTTCACTTTGGTTATATTCCAAACATCAGCAGCTAAAAGCCGCTAAAATATCGGCAATATCTCTAGCGTGCAACGCGGCGCTTAGCATTATATTTATGCAGTTTTTGGGGGCGGCTGGGATCGCCTTGTCTGGTTCAATGACAGGAGTTATTCTATTTAGCCTAACACTTAGGGCATTTGGTTTTGAAAGATTTAAGAGCTTTTTTAATGCTAAATATGCCGCTTTGCTATTACTATTTTTGGCGATTGAAATAGCGGCGCTTTTATTTTTGAGGGAGATTTTTGGTGCGTATATTCGATTCTAAGACAAAAGAAAAAATAGAGATAACGGGGGGCGACATTAGGCTATATGTCTGCGGCCCTACCGTATATGACGATGCACATCTAGGGCATGCTAGAAGCGCTGTAGTTTTTGACCTCTTAGTTCGAACACTAAGGGCGCTTGATAAAAAAGTCACTTTTGCCCGCAACATCACCGATATAGATGATAAAATCCTCAAAAAAATGAATGACACCGGCAAAAGTTTAGAAGAGATAACGACAAAGTATTTAGAGAGCTACCGCTTAGAAATGGCATCTCTTGGATGTATCTCTCCTGACATTGAACCAAAAGCTACGGAGTCTGTGGGCGATATGATAGATCTTATACAAACACTTCTAAACAAAGGGTTTGCATACACTACACCTAGCGGGGATGTGTATTTTGACGCTTCAAAAGATGAAAAATACCTAAGCTTATCTGGGCACAAACTAGACGAGACGGTAAGCCGCATAGAGGCAAGCGAAAAAAGAGATGAGCGAGATTTTGTCCTTTGGAAGAGCGCAAAAGAGGGCGAGCCTGTTAGCTTTGAGTCCCCTTTTGGACGCGGACGACCTGGATGGCACATAGAGTGCTCGGCAATGATTAAAAAGCACTTAGCAAAAGATGGAACATACCAAATAGATATTCACGGCGGTGGAAGCGACCTTATTTTCCCTCACCACGAAAACGAAGCGGCGCAAACAAGGTGTGCGTACGATCAGGAGTTATCGCGCATTTGGATGCACAACGGCTTTGTGACTATCGGCGGGGAAAAGATGAGCAAAAGCCTTGGCAATAGTTTTTTTCTAAAAGATGCACTTGCAAAATATGATGGTGAAATTATTAGATTTTATCTGCTTAGCGCGCATTATCGGGCAAATTTCAATTTCAGTTTAGAAGATTTGGAAGCTTCAAAAAAACGGCTTGATAGGCTTTATCGCCTCAAAAAAAGGGTGGATGGGGCTGATATTAGCGCAGATCATGAATTTAGGGATAAGTTTTTGGCAGCACTTGAAGATGATCTCAATATCTCAAAAGCGCTTGCCATTTTGGATGAGAGGATTCAGGCGGCAAATGAAGCGATAGATAAAAACCCAAAAGATAAAGAGGCAAAAGCAAAAGCCCAGTACGCTATATCGCTTGTGTCGCAAATACTAGGAGTTGGGGGCAAAAATAGCATAGAGTATTTTCAGTTAGGGGTAAATCCTGATGAAAAGGCAAAAATTGAAGAGCTAATAAACAAAAGGAGCGAAGCTAAAAAAATAAAAGATTTCGGGGCGGCGGATGCTATTAGGGATATGCTAAAAGAGATGGGGGTGGAGCTAATGGATACAAGTAGCGGAACCGTTTGGGAGAAATCATAAATGCTTGAGTTTTTAAAGTCATATTCGCATTTTTATAAAGACTATAAAAAAGAGTTTGCAATAGTTCTTATCGGCGTTCTCTTGACCTCTGCGGCTACGGCGGCAATAGCATATCTTATTAAGCCAGTACTTGACGAGATATTTATCAAAAAAGATACAGCGATGCTTGCTATTCTTCCTTTGGCTTTGGTAGTCGTATACGCCGCAAAAAGTGTGGGCGCATTTATAGAAACCTACTATATCTCCTTTATCGGCAAAGACATCGTAAGGCGGGTAAGGGACTCTCTTTTAGGTAGCCTAATAAAAGCCGATATATCCTTTTTCGTCCGTTCAAGGGGCGGGGAGCTTATTAGCCGCCTTACAAATGATATCGGACGGATACAAGCGGCAGTATCAAGCTATCTTGCCTCAATTATCAAAGAGAGTCTAACGGCTATAGGGCTTATTGGAATGGTAATTTATCAAAGTCCAAAGCTTGCATTTTTGGGGCTTATAGTTTTACCAATTGCTTTTTACCCACTCTCTTTGCTAGCAAATCGGATGCGAAAGCTCTCAAAAAAATCGCAAGAGATAAACTCCGATATTGCGTCTCATCTAAATGAAATATTTAACAATATAGAGATGATAAAGGTAAATTGCGCCGAAAATTTTGAAGCCAAAAGATTTCAAAATCACACTCTAAACTCCCTTAAAATAGATATGAAAAGCGTAAAAACTGCAGAAGCCATCAACCCTCTAATGGAGACGCTCGGGGCAATAGCGGCGGCGGTCGTCATATATGTAGGCGGCACAGAGGTAATGGAGGGGCGGCTTAGTGTGGGAGAGTTTTTCTCATTTTTAACGGCGCTGTTTTTACTCTACACTCCAATTAGGCAATTATCGAGCGTCTTCAATAAATTTCAAGACGCTATAGCCGCCAATAAAAGGATAAGAGAGCTTTTTGAGATTAAGCCAACAATTAAAGGGGGTGAAAAAAAACTCGATTTTTGCCCGACGACGATAGAGCTAAAAAACGCAAAACTATCATACGAAGACAAAGAGGCGCTAAAGGGGGTCTCTATTGTATTTAAAAAAGGGGAGATTACCGCTTTGGTTGGACAAAGCGGAGGCGGCAAAAGCTCTCTTGTATCGCTACTTTTAAGGTTTTATGACACCACAAGCGGCGCAATCTACATAGACGGACACGATATAAAAGAATTTACGCTTGATTCGCTCAGATCACAGGTAGCTATGGTAAGCCAGCGGGTCTACATAATGAATGATACAGTAGCGGCAAATGTAGCATACGGGGAGGAAATAGACGAGGAGCGGGTAAATGAGGCTCTAAAAGCCGCTCACGCATACGCCTTTGTAAAACATCTTCCACAGGGAATGTACACGACGCTAGAAGAGTTTGGAGCAAATTTATCGGGTGGGCAAAGGCAGAGAATTGCGATAGCTAGAGCCCTATACAAAAATCCATCGATTCTGATTATGGATGAGGCGACAAGCGCCCTTGATAATGAAAGCGAAGCCGAAGTGATGAAGGCAACGGCTAAAATCGCAAAAGAGCGGATAGTAATACTTGTAGCGCACAGGCTAAGCACGGTAAAAGCAGCATCTAAAATCGCACTTTTTAAAGATGGGCAAATAGTGTGTCAAGGCAGTGAAAAAGAGCTATTAGAGTCGTGCGAAGAGTACCGCAAGCTATATGGAAAAGGGGAGTCCAATTGAAAAAGCCTATAAACATAAATAGCTTCTGGGGGTATCTGTACGCTCAAATTTATGCGATGATAGTGGAGCACAACTTTACGAATGTTTTTCGCCGCAATTTTCACCGGATAGATGAGTATGCATTCCGCTCTAGTCAACCAACAACCTATCAATTGCGTCGCATCATCAAAAAACACGGCATCAAAACTGTGCTAAACCTAAGAGGATACGAAAAAAACTCTCCACTTCGCGCATTGGAAGAAAAAGTGTGCAAAGATATGGGGGTAAAACTTGTGTACATAAACACCTATTCGCGCAAAATTCCGGATGAAAAGATGTTAAGGGAGTTTAAAGAGATTTACGCAACTATCGAATATCCAGTATTAATTCATTGCAAAGCTGGAGCAGATAGGGCTGGTATAGGGAGTATGCTTTATCTTTACTACCAAAAGGGTGTGCCGCTAGAACACACAAACCAACTCAAATTTTGGCCTTACGGACATATTAAGCACGCCCGTACGGGGCTAATAGACCTATTTGTGGAGCTTTATGCAAACAGAGCTCCAGATGCCCCAGATGATCTTGCAGATTTTGCTGCCTCGCTTGATAGAGAGAAGCTAGAGAGGGAGTATAAGCCAATACCGTTTTTTGAAAAATTAGTAGATAAGGTGTTAAGAAGGGAGTAAAAAGGGCAATTTGGTAAAGTTTGCAAAAGAAGTATGGAGGCAGAAAGTCTCGGCTACAACTCCTGCGCTCGCATCGGTTTGGCGAAATAATACCCTTGAAAATATTCACACCCCATATTTATTAAACGCTCAAGCTGCTCTTTAGTTTCAATACCCTCTGCTACAACCTCCATCCCAAACTTTCGCCCTATTGAAATAATCGTTTGAACTATCGTTTCGTCGTTTGAATCTGCAACTAAATCGCTTATAAACGAACGGTCTATTTTTAGCTCATCTATTGGAAGTTTTTTAAGATAGCTAAGAGACGAGTATCCGGTTCCAAAGTCATCTATAGACAAAGTAATGCCAAGCTCTTTTAGATGGGATAGTTTTCTAATAGCCTCTCGCGTATTATCAAACAACAAACTCTCCGTAAGCTCCAGCCTAAGTCCCTCGGCTTGCGCTCTTTGAGCAAGAAGCATATCGCAAAGCTTATCCGTAAAATCTTTTTGCTTAAATTGCTTTGAGCTAATATTTACAGAGACCCTCCAGTGCCTTTTTTGCTCATCCTCTTCCCACTCTTTTAGCTGTCTAATAGCTTTTTTAAGGACAGACTCTCCAAGCGCTACGATAAGTCCACTCTCCTCGGCCAAAGGTATAAAACAAGCGGGCGCAACAAAACCCAGTTCATCGTCATTCCATCTTGCAAGGGCCTCAACCCCCACAACCAAGCCGCTTGGTCCAACCTGCTTTTGATAGTAGACCTCAATTTTATCTGACGCTATCGCATCTCTAAGTTTTTGAGTAATAAGAATTTTTTCCTCTATCACCCTCTGCATATCTGGATCAAAAAAGCTATATGTGTTTCGTCCGTTTGATTTTGCGTGATACATAGCGCTATCGGCATATTTTAGGAGTTCGTCCATATTTGTATCGTCGCCGCAAAACATCGCTATGCCTATACTAGCCGAAAGCCTAAAGTCATATCCGCTCACCAGATATGGAGCCTCTATGGAACTCAAAATATCCATCGCTATCTTGGATGCCTTTGAAGAAGCGGATGTTTTATCCATCTCTTCAGTATCTAATAGCGCCACAAATTCATCGCCCCCAAATCTAGCCGAGTTGTCTCGTCCGCCCATAATTTTTGATATTCTAGCGGCGGTCTCCATTAAGACTAAATCTCCGATAAAATGCCCTTTTGTGTCGTTGATTGATTTGAAATTATCAAGATCTATGAACAATATTGCGCCATAGACGCCGCTTTTTTTGCTAAACTTTAAAAAGCTGTCTATCTGTCCGGCAAGCGTTATTCTGTTGGGCAAAGAGGTTAGGGGGTCATATTTTGCAAGCTCCATTATCCGCCGCTCTTTTTCTTTGATGTCGGTTATGTCCATAACGGCAGAGACCCTTATCTTGCGTCCATTAAGCTCCAAATCGCATCCGCGCAAAATAGCAGGGAATTTATTGCCGTCTTTTCTAAGCATCACCGCCTCATACGGCTCTTGATCATGGTTTTTGATAACCCTTGAAACAAAATCTCTCGATTCTGGGGCGACAAAATCAAGGGCATCTCTACCAATCATCTCATCAGATGTATATCCAAATAGCTCAGGGGCAACTCTGTTGACGCGTATGCACTCTTTGTGTTCATTAAAGATAATAAGGCCTTCTATCGTAGCATTCGTCAAAGTCTCAAAAGATTTTACGATTTCGTCTTGTTTTAATAAAAGCTCTTCTTTGAGCCTTTTTTGCTCCGTTATGTCTATGCCAACGTGGATTTTGGCGAGCCTGCCGTTATTCCAAACAATCACCTTGTCGTTAAAAACATATGTTTTGCCGTTTATTGAGTTTGTATTTTCCCACTCAAAAGAATCGCCGATTTTTAGCTCATCTTTGCCTTTTTGCATAGGGCAAAATTCGCATATTTCATCTTTGCCATATTGTAAAACCTTGAAGCATACGCCGCCTATTACATCTCCAAATTCTTTTTTGCACATAGCGTTAGCATACAAAATTTCTAATGTCTCAAGATCTATAACATATACTATAGCGCCGGCGCTCTCGATAATAAACTCATTAATATCGAACTCTTTGTTTTCTATCTTGTCCATATAAGAATTATTTTCTATGTTCATTCAGAGATTATATAAAATGATAGGTAAAAAATGGGTGTTATTATACCCCGCGAAAAGCGGGGTTTGAGAGGTTCTTGGAGGTGATTATTCTACTTCAGCGTCGATAACATCGTCATCTTTTTTGGCGCCTCCGCCTTGTGAGCCGCCCGCGGCGCCACCTTGTTTTGCGTACATAGCTTCCGCTAGTTTGTGGCTTGCGCTCGATAGATTTCTTGTAGCTACTTCTATCTCGTCTTTTGTTGCGCCATCTTTTGCCATTACTTCTTTTAGCTCTTTTATGGCCGCTTCAATTTTTGCTTTGTCATCAGCGCTTACGGCGTCGCCAGATTCTGCAAGAGATTTTTCTGTTTGGTGGATTAGAGCATCGGCTTGGTTTTTTGCCTCAACTACCTCTTTTCTTTTTTTATCTTCTTCTTTGTGCGCTTCGGCCTCTTGAATCATTCTGTTAATTTCATCTTCGTTTAGACCAGATGAACCGGTAATTTTTATGTTCGACTCTTTGCCGCTTGCTTTGTCTTTTGCAGATACATTCAATATACCGTTGGCGTCAATGTCAAATGTAACCTCGATTTGAGGCACCCCTCTTGGCGCCGGCATAATACCGCCTAGCTCAAACATACCGAGAGATTTGTTGTCTTTTGCAAACTCTCTCTCTCCTTGCAGTACGTGGATAGTTACCGCAGGTTGGTTATCCTCTGCAGTTGAGAATATTTGCGATTTTTTGGCGGGTATTGTTGTGCCCCTCTCAATTACTTTTGTCATAACACCACCAAGTGTCTCAATACCTAGACTTAGCGGAGTTACGTCAAGTAGCAACACATCTTTTACATCGCCTTTTAGCACGCCGCCTTGGATTGCCGCGCCCACAGCTACGACCTCGTCAGGGTTTACGGTTTTGTTAAGCTCTTTGCCAAAGTACTCTTTTACCATCTCTTGGATTTTTGGAACCCTTGTAGAGCCACCCACCATTACTATTTCATCAATATCGCTTTTGTTAAGTCCGGCTTGTTTTAGAACATCTGCAATTTTGCTTTTTGTTTTCTCCACAAGGTCGCTGATAATAGACTCAAATTTAGCCCTTGTTAGCTTTTTAACCATGTGTTTTGGGCCTGTCGCATCAGCTGTAATAAACGGTAGGTTTATCTCTGTCTCCATCGCAGTCGACAGCTCTTTTTTGGCGTTTTCAGCCGCTTCTTTTAGCCTTTGAAGAGCCATTTTGTCGTTTTTAAGATCAATACCTTGCTCCGCTTTAAACTCACTTGCTAGCCAGTCAATAACTCTATTATCAAAGTCGTCGCCGCCTAGGAATGCATCGCCGTCGGTTGCAAGAACTTCAAATACGCCATCCCCTACATCCAGCACAGTAACGTCAAAAGTACCGCCGCCTAGGTCGTATATTAGGATTTTTTCTTGCGCTTTTTTATCAAGCCCATAAGCAAGCGAAGCCGCTGTTGGCTCATTAATAATTCTAAGGACATTTAAACCAGCTATAATACCCGCCTCTTTTGTCGCCTTTCTTTGAGCGTCATTAAAGTATGCAGGCACCGTAATTACAGCGTCCGTTACCTCTTCGCCTAGAAAGCTTTCCGCATCCTCTTTTAGTTTCATAAGGATTTTTGCTGAAATCTCTTGCGGCGTATATATCTTATCCCCAATTTCAACCGCACAAGCGCCGTTTCTATCTACTATTTTATAAGAAACCTTGCTTTTTGCTTCATTTGCCTTTGGCTCATTTGTCATAAGCCCCATAATTCTTTTAATAGAGTAGATTGTTTTTTCAGGGTTTGTGATAGCTTGTCTTTTTGCGGTCATACCAACAAGCACTTCACCTTTATCTGTAAACGCAACCACTGAAGGGGTAGTCCTAGCGCCCTCTTTGTTTGTTAGAACTTTTGGTTCTGAACCCTCCATGTAAGCTACACATGAGTTTGTTGTTCCAAGGTCAATTCCAATTACTTTTCCCATTTTACTATCCTTTATGTCGATTTTTGAATTTTATTTTTTACATACACTAACGAGAGCAGGTCTAATCACTCTGTCTTTAAAAATGTAGCCCTTTTGCAAGGTAGCCACAATATGCCCCTCTTCCACCTCATCGCTTTGAGTTTGCATAATAGCCTCATGCATCTCGGGGTCAAATGGGCCGCTCGTCGGTATTTGTTTGATACCGTTTCGCTCAAATGTTTTAACAAGCGTATCAAGAGTTAGCGAAACGCCCTCTCTTAGCTTGTCGCCCTCAGTAGCTTCGCCGCTATGGGCAAGCGCTAGCTCCAAAGAGTCGATAATAGGCAACATCTCTTTTGCAAACTTCTCGTTTGTATAATCGATAGCCATCTGCTTCTCTTTTTCAAGCCGCTTTTTTGTGTTTTCAAAATCAGCGTGAGCTCTTAGGTACTTATCCTCAAGCTCTTTGTATCTCTCTTCGATACTAGGCTCTGCACTCTCACCCTCGCAAGTCTCGGCCGTATCTTCTTTTATAGTCTCTTCGTTTTTTATCTCTTCACTCAAATCTATCTCCTTTAAATCAGTTTAGCGCATACAAAAAGCTATCGAAATCGCGAGAGAGATGACCAACATACATCATTTCTCCACTCTTATCGCCTATCTTGGCCTCTGTCTTAACCGCCATAAAACCATCAGGTATCAGATTTTTAAAATATATTCCGCGACCCACCTGCAATGCGACTCTGCCGTCCAAAAACCAAGACATCTTCTCTCTTGCCCACTCGTTATCGGATTTTGCCATCTCCAAGAACTCCTCTTTATTTGCAACATAAGCGCCTTTTGACAGCAGATATTCCGAGAGCTTCAAAAAAATCTCTGAAGCGTTATAGCGAGCCGCCAAATCTTTTATCTGCGATACCTCAAGTCCAACAAGCTCATCCAAAAAAGTTTTTGTGTGAGCATCGCCCCTAATCAACACTTCCCCTTTTTCAAATTCGGCAACAACATACTTAGAGCCCGCCTGATAAGAACTCACCAATTTGTCGCTCTCATTAATTCTCAAAATAGAAGCTATTTTGAACTGTTTTGCGACTTCATCTATGTTTTCGGCGCCCTTTATCTCCACACTAGCGATTTTAGATAGCCTATCAATCCAAAACTGCTTTAAAGCCAAAGCGCTAGGCACCCTGCCGCCAGAGATATGAAACTGAACAAGAACACCCTCGTCAACCATCTGCTTAAAATAATTGCGAATAGTTGCCGCAGATATTTCCATATTAATAACAGACTGCAGACGCTCCGAGCCTATCGGCGCAGTCGTCTTAATGTACTCTGATATTATACACTCTAAAATGATAGCTTTCTTATCAACTTTAGCCATTTACTAGCCATTTGTTTTGATATTTAGCACTTATAATTTTCAAGTGCTAATAAAATTATACATCTTTAGTGCATTATTGTCAAGATTTATTTTTAGCTATTTTGTAAAAAGCGTTCGTAGCTTCCACAAACCCATCCACGCTACCGCAATCAAAGCGTTTGCCTTTAAATTTATAGGCTATTACCATATTGTTTTTTGCCTGTGTTTTAAGGGCGTCTGTTATTTGAAGCTCCCCATTTTTGCCCACAGAAGTGTTTTTTAGTATCTCAAAAATATCGGGAGTTAGTATATATCTTCCGATAATGGCAAGATTTGAAGGGGCATCGGCTGGGCTAGGTTTTTCAACCATATCGCTTACCATATAGACCCCCTCCTCCATCTCTTTGCCGCTTATTATTCCATATTTTGAGGAGTCTTTTATATCTATCTCTTCTATCGCCACTATGGAGCATCTATATTTTTTGTATAGCTCCTTCATCTGCGCCAACACTCCACCACTTTCACCCACACACAAGTCGTCAGCTAAAAGTACGGCAAAAGGAACATTTCCAATTAACGTCTCCCCCGTAAGTATTGCATGCCCAAGCCCTTTCATCTCATTTTGTCTCGTGTATGAAAATGAACACACATCTATAATATTTCGTATATCTGCCAGATATTTCTCTTTCTCTGTCCCCTTTATCTGATGCTCAAGCTCGTAAGATATGTCAAAATGATCCTCAATCGCCCTTTTACCTCTTCCTGTTACTATCGCCATCTCCGTAAGCCCCGCCTCCATCGCCTCCTCTACGCCATACTGAATAAGAGGTTTTGTAAGTACAGGCAACATCTCTTTTGGCATCGCTTTTGTAGCAGGTAAAAATCTAGTTCCATATCCCGCGGCGGGAAATAGACATTTAGTTATCAAAATAAACCCCTTCTTAACCTTTTGTTTTATTCTAACAGCGCGCCGCTTAAGGGGTGCATTTGATATAATCGATTAAAAACGGAGCGCAGATGATAGACTTTGACAATCATACCGAGCATAAAATCGATGAGAGCGTATTTGAAAAAATCTTACAAACTGTCGCCCCTTCTAAAAATTTGGAGCTAATCGTAGTAGATGACGACGAGATACGAGAGATTAACTTTAAATACCGTAGGCTTGACAAAGGAACGGACGTACTAAGCTTTCCTATTAAAGAGTCAAAAACTAATTTTTTAGGCTCAATTGTAATATCTGCAGATACAGCCAAAAAGGTTGCAGATGAGTTTGGGCACTCTTTTGAAGCTGAAATGCAACTACTTTTTATTCACGGCTTACTACATTTAATTGGATTTGATCATGAAACCGACAATGGAGAGATGCGAAAAAAAGAAAAAGAGGTAGCTTTGATGTTTAATTTGCCTGAAACTATGTTATTTAGATGAGTTTTCAAGCTTAATATATCCAAGCTCTATAAGTTTTCTATAAACTTCAGCAACTATAGGTCCGGCTTCTGAGCCGCCGTGTCCGCCGTGCTCAACCATCGCCGTAACTACATATTTTGGATTTTCATAGGGCGCATAGGTTGTAAGCCATGCGTGAGAGCGTTTGTAATAATCTAACTGCTCCTCTTTCATACGATTTACCTCTGATTGCGCAATTGAAGATACTTGCGCCGTACCAGTCTTGCCAGCCACTTTTATAGGCAAATACCCAAGCGAACCAAAAGCGGTGCCACCTGGGGTATTGCATACTTGATACATACCCTCTTGTATAGGCAAAAGTCTACTCATCTCCTCTTTTTTAATTAACTCTTTTACGCTTGAAGTGGTAGGCTTGCCGCCAACCATAAGGGCAAATTTTGGGGTAATATCTTTACCTGTTGCAAGAGAAGCGGTAAATTTAGCAACCTGCAGAGGGGTAACCAAAGTACTTCCCTGCCCAATTACTGTATTTAGCGTCTCCCCTGCAAACCAAGGCTTTTTATATCTTTGTTTTTTCCATTCTGGAGATGGCATAATTCCGCTAGACTCTCCTGGCAAATCAACACCTGTCTTTTGCCCCAATCCAAGCTCGCTAAGCGTTTTTGAGATGATATTAATTCCCACCCGAAGAGACATCTTGTAATAATACGTATCGCAACTCTCTCTTATGGCTTTGCGCATATCTACAGTTCCGTGACCCTCTTTTTTCCAGTCCCTAAATTTTCTACCGCCAAACTCTATAAAGCCAGCATCACTAATAGTTTCACTTGGATCTACACCTGCCCTTTGGAGCGCAAGCGCCACGCCTGGTTTAACAACTGAGCCTGGTGGGTAAAGACCTTTTGTAAGTCTATTTGTAAGAGGATGATTAAGATCATTTAACATCGCATTCCACTCTTCGCTGCTAAGCCCTCTAACAAAAGTATTTATATCATACTCAGGAAAGCTACCGGCGGCAAGTATAGAGCCATCTGCTAAGTCCATAACCACCATAGCGCCGCTTTTGCCGGCGTAAAGCTCAGAAATAAGCCTTTGCAATCTAATATCTATGGAACTTACCAAATCATGATACTTTGATGGCTCTTTGGACTCTACCTCTTCAACGATTTCATTATATGCATTTACTTTATATGTCCTCTCGCCCGGTTCGCCTTGGAGTATATCGTTATAAAATTTTTCAAGTCCGTCTTTGCCTATAAAACCATTGGGTGAGATAATATTTTGTTTGACGGCGTCCTCTTTTGATATTCTTGCCACATACCCTATTACATGTCCTGCTATATCTTTTTCGGGATACTCTCTCATTGTGGTGGGTTCTATCTCTATATTATCATCAAGACTGAGCACGGTAAAAAACGGGAGTATCTGCTCATATGGCATAAAATCTACTACTCGGATATTCTCATGATTGTATGGGGAGTCTTCTCTTAAGTAGATTGCTTTTATTTTCTCAAAATTAAGCGATGGGAAAAATTGGCAAAGAATCGCTATTTTTTGATCCAATATAGCTATATTTTTTTTCTTAGATAGATGCGGCGCGATACTTATCGCAAAACCAAGTTTGTTTATCGCAAGAGGACTTTTGTTTCTATCGAATATAATACCTCTTGCAGGATATACAAGCTCTGTTTTCATGGAGTTTCTAGATGAAAGCTCCTCGTAATATGCATTTGATTTGACGCTAAAATAGAATACGCGTACAAGCAAGGTCATCCAGACAACTACAAAAATGGCTACAACGATTCGATCCCGCAAACCCTACTCCAACGAAAACGCCAAAAGCGTCTCAAAAAACATATACACAAAAAGCGGCGCCAAAGAGACTATCAATGTCTCTTTTAAAAAAAACGCATCTATCGTATTAATAAAAAAATAATAAAGCGGATAAGCGCAAAAAGCAGCTAGACTTGCGATACATCTTTTGCAATCAAGAAATTTGCTCACAAAAGGAATCAAATAATAAATATAAAAAAACATAAATAGCCAGCTTGAAAAAAGGTAATAGCCTCTATCAACCTCAAAAATAAGCAGATAAAGGAGCGCAAACCAGATAAACTCTTTTTTCTGTACAAAATATACCGCCACAAGAAGCACGCCAAAAAGTGGCGGTATATACGGATTTAGAGTACTAAGCAACAGATATAGCACAAAAAATGCGCCTATTGCTGAGAGTTTTATATAGTTTTTATCAGTGATATTTCGTTGCAAATAGGAAAATGCTTGCACTTTATACAGTCCGCCCAGATTTTATGTTCAGGTATCTCTTCTTTTGGAATTTCTACAAATCCGTTGTTTTCAAAAAACTCTTTTTGATATGTTAAGGTCAAGATTTTTGAAAGCCCGAGCCTCTTCGCCTCTGCCTCCAACTCCTTTATTAGCCCCTTACCAACCCCTTTGCCTCTATACTCCTCTTTTACCACAAGACTTCTAACTTCGGCTATTTCGGGAGAGTATATATGCAAAGCGGCAAAGCCGATAATCTCACCGTTCTCTTTTGCTACCGTATAAGAGCGGATGGTATTTGCCATTTCGTTTGCGTCACGATACAGTATAATGCCGCTCTCAACCTCTTTTTTAACAATATTTTGCATATCCGCTATATCAAGCAGGGTTGGTTTGCCAAACTCTATCATCTAGCTTCCGTAAAAAGCGCGCTGTGCACTCTAGCAAGCAGCGTATCAAGTCCCGCTTTAGATAAAGAGGATACAAAAATGGCGGATGGATTGTTTCTTTTTAGCGCTCCAAGCTCATTTTTGGTGAGCTTGTCTATCTTTGTAAACACCTCTTGTATTACAAAATCTTTTCTAGGAAGGCTCTGCAAAAACTTTTTTACATTGTCGTCTATCTCCATTTTTGGATGCCTCGCATCCCGAAGAAGCAAAAAGAGCTTAATAGCCAAGCGATCATATAAAAATTTTGTCAGATTCTCCTCCCACAGCTCTCGCTCTGATTTTGATACTTTTGCATATCCAAATCCAGGCAGGTCTACGAGTCGGAATTTGAGCCTCTCTTCGCCATTTAAAGCATCCACATCAAAAAAATTGATAAGTCTTGTTTTACCCGGCGTAGAAGAGGATTTGGCAAGAGCTTTTTTGGATGTAAACGCATTTATAAGAGAACTTTTGCCAACGTTACTGCGCCCCAAAAAGGCTACTTCCGCAAAATCTTGAGGCAACGAGTCTGAACTTTTGGTAGAAGACTTTACAAACTCTGCATTTAATATTCTCATTTGGTTTTGGTACTGCCGTTTTTGTCTTCTATAAAAAAGATAAATTTAGCCGGCCTGCCGCCTTCTTCACCGACAACGGTCGCTTTTTTTGTAGTATCACTAACAAATATCCTATCTCCGTATACTTTTCTTTTTTCCTCTACATACTCGACAAATGCGTCACCTACAAGCAGATACTCTTTTTGGTTTGGATAGTAGGTTATTGTTTTTGCTCTTCCTTTGTATGTCTTGCCCCCCTCCTGGGTCATTACAAAATTTGCATTACCCACAGCTTCGAATCGTACTGGCTTTTTGGCGGAATCAAAATAGACAAACATCGTATCTGAAAGTATCGTATCGCCCCCCTTTACAACTTTAACATCTCCGCTAAATCTGGAAATCCCGCTTTTATCGTCGCCATCAAATCTTTTGGCGGTTATCTCTACCTCTGCGGCAAAAGCGTAAACAAGAGCGGCGCAAAGTAAAATAAATTTCAAAAACATCTTCTTGTCCCTAGTAGTTTAGCTTTGCCCTAACAGAACTTATCGCTATTTTTTTATTTTTTATATCGATCTGTGATGAGTCGCCAAAAATCACAAACCTCTTACCGTCAAAACGAAACGGCGTATCTATGTGTAGTATCTGCGTTGTTTGAAAATATCTAGCCCTATCGCTAAATAGCTTATACCCATCGCTTCTCGTATACACCACTTTATCCATCAGCGTCTCATCGCCACGCTTAACGGCATTTTTAGAGGTTACAACAGTCGTATAGTTCGCCTCTTTTTTGAGTATTTTTAACTCTTTTATTTCATCTCTATCTTTAAAATGATAACCCAGAGAGCCTAAAACTTCCAACCCCTGGCTGCCGTTTTCAAGCTCTTTGTATCTAAAATCTTTGAGCGTCAAAAGCGGCGCCTTTGATACAACGCTACCCTTGTTAAAATGTGTATCATTTCTAAAAATAATCAAAAGCGGCAACAGCAACACTCCAACCAAAAAGGCTGCGCTATATACTAAGAGGTTTTTACCTCTCATAACACCCCTTTTGTGCTAGGCACGCCACCTTTGCCCGTAGCCCTTAGCGCCCTTTTTAGCGAAACCGCAAACGCTTTAAAGGCTCCCTCTACGATATGGTGCAGATTTTGACCTCTAATCTTTGTAATATGTGCGGATATTTTGGCGTTAAACACTAACGCGCGAAAAAACTCCTCCGCAAGCTCTGCGTCAAACTCACCTATCTTGCCATTTAATCGTCCAAGGTCAAAATATAGATACGGCCTACCAGAGACATCCACAACACTCTCTACAAGCGCCTCATCCATCACTATTTTCGCCTCGCCAAATCTCTCTATTGCGATAGCTGGAAACACCGCCTGATGCAGTGCATCGCCTATTACTATCCCCACATCTTCGACCGTGTGATGAAAATCGACATGCAAATCACCGTTGCAAACTAAACGCATATCAATACCTGAATGCTTTGCAAAACTATTTAGCATATGATCAAAAAATCCTATGCCTGTTTCAATACTAGAGACCCCATCTCCGCAAAGCTCTAGCTCTAGTGAGATTGTTGTCTCTTTTGTTGCCCTATCTACTTTTACCATTTTGCTTTCTCCTTAGTCTAGGCTTATGACAAAAGAGCCCGGAAATTTGCCCTCTTTAATAAAATCCCTAGCCTCTGCCTCGCTTCTAAAGCCAGTTAGCATCACTCTATGCATCGGAGCGCCCATAAAATCGTATGTTTTTACCTTCGCACTATAAAGACCATTTACACTTGCATATTTTGCCGCCCACTCGTCCGCTCCGCTTTTATTTCTAAACGCCCCTATCTGAACCGCTATTGAAGAGACTGACTTGCTCTCTTTGGAGCCGCTTTTTGCCACTACGCCGTCAAACCCTAGTACTACAAGCTTAACTGGGGCCGTTCCGGTTTTGTCTATACCAATCTCTTTACCGGCAGAATAAGAGAGGTCTATAATCCTCCCATCCACAAAAGGACCACGATCGTTTATTCTCACAATGGCGCTTTTATTGTTATTTAGATTTGTTACCCTAACTATCGTATTCATAGGCAAAGTTTTATGAGCCGCAGTATCTGCATTCATATCATACATTTCACCATTAGCTGTTTTTTTGCTGTGAAAATCAGGTCCATACCAACTAGCTATACCGCTAAACTCTTCCCCAATTGAGACAAACGATGGATAATATGTCTTGCCAAAGACGGTATAAGGCTTCATATTGTAAGCAAAAGCGGATGACGGTTTTGTTAAAGCCTCACTTGAGGTTTGAGCGTTTTTTTGATATGGATTGTATTTAACTTCATATTTTTGCGCACAACCGGCAAATAAAAATACCAAAATAGCGGTAATTACAATATTTTTCAACTCCCATCTCCATTTTCAAGTTCTTTTAAAAATGTTTGTATATCTTCATCATTTGCGGTTTTGGTTAATGTTAGAACCCTTTTAAAATACACTCTAGTCTCTTTTGAAAGAAGCTTTTTATTTGGATCAAGAAGTATATTTAAATCGTTCGTACCTGCTTTTCGGATTACTTTTTGTAATCTTTCATCGCCACAGTTGTATCCTACGGCCACCAACCCCCAATTTTTAAATTTTTTATACATATAGTGGCAATAATCTGCAAAAGCGGCGGTGCACTTTGCTACATCTTTTCGCTCATCTACGCCTTTACCGACTTTTAGTCCAAACATCCTAGAGGCGTAAGGGACCATCTGCCATATTCCGGCGGTTTTGGTTCGTTTCAAGGCAACTGAGTTATTAAATTTTGTCTCAGTCATCGCTATCCAAATAAAGCTCTCCGGAATCCCCTTTTCCTCTAAAACCCTTTTGGCAATTAGATAATTCGACTTATTTGCAAGGATAGTTTTTTTAAAAAAAGCCTTTTGGTTTTTGCCACTCTCAACACCTTCAACCATCTTATATAAAACCCAGTTTTGCTTCTCATCACCCTCTATATCAAAAGAGCTAAACGCCTCATCCAAATAGCTATTTGCATACGCAAACGACAAAACAAAGATGAGTAAAAAAATGATTTTATTCAATTTTTCTCCGTATTTTTTTGGATATTTTAGTTTAAATTTACTTTTTAGATACCAAACAATCTTTTGGCGTTTTCATTTGAAATCTCTATTAACTCATCTTTTGCTATCCCAAGTAGCTCTGAGGCTTTCTCAACCACAAGCGGCATGAATGATGGCTCATTTCGCTTGCCTCTATGAGGAGCTGGGGTTAGATAAGGGGCATCTGTTTCAAAAAGGAGTCTATCAATGGGGATTTTTGGCAAAACTTCGACTAACTTTTTAGCATTTGAAAATGTTAGCACCCCACCAATGCCAAAATAAAAACCCTCTTTTGCTAGTGGCAGCAAATTATGGTCTGCGTTGTAACAATGCAAAACACCCCCCACTTCTGAGGCTTTAAGTTCCAAAAGCATTTTTTTGCTATCTTCGCTTGCATCTCTAATATGGACAATTAGCGGTTTTTTAGCTTTTTTTGCAATCTCAATTTGCGCTTTAAAAACAGTTGCTTGTAAACTCTTTTCTGCTTTTTTTTGATTTTCATCCTCTGGGAGTCTATAATAATCAAGTCCACACTCTCCAACGGCTACACATTTTGGATGCGAAACTATCTCAAACGCTTTTTCATCAAACTCTGCGGCGTGATAAGGATGAACGCCCACTGCAAAGTAAACATTTTCATATTTTTCGCTTATCTCTACTGCCCTTCTCAAATCTTTAGGCCCAGCGCCCGGAATAATAAATCTATCAACGCCGCTTGCCTTAGCGCGGGCTATTACCTCATCCAAATCGTCAAAATATTTAGCGTCATCTAAATGACAGTGAGTATCTATTAGCACTCTCCCCCCTCTTTTAACATCTTTTTAGCATACTCCATCGCCTCTTTGGTTATCTCGCCGCTTGAGACCATTCTAGCTATCTCAAGGACCCTCTCTTTATCGCTTAGTTGCCGCACACTACTTTTATTGTTAGTTTTTGAAACTAAAAAGTGGTATTTTGCCACACTGGCAAGTTGTGGCTGATGGGAGATTGCAAATATCTGATATTTTGCAGATAGTTCACGCAGCAAATACGCAACCCCTGCGCTCTCTTCGCCGCTTAAGTTTGCATCTGCTTCATCCAAAAAGAGTATGCCACCCTCCCCGCTCTCGCACGCCATCAAAGCAAGTCTGAGCCTCCTAAACTCCCCAGCGCTTAGGGTAGAGAGCTTCGAGTTTTCAAGGGTCAATTCTATAGCGTCTACACCCATCTCCCACGCCTCTTTTGATGTTAGCTTTATTTTTGGTTTTGGAATGAGCAGTTTTTTGGCAAAAAATCCAAGTTTTTCGGCAAAATTTTCTATCGCCGCACGCCTAATATCGCTCATTTTTGAGGCTTTTGTATCAACGCTTTTTTGTAGCGCTCTAATATCAAACTCCAATGAAGCAATAAGTGAGTCTATCTCGTCAAGCTCTTTTAACTCCTCTTTTTTGCTCTCAAAATACGCTATCGCCTCCTCTATTCCACCATATCGCTTGTTAAGATACGATAATTTCTCAAGCCTTTCAAACACACTCTCTAT
>JAVRLX010000015.1:0-32079 GCA_031960985.1 Campylobacterales bacterium | reverse complement strand
GCCCCATATCAACAAGTTAAAGATACAAGAAGTGAAAAGGCGTATTCAAATGTTTTTGAGATACTTGACGGCGATTTGGACGATGTAATTGAGGATGTATTGGTGGCGCTTAGAAAATAAAATACTATTAGGATAAATATGTTAAAAATGTTGTTAGAAAAAATAGAGATTAAAAAGGGTTTTGTATGTTAAAAACAATCCGCTCAAAAATTATTAGCGCAATGATTGTCGGCCTCATAATGGGCGGCATAGGAATAGTACTTTTTATGAGTAGCAACTCAAAAGATCTTGCAAATAAGACATCTCAAAAATCGCTTCAAATGCTAAGTGAATCTATTTTTCAAACACTTAGAGTCAGTATGTCAATGGGCGATCCTAAAGTGGTAGAGGATACTCTAGCTAGAGCAAAAAAGATACCCGGTATAGAATCTCTTAGTGTTGCTAAATCAAAGCAAGTCATAGAAGCCTTTGGTCTGCAAGCAGAGACAACAAAAGATCCAGATATTTTAAAAACATTTGAGACAAAAGAGACAAAACTTACAGAGACAACCGATGGTAAACATGAAGTAAGGCTAATTAAGCCACTTCTTGCAGAAAAAGATTGCTTAGCTTGTCATGTAAACTCAAAAGAGGGGGATGCCCTTGGGGTTATGGATTTGAAAATTTCACTCGAAGAGTCTGATAAAGACATAGCGAAGGCTGGGTATATAATAACTGCAACAATGGTGGTAGCATCTATTTTTGCATTAGCTGGAGCGCTAATTTTCTTTAAAAGCACATTGTTTACACCACTTCAAGCTTTAGATGATACAACAAAAGATTTGGCAGAGGGTGAGGGAGATCTAACAAAAAGACTAAAAGCCAAAAACGATGATGAAATAGGTAGCGTAACTAAATATATCAATAAATTTATCGAAAAAATCCAGACAACAATCACAGGGGTAAGTAAAACAGCCTCTGATACAAAAATAATGAGCGAAAGAACACTAACAAATGCAAATGAAATATCTAAATCAGCCCATTTGCAAACAAAGATGGTTCAAGAATCAAAAGATCTTGTAGTAAAAGTTGAAAAAGAGATAGATTTATCTGAGCAGCTAGCTATACAAACGACCGAAGATACAAAAGAGAATTTAGAGGTGCTAACACATATGAGCTCCTCTTTAAATAAAGTTGTTGATGCTATTTATGTAGCAAGCGAAGAAGAGATTGCAATGAGCAACAAAATTAACTCGCTTGCAAACGAGACTTTAAAAATTAAAGATGTGCTAGAGATGATAAGAGATATAGCCGATCAAACAAATCTGTTAGCGCTAAATGCGGCGATAGAGGCGGCGCGCGCAGGGGAGCATGGCAGAGGGTTTGCGGTTGTTGCCGATGAGGTGAGAAAACTAGCCGAGAGAACACAAAAAAGCCTCTCCGAAATCGATGCTACAATTAGCGTAGTTGTCCAAAGCGTAGGCGATGTAAGCGAAAATATGAATCAAAATGCCCAAAACATTAAAAACCTATCGAATGAAGCCTTAAATGTTAAAGAGATGGCTGATGAAACACAGCAAAAAATAGTAACGACCATAGATACAAGCAAAAAAGCATCTCAAGCGGCTGTAGAGATAAGTTATATGACAAAAATCCTTATTGCAAAAATGAACGATACGCTAGAGGTTACTATTCAAAATCAAAATATATCTGACGAGTTAATGGACATAGCAAAAGAGCTAGCAAAGGTATCTGACGATCTAGATAGACAAATGAAGGGCTTTAAGATTTAATCTTTTAGCCCCAGTAGCGAAAGTAAAACAATCAAAAGTATTGGTGGAGCAGTATTTGTAACACTTATTGCGTTTCAAAATACTCCATCTTACCCATTTGGCATGTTTTCTGTTATCTCTTTATTTTTTACACTGTTTATAAACTCTTCCACTTTAGCCCTTATAGCATCTCTTATGATTCTTATTTTGGCTAATTTTTCATCATGGGTGCCTTCAAAACTGCTAGGATCTTCAAAGCTCCAATGAATTCTTTGTGTTATGCCTGGAAACAATGGACATCTTTGCGCAGCCCCCTCGTCGCACACTGTAATAACATAGTTAAACCTTTTGCCCTCTTTAAAAAACTCAAATACAGAATTGGTTGTATTTTTTGATATATCATATCCAACTTCGGCCATTGCCTCAACGACTATCGGATTTATTTTCCCTGGTTCAAAACCGGCGCTTTCTGCCTCAAAAATATCGCCGCCAAGCTTATTCAAAAATGCTTCCGCCATTTGGCTTCTAGCGCTATTATGGATACAAACAAAACTCTTTTCTTAGCCATAATAATAACCTCTTATATCTAAAAATATTGATATATTGATGTTACAAATGTTTTTTGACAGTTTTATGACACAAATACGACCGTTAGTTTATTTTGCTAACACCCCTTTGAACTGGAACAAATAGACACTCTTCCACATCTTCTTTAACTATCATATACTTATTTTTTCGATATTTGGTAATTATTTGTTTATTGCCATAAGACATTGGAGCTACTAAAATACCGTTGTTTTCACTTAGTTGATCAAATATATTTTGAGGGACCTCATCTATCGATGCAGAAAATAGTATCCTGTCAAATTTGGCAAACTCAGCCCAGCCATGTATTCCATCATCAAGTTTTGTATTAATATTAACAAGCCCTAATTTTTTAAATATCTGTCTAGCCTCAATGAGCAATCCCTCTATTCTCTCAATAGCAAATACCCGTCTAAACAGCCGTGAAAGTATCGCCGCCTGATAGCCGCTACCACACCCTATTTCAAGGACACTATCTGCCCCTTTTGGCTCCAGCGCTTTAGTCATTTTGGCTACCGTCAAGGGAGAGCTAATCCATTGCTCAGATTGCAAAGGAAGGGCATTTAGAGAGTTTGCAATATTTTTAAAACCTCGTGGTACAAATGCAGATCTATCAATCTCAAAAAAAGCGTTCAATATCGCATCATCGAGATTTTCATGCTTTAAAAGCTCCTCAAGAAGCTTTTTTTGACGGAGCGCTATAAGATTTGACATTAAAAATCATCAAAAGAGAGCGTACCTTTTGAGTAGTTGCTCACGGTCGCTTCAAAAAAGTTTGCCTTTTGATCATTAAAACTGGAAAATTTATCAACCCATTTTATTGGGTGTTCTACATTATACATAGGCTTCATCCTAACCGCTCTTAGTCTATTGTCTGCCAAATATCTAATGTATTGATCTATTATCTCGTCGTTAAAACCGAGAATTTGCCCATTTGTAACATATTTACCCCAATTAGCTTCTATCTTGACGGCATCGTCAAACATATGCCTAACTTCCTCTTCAAGCTCTTTGGTAAAGAGATCTGGTCGTTCGTTTCTAGTTGTGTTAATAAGATTTTGAAACACAAGCAAATGGGTTATCTCATCTCTTTGGATAAATCTAATCATCTGAGCGCTACCCATCATTTTGCCGCTTCTTGCTAAGATATACATGCAAGTAAAGCCGCTATAAAAATAAAGCCCCTCTAAGATTTGATTAGCAAACATTGCAAGGACTTTTTGGGTATCTGTAGGGTTTTCTTCTAGTTTTTTATAAACTTCATAGATATAAGCGTTTTTATGGGCAAGCTCTTTGTCGCTTCTCCATTTGTCATATATTTCACTCGTATTTTCAGAAATAGACTCCACCATTACAGCGTATGAGCTAGAGTGAAGCGCCTCTTCAAAAGCTTGTCTTACAAGCAAAACATTTATTTCAGGAGCTGTTATAAAAGGATTTATATTATCAGCCAAGTTGTTAGTTTGGATTGAATCCATAAAAATAAGTTGACTAAGTACTAAATCATACATCCTTTTTTCGTATTCCGATAGGTTTTTGTAATCTTTAGCATCTTGGGTCATATCGACCTCTTTTGGAAACCAAGTATTTGCAAGCATCAAATCCCAAAGTCTAATAGCCCATTGGTACTTTACTTTTGTAAGCTCAATAAGACCCGTAGGGTTACCGCTAATAGTTCGTCTTTGCTGTACCGACTCTAACGAGCTTGGATTATAGATTATTTTTTTGCCTGCATTCAATTCCATCTTACCCTCGAAAACTTGTTAAGAGGTAAATTTTATCCATTTTTTACTGACAACCCTCGCACTCTATGCTTCTATCCATTGTATCTTCGTCTATATTGTTATCTGGACTTTGGCTTCTTAGGTAATATGTTGACTTAAGACCAAGTTTCCAAGCTAACATATAAATATCGTTTAACACTTTGCCGCTTGCATTCTCAAGTTTCATAAAAATATTCAGACTTTGCCCCTGATCTATCCACTTTTGTCTAACAGCGGCCGCCTTTACAAGTAATGTTTGATCTATCTCGTATGCTGATTTATAGTACTCGTATGTATCAATGGTTAGATTTGGCACAACCACAGGAATAAGTCCTGATAGATTCTCCTCAAACCACTTTCTTTTATATATCGGCTCTATAGTTTGAGTCGTACCAACAAGAATTGATATAGAAGATGTAGGGGCTATCGCCATCAAATAACCATTTCTCATGCCATCTCGTTTGACTTTTTCCCTAAGAGCATCCCAGTCGTAAGCCTCATCAAACAAACCTCTTCCGGATAGTTTTTTTGCTTCCTCAGATGCATGATCAATAGGAAATATCCCTTTTGACCAGTTAGAACCTTCAAATTGCGGATATACCCCTTTTTCAACGGCCAAATCAGAACTTGTTTTAATGGCATTGTATGAGATCATCTCAAATATCTCATCAATAAACGCAAAATGCCGCTCGCTTCCCCATTCAATCCCCTTAGTGGCAAGCATTTCAGCCTCACCCATGGCGCCAAGGCCTACAGCTCTTGTTTGAAGGTTTGTATTTTTAACTTTTTCTACGGGATAAAAGTTTAGCTCTATTACATTATCAAGCATCCTAACGGCAATAGGGACTACCCTTTCTATATCCTCTCTTGTATTTATCTTCGAAAGGTTGATACTCGCAAGGTTGCAAACCGCAGTCTCCCCATTCTCTGATACCTTCTCTACGATATATACTTTTTTGCCGCCAATAGAGTCTATGGAGCTTATTTTGTTTGCTTTTTTTATTATGCCGCTATCAATTTTTACCTCTGTATTTTCATCCAGCACCTCTTCAGCGCCATCTTCAAATTTAATTTTGACCTTATAGTAGTTTGGATTTGTATTTTGAAAAATCTCTGTGCAAAGGTTGCTACTTCTAATAACCCCTTTGTGAAAGTTTGGATTTGCTTTGTTTGCTGTATCTTTAAAGCACAAAAACGGGCTTCCGGTCTCAAAGTATGATAGAAGTATTTTTTTCCACAAATCTTTTGCGTTTACTGTCTCTCTTTTTATACTCTTGTTGGCTTCATATGCTTCATACCTTTTGTTAAATTCATCTCCCCAAACATTTGTTAAATCTGGCGCATCATACGGATCAAAAAGACTCCATTGTTCATTATTTTCGACTCTTTTCATAAATAGATCATTCATCCAAAGAGCTGGGAAGATGTCATGAGCCCTTCTTCTCTCTTCGCCTGAGTTTTTTCGCAAATCAAGAAAATCTTCAATGTCTTTATGCCAAGTCTCAATATAAACAGCAATAGCCCCTTTTCTAGTCCCAAGTTGATCGACCGCAACGGCTATATCGTTTGTAATTTTCAAAAACGGCACTATCCCGCCAGCGGCGTTTTTGTGTCCATCGATAAATGAGTTTGCCGCTCTTACTTTTGCCCAGTCCCAACCGATACCGCCGCCATACTTACTCAGTAGCGCCATCTCTTTGTATGAATCAAAAATACCTTCGATATTATCCGGCGTGCTCCCTATGTAGCACGAGCTTAGCTGGTGTCTATGTGTTCTAGCGTTTGAGAGTGTAGGTGTTGCCGCCATTACTTCAAATTTTGAGAGGACATCGTAAAACTCTTTTGCCCATCTCATTCTATCTTTTTCGTTTTGCGCCAAAAACATTGCAATAGCCATAAACATCTGTTGTGGAAGCTCTATAGGCTCGCCGTTTCTATCTTTTAGCAAATATCTATCGTACAGTGTTTTGATACCTAGATAGTTAAATTGCAAATCCCTTTCAGGCTTGATATAGGCGTTTAACTCTTCCAAATCATAAAGTTCTTTTAATCCAGGAACTATCCGCCCCTCTCTCTCTCCTATTTCAAAGTAACTGCCAAGGTCGCAATAAGACTGCACTTTACAAGAACCCATAATTAGCCCAACCCTATGATATAAATCATAAAGAAATAATCTGGCGGCAACAAAAGACCAATCTGGGGCGTCTATATCGATTTTGTCAACGGCTGTCTGGATAAGAGTTTGTTGAATTTCAGCCGTACTCATGCCATCGCGAAACTGTATCTTTGCATCTACTTCAAGCTCTGATTGAGATACATTACGAAGCCCAGCTACTGCATCTTTGGTATATTTTTGTATTTTTCTAATATCAAGCGCCTCTCTTCTACCATCTCTTTTTACGACTGTTAGCATCCAAAAACCCTCTCAAAAATTTTATCTATGTTCTTAGTGTAGTAACCGTAGTCGAAACACTCCCTTATCTCAGCTTCAGATAGCTTGTCCCTCAAATCTTCATCGTTTAATAGGTTTTGCAAGAATAGCGATTCGCCATTTGCGTTTATTGCCGGCTTGCCTTGTTGCAAATCTTCCCAAACTTTCATCGCATTTCTTTGAACTATCTTGTAGCCATCCTCCCTTGAAACCCCTTTTAGCGGAAGCTCCAAAAGAACCCTTTGAGAAAATACCAATCCACCCGTTAGATTGAGATTTTTTATCATATTTTCCGGATAAACGACAAGTTTTGAGATAACACCGTTAAATCGATTTAGCATAAAATCGCAAGTAATAAAGGCATCTGGAAGGATAAATCTCTCAACTGAAGAGTGTGAAATATCTCTCTCATGCCAAAGGGCAACATTTTCCATTGCAGGAACGGCGTAGCTTCTTATTATTCTTGCCAACCCAGTAATATTTTCACTTAATACCGGATTTCTCTTGTGCGGCATTGCACTTGAGCCTTTTTGACCAGGAGTAAAGTACTCCTCAGCTTCATACACCTCAGTTCTTTGAAGATGTCTTATCTCTACGGCAAACTTCTCGATACTTGAAGCCAAAAGAGAGAGCGCCGAAATAACTCTGGCGTATCTATCTCTTTGGATTACTTGATTTGAAGCCTTTGCCACCCCAAGCCCCAAGTATTTGCAAGTAAGCTCTTCAAGCTCTATTGGAGTATGCGCAAGATTTCCCATTGCTCCGCTTACCATTCCTACGCTAATTACATCTAAAGAGCTCGTCAAATTATCCAAATGGCGTCTTAGCTCATCATACCAAATAGCAAGTTTCAATCCAAAAGTTATAGGCTCGCCGTGAATACCGTGACTTCTGCCGACACAAAGGGTGTATTTGTGCTCCATCGCCCTTTGTTTAACAGATTCCATAATCTCTTTAACATCTCTTATAATAATTTCCATCGAATCTTTGATTTGAAGCGCTACTGCGGTATCTATCGTATCAGAGCTTGTCATCCCGTAGTGCACCCACCTGCTCTCTTCGCCAAGACTATTAGCAACGCTCGTTAAAAACGCTATTACGTCGTGTTTTGTGGTTTTTTCAATCTCATCTATCTCGGCAATGTCAAACTTGGCATTTTTCTCAATTTTTTCGGCATCCTCTTTTGGTATTAGTCCAAGCTCACACCATGCTTTAACAGCCGCTATTTCGACCTTTAGCCATGCGTCGTATTTGGCCTGCATACTCCACAGGCTTTTCATCTCTTCTCTAGCGTATCTCTCTACCATATTTGCCGAACCTTTTTTCGTGTAAAATGTTTTTTAAATTTTAGGAAAATAGGGCTGAAAATTGTGGCTTATGAGATAAAAACATTTGATATAAACGGTGAGAAACTTTTATATTTTATGATTGAAAAATTGGGTATCACTGAGAGGGCGGCAAAGCGTCTTATTGACAAAGGTCGAGTAAAGCTAAACGGGGATGTAGTGACCCACAAAGGGGTGCGCGCCATTGGTAAAGTGGAGGTGCTTTTTTACGAGCCAACTCCTTCAGAGCAACTTTTTCCTGTTTTTGAAGAGGATGATTTTGCGGTTTTTGAAAAACCACCCTTTATGCTCTCTCATCCAAATGGCTTCGAGACAAAAGAGTGTTTGCTTGATAGCATCAAAAAACTATACGGATACGGCGCAAACATAACCCATAGACTTGACTATGAAACAAGCGGGTTAATAGTCGCCAGCAAAAACAAAGCGGCAGAATCAATACTAAAAACGACTTTTGAGACGAGAGGAATGCAAAAAGAGTACACGGCTCTCCTTTTTGGCGAGCTTAAAGAACAAATAGAGGTTGAGTGTCTACTTGAGCAGATAAAAGTATTGGAGCTAAAAGTTATGCAAAGCGCAAGCGAGCAAGGTAAACACTCTTTGACTCTTTTTGAGCCGCTAGAGTATTTTGAAGAGCTTAATATGACCCTTGCGCGGGCAAAACCTTTCACTGGAAGGCTCCATCAAATCAGGCTGCATGCAGTACACATGGGACATCCGATAGTAGGTGAACCGATATACAGAAAAAATCTAGACATGGCAAGAGATTATCTCGATAAAAAAATGGGTGAAGCGGAAAGGATAGAGCGCACAGGAGCAAAAAGAATTTGCCTCCACGCCTCCAAAATATCGTTTGAGTACAAGGGTAAAAGTTTTGAAATAACCTCGCCTATAGATATTCGCTCAGAGTTTTTGGCTTCTATCCAATTAGCTTAAACTCTTTTGTTTTTATATCATAGTCATACACATCTCCGCTCTCTATCACATAATACCAACCATAAAGCTTTATCTCGCCCTTATCGTATCTCTCTTTAATAAAAGGGTAGGTAAGAAGGTGTTTTAGTTGCTCAACAACATTTAAAAGCTCCGTATGCCAGTTGCGAATTTTTTCATCCTCATCCCGTAGCTCTTCAAGAACTTGTTTTTTAATCGGAGCGGCAAGCTCTAACCATTTTTTGACATTTGGAATTTGATTTAGTTTTTCTTCTGGCAGATACAAAGACGAGCAACCTCCGCAGTTTGAGTGTCCGCAAACTACAATATTTTCTACATTTAGCACAACCACAGCATATTCGATGGCCGAAGTCGTAGCGGCAAATTCTGCGGATACCCTATAAGGGGGGACAAAGTTTGCGATGTTTCTAACAACAAAAAGCTCGCCAGGGAGCGTTTTGGTAATAAGATTGGGCACAAGCCTAGAGTCTGAACACCCTATAAAAAGCGTATGCGGCTCTTGTGTTTGACCTAGTTTGGAAAAAAGTTTTTGATGCTCTAAAAAATCTTCATTTTTAAAGCGAACCACCCCGTCTATTAATCTATTTTCCATCTTTATCCCTTTGCTTTAACTGTCCACATGCTGCTGAGATATCTATACCCTTTGATTCGCGTATAGTACATATAAAACGCTTACTTGCTAAATACCCCCTAAAGGCCTCTGCCGCCTCAGTTGTTGGTCTTTTAAATTCGCTATTTTCATATGGATTAAAAAGTATCAAGTTTATTTTAACATCAAGTCCATTTAGCAATTTGGCAAGTTTTTTTGCACTTGCTATATCATCGTTTATGCCGCCAAGTAGTAAATATTCAAAAAGTACTTTTTTTCTTTTATCCGCCTTAAACCCCCTAACGGCATCTATAACCGATTTAATATTGTATGCTTTGTTTATCGGCATCAATTTTTCTCTTAGCTCATCATCGACGGCATGGAGACTTATTGCAAGATTGACCCCCAAATCAAGATTTGCCAATTTTTCTATCTTTGTTGCAAGTCCACTTGTGGAGATAGTAATTCGCCTAGGAGCAATACATAGGGCGTCTTTGTGTGTAATAATTTTTATCGCTTTTACGACATTATCCATATTATCAAGCGGCTCACCCATCCCCATAAAGACGATATTAATGCTTTTTTCTTCGCCAAACTTTTTATCTTTTTTGATAAAAGCTACCTGCTCTACTATCTCGCCAGCCGTAAGATTGCGCTCAAAACCACCCTTTGCGGTAAGACAAAACGCACACCCTACTTTGCACCCCACTTGAGACGATATGCAGACGGTATATCTCGCTTCTCTTGTTTTTTTGCCTTCATCGTCATACTCGTCCTCCTTCATCTTTAGAAGTACAGTTTCTATCGTTTTGCCATCACTAAGCCCAAAAAGATACTTTTCAGATCCATCCAAACTCACCTCTTTTCGAAGAAGCGAAAGCGAACCGACGACAAATTTTTCATCTAACGCCTCTCTGTAGCTTTTTGGCAGATTGTTCATCTCTTTAAAATCGGCTACATTTTTTTTATACACCCAATTTAGTATCTGTGTTGCCCTAAATGATGGACCCTCTAAAAGCCCATTTAGCTCGCTTGGCTCTAAATCGTAAATATTGACTTTACTCATACTCTTTTAGCTCTTTTTCATATTTATCGTAGATTATCTCTGTTGCCGCCTTTAGATTTGCCGCATACTCTTCTCTTGCATTTTCAAAACAATAATTTGTCACAACAAAAAACCCTTTTGCCTGAACCCCCATAGCTTTGGCTACCCAAAGGATGGAATAAAACTCCATATTTTCTGCATCTATCCCAAGTTTTAAAAATTTGCCGCTTATCTCTTTGTCTGTTGTAATATAGTTTGAAGAGTTTACTATTGTTTCATGTGAAACATTTATAATTTTGTTTTCTATTGGGGTGTATCCCTTGTTATTTAAAAATGAACCCTCTATTTGACAAGCTGACGCCGAATAAAAACTTTCAAGTATCTTAAGTCTACCATAACTACCGCAACTCCCAACAAATAAAAGTCTCTTTGGTCTATTTTCTCTTAAAATTTTAGAGAGATTGTAAGCGCTCTCTATAAGCCCTACGCCAATAGGAGTTGCAAACTTAAAAAATTCAGTTCGACCAGCGCAAACTATCATAATCTGACATTTATCATATTTTTTGCAAGCTCTTCTTTTAGCTCTTTTATCTCCACCTCTTTAAAGTGAAATATCGAAGCCGCAAGAGCCGCATCACAATTTGTCTTTTTAAAAAGCTCGGTAAAATGCCCTTTATTTCCAGCTCCCCCGCTTGCTATCACAGGAACGCCTACCGCACTTCTAACCGCCAAAGTAAGGGCAATATCAAATCCAGCTTTTGTCCCATCTGCGTCCATACTTGTAAGGAGTATCTCTCCAGCGCCCCTATTTGTAACCTCTTTGGCCCACTCGATAGCATCCTTGCCAGTATCTACCCTTCCACCGTTTATAAATACATTCCATTTATTTGGCGCAACTTTTTTGGCATCTATTGCCGCAACTATCGTTGAACTACCGAATCTAAAAGAGGCTTCATCAAAAAAATCTGGGTTTTTGACCCCTGCCGAGTTGATGCTGACCTTATCACAGCCAACATTTAAAAGTTTATATATATCATCTAAAACCCTTATACCACCACCGACAGTTAAAGGGATAAAAACAGTTTTTGCAACCTCTTCAACTATATGCACTATTGTATCTCTATTTTCGTGGCTCGCTGTAATATCTAAAAAAGTGAGCTCATCAGCCCCCTCTTCGTTGTATCTAGCCGCTATTTCAACAGGATCTCCGGCATCTTTGAGTCCTATAAAGTTAACCCCTTTTACCACTCTTCCATCTTTGACATCAAGACATGGGATTATTCTTTTAGCCAAAAAATCCATTTATGTTACCACCGTTTTTTATACGAATATTAACAAAGCTTGGCTTGCGCCACTTTAGTTTACGAACCCATCTCAATAATTTTTAAGCTATTATTCAGTAATATCAGCGACAAAATCTTTTAAAAAGTTGAAATTTGCAAGTAGTCGCCAAAAAAAAATTCGGTCAAAACTTCTTAAAAGACGATTTTTATTTGAACAAAATCATCGAGTCGATGCCCGATAATAACAATAAAGTTCTTGAAATCGGGCCTGGACTAGGTGATTTAACCGGCAAGCTTTTAGCAAAAAAAGCGGTAATTGCCGTTGAGGTTGACACAGATTTAATTTCAAATCTGGAGTCTAAATTTAAAGATGAGATAAATAGCGGTAGGTTTGTTTTGCTCGCTGCCGATATATTGAGCGTTTGGGATGAAGTGATTAGTTCATCTTCAAAAATCGATATAGTCGCAAACCTGCCATATTATATCGCTACGAATATAGTACTCAAAGCCATCAGAGACGATAGGATAGAAAACATCATCGTTATGGTGCAAAAAGAGGTTGCCGAGAAGTTTTGTGCGACACCGAAGTCTTCAGATTTTGGAGCTATATCCGTAATTTGCGATTGTATCTGCCAAAGGGGAATCGTATGCGAGCTTCCACCTTCGGCTTTCAAGCCGGCGCCAAAGGTTTTTTCCGCTGTTTTAAAACTAGTAAAACGGGATAAACCGTTAGTAAAAAAAGATCTTTTTGATGAGTTTGAATTTTTTTTAAAGCATGCTTTTTTGGCTCCAAGAAAGACACTTTTAAAAAATCTTTCAAATGCTTATCCGAAAGAGCGCTTAGTAGCCGTTTTTGAAAAACTAGAAATATCTTTAAATACTAGACCTCACGAGCTTACAACCGAAATTTTTGCTTCACTTTTTACCGGCATTAAATCATTCAATTAGCTAAAAAGGCTTGGAATGGAAAATTTAGAACAAAACAAAGAACAAGAAAATAACAAAATTACTGAAACAGGCGAAGATAAAGCTTCGCAGTTTGCGACGGAAGGTATTGAGAGACCCAGATCCACAAGAGCAGAAGAGTATTTTAAAAACAGGAAACAAAAGTTTTTTGGAAATAAAAGGGCTAGAGAAGATAGAAATGAGAGAGAAGATGTACGAGAGCCAAATGGAATGACATATGGCGACGGTCAACACGGCTGGTATACAAATATTAAAAACTCTATCGAGGCAAATAAGAGAATACAGCAAAATAGATTAAATACCGACGCAAAACTAAACCATACCACAAAGGCGACCATTAGGATTACCCCGCTTGGCGGTCTTGAAGAAATAGGCGGAAATATTACCGTTATTGAGACGCAAAATAGCGCTATTTTAGTCGATGTGGGGATGAGTTTTCCTGATGATGATATGCACGGAGTAGATATTTTAATTCCAGATTTTACATATATAAGACAAATTAAACACAAAATAGCAGGCATAGTTATCACACATGCGCACGAAGACCACATCGGAGCTGTACCTTACCTATTTAGAGAGATGCAATTTCCACTTTACGGCACACCTTTGCCGCTTGGTATGATAGGCAACAAATTTGACGAACACAAGATGAGCGAATACAAAAAATACTTCCGTGCGGTTGAAAAAAGAAGGGTTATAAAAATTGGGGATTTTGAAGTTGAATGGATACACATGACCCACTCAGTTATCGATGCCTCAAGCCTTGCCATTACTACAGAAGCTGGCACCATTATCCACACGGGGGATTTTAAAATAGATCACACCCCAATAGACGGATATCCGGCTGATCTTCATAGACTAGCATATTACGGGGAAAAGGGGGTGTTATGCCTGTTATCAGACTCCACAAATTCCATGAGACCTGGTGTAACACTATCAGAAAGCAGTGTTGGGCCAACATTTGACACTATATTTTCTCGCGCGAAAGGGAGAGTTATAATGTCAACCTTTTCATCCAATATACACAGGGTATATCAGGCAATTGAAAAAGGGCTTAAATATAATCGAAAAGTTGCAATTATCGGTCGTTCAATGGAGAGAAACCTCGAAGTGGCAATGAACTTAGGCTATATCAAACTTCCGTTTGGCGTATTCATAGATGCCGCAGAAGTGGCAAAATATCCAGACAACGAAGTACTTATAATTACCACGGGCTCACAGGGTGAAACAATGAGCGCCCTTTATAGAATGGCTGTAAATGAGCATCGACATATCAAACTAAAGCCATCTGATATGGTAATACTCTCATCAAGCGCGATTCCTGGCAATGAAGGGAGCGTATCAACAGTTTTAAACTATATTTTAAAAACTGGCGCAAGTGTGGCTTATAAAGATTTTTCAGATATACATGTATCTGGGCACGGGGCGCAAGAGGAGCAAAAACTAATGCTCCGCTTAGTAAAACCGAAATTCTTTTTGCCGATTCACGGCGAGTACCAGCATGTCGCAAAACACAAAGAGACGGCGATTGCGTGTGGTATAGATGAGAGAAATATAATTTTGATGGAAGACGGAGACCAAATAGAGCTAAACGCAAAAGGTATGAGAAAAATCAAAACCGTCAAAAGTGGAAAAGTGTATATTGACAACCAAAGAAACAACCAAATCGAAGAAGATGTTGTGATGGATAGACAAGAGCTCGCTGAAAATGGGATTGTTATTATTGTCGCATTTGTGGATAAACAGAACAGAACACTTGTTGAAAAACCAAAAGTTTCAAGCTTTGGCCTAATCTCAGACAGGGACGACAGGAACTTTTCGGAAGAGATGGAAAATGTCCTTGTAAGTTTCCTTCAAAACGCAAACAAAGAGCTTATCGAAAACAAAAGAATGTTAGAAAATGAAATCAGGCAAGTGCTCAAAAAACATATATTTAGAGCGCTAAAAAAATATCCGGTAATAGTGCCAACAATTTTTGTCCAATAAACAATGCAATACTCAAAAATAGCGGCTGAAGTTTTAAAAGTAGAGGCAAATGAGCTTTTGGCTTGCGCAGATAGGATAACTGAATCATTTGATGCTGCTGTAAATAGTATCTATGCAATAAAAGGGAAGTTGGTAATAATAGGGGTTGGCAAATCCGGCTTGGTAGGCGCAAAAATAGCGGCTACAATGGCAAGCACCGGAACCCCTAGCTTTTTTATACATCCAACGGAAGCTATGCACGGCGATTTAGGCATGATAGGCAAGGAAGATAGCGTCCTTGCAATAAGCTATAGCGGCGAGAGCGACGAACTTATTGCCATATTGCCTCATCTAAAAAGGCATGGGGTAGCTATAATAGGGATGAGCTCCAATGATTCATCGACATTAGCGAGCTTTTCGGATATACACCTTAATATCAAGGTCTCAAAAGAGGCATGCCCCCTCAATGCCGCCCCTACAAGCTCTACAACTCTAACTATGGCTTTAGGAGATGCTCTAGCTATAGCTCTTATGAAAAAAAGGGGGTTTAAACAGGAAGATTTTGCATATTTTCACCCCGGCGGGACCCTTGGAAAAAGACTTTTTGTAAAAGTTTCCGATCTTATGAGAAGAGATAATTTGCCAATTGTTTCATGTGAAACAACTTTAAAAGATGCCATTATTACAATGACCGAGGGAAAGCTAGGAAACATAATATTCCAAGAAGATGGAAAATTAGCCGGAGTTCTTAGCGATGGAGATTTACGAAGGGCTCTTTTGGATAAAAATTTTGCCATAACAAATAATGCCTTTAAATATGCAACAAAAAATCCAAAAATAATCAAAGATGAAAATATTTTGGCCATAGATGCGCTAAATATAATTGAGCAAAACAAGATACAATTTTTGGTAGTTACAGATAATGAAAGCAACATAAAAGGCGCTTTGCATATACACGACCTAGTCGAAGCTGGAATTAAAAAATGAGAAAAATAGAAAAAATAAGGCTTAATAAGCTGGTTGCGATGAGAAGCGAATATTCAAGACGAGAAGCCGATGAGTTGATACAAAAGGGTTTTGTAAAAGTAGATGGCAAGATTGTAACAAACCCAGCCGAAAGCTTCAATAAGAATGTGGATATTACGGTAAAAAATAGAAAATTAAAACCTTTGACTGATTTTTTTACCGCAATTGTGTACAACAAACCAAAAGGGGAGCTTGTTGCAAAGAGTGACCCAAGGGGGAGAAAAACCGTATTTGATTCGCTGGAGCAAGAATTTAAAAAATTTATTCCGGTAGGAAGGCTCGATTATGCTTCGGAAGGGGTTTTAATACTAACAGACTCTTCAAAAGTTGCTACAATGTTGATGAATTCGAATTTAGAGAGAACATATAACATTAAAATAAAAGGCGATATTACAAAGCAGCTTGAAGATGCAATGTTAAGCGGAGTGGAGCTAAAAAACTCAAAAGCGGGAGCTCATGCAAAAAGCGCCCCAGTGGATATGAGCATAAAGCCATTTATAGCATACAAGATTATTAAAAATTCTCCCACCTTTTCCAAGTTAAGCGTCAAAATTGCAGAGGGTCAAAATAGGGAACTTAGAAGATTCTTTGCCCATTTTAAAAGAGAAGTTGTGGATCTAAAAAGGGTGTCTTATGGCTTTATAAATCTAAATGCCTTGCCAACAGGTAAAACTAGATATTTAAACAAAGAAGAATACAGAAAGCTAAGAGAATTTATTAAAAAAGGGGAATAAAGATGTTGAAAAAACTGACATACAAGACGAAACATAAAAGCGAAATGATTCAAATAACAAATGATATAAAAGAGCTTGTTATTAAATCTGGCATCAAAGATGGTATTGCGGTTGTGTTTACTCCGCATACTACGGCAAGTGTGCTACTTTTTGAAAACAACGACCCAAATCTCTCTCGCGACTTCTTGAAAAAGATGGCTGAGTTTGCCCCTGCTGAAGCAAAATACGCACATATAGGTGAAAATGCTCATGCGCATCTAAAATCAGGTATAGTTGGCGGCAGTATCTCTCTTATTATAGAGGATGCAAATATCATTATGGGCAAATGGCAAGGGGTCTACTTGGCCGATTTTGACGGTCCAAGGGAGAGAGAAGTTTATCTAAAGATTGTCGATTGAAAATAGCTATAGTTGGAGGCGGTATTAGCGGCCTTGCAACCGCTTTTTACCTCAAAAGATTTTCACCATCTAATGATATTACGCTATACGAAGCAGAGGAAGAGCTGGGTGGAAAACTAAAAACCATAAATAAGTTCGGTTTTTTAATAGAGCTAACAAATTCAGTTTTTTCCGACAAGAGCGTATTTATTAACGAATTAATAAAAGATGCCGGCTTATTTCATCACATATCTAAAACATCAGAAAAATCAAAAACAAAGTATTTCTTTGACAAAGGATTTTTATACACCATTCCGTCAAACAACAGCGAAATACTCCAAACAAACTCCTTGGGAATTTTTGGGAAATTATCCGCATTTGCAGATTTTACTAGACCTAAGAAAAAATCTACTTCCGATGAAAGTCTGCATGGGTTTTTAAATAGAAGGCTGGGAAAAAGCGCTGGGTCTATTATCGGCGATTTATTAGCTACCTCTTTTTTTGCGTCAACAGCCGATAAGCTATCCACAAAAGCCGCATTCCCATGGATTGAAAATGCAGAAAAAACCAAAGGGAAGATTCTGGGAGATATTTTTGAGGAGTTATCAAAGTTAGAGACACTCGCAACTTTTAAAAATGGAAGCTCCGCCTTTATAAAAGAATTATCAAGCGCTTTTTCTTTTAGCAAAAAAACGGCTACAGAAGTAAGCAAAGTTAAAAAGATAGGCGCTAAGTGGGCAGTAGAAAGTAGCGAGGGAGAAAACATATTTGATAAAGTTATTTTATGCACCCCTTCATTTGTCTCATCTAGGCTTTTAAAAGAAGAGAACGAAGCGCTCTCTGAACAGCTTAAAAATATAGAGCACTCACCACTTGCCGTAGTCGTATTGGGATATGAAGAGTTGCCTCATGAAATGCCAGGATATGGACTAGTAATCACAAAACGATCTGGCACGCAAGCGCTCGGTATAATTTGGGATAGCTCAATATCAAGTCAACGCTCTCCTGAAGGGAAAAAACTGCTAAGAGTCATAATAGGCGGGCAAAGAAATCCATTGCTTGCGCTAAAGGAAGAGGATGAACTTTTCAAAATAGCGACCGGAGCCATATCTGAGACGATGGGGGTGTATGAAGAGCCGATGCTAAAACATATAACCAGATGGCATAAGGCAGTCCCAAACTACGGATTGGGGCATACTGAAGTAGTAAAACAGATATTTGAAAGAGCTTCAAAAATACCAGGGTTATATCTAAATTCAAGCGCTTTTAGTGGAATAAGCCTAAACGACTGCATCAAAAATTCACGAGAAACCGCGCTCAAAGTAATTAGCGAGTAATTTTTATTCGCTATTCATCATCGCCAAAAACTCTTCATTGCTTTTTGTGGCAAGCATTTTTGAGAATATAAACTTCAGCGCTTCCGCTTCGTCTTTCATTCCGCTATTCATAGCTGTTCTTAGCGCCCATACTCGCTGAAGCGTTTGTGGGGCAAGAAGAAGCTCCTCTTTTCTAGTTCCTGATTTGATAAGGTCAATTGCAGGGTAAATTCTTCTATCTGCTAGATTTCTACTTAAAATTATCTCCATATTGCCCGTACCTTTGAACTCCTCAAAGATAACCTCATCCATTCTGCTTCCCGTATCAATAAGCGCAGTAGCTATAATAGTAAGGCTTCCGCCCCCTTCTATATTTCTAGCCGCGCCAAAGAATCTTTTTGGTTTATGCAGGGCGTTTGCATCCACGCCGCCTGAGAGCACCTTACCACTTGAAGGGGTAACGGTATTATAAGCCCTTGCAAGCCTCGTGATAGAATCAAGAAGTATTACAACATCTTTGCCCATCTCTACAGCTCTTTTTGCCTTTTCTATGACGAGTTCTGCCACACGCACATGGTTTGCCGCTGGCATATCAAAAGTAGAGCTATATACTTCACCCTTAACGCATCTTTGCATATCGGTAACCTCTTCGGGTCTTTCATCGATTAAAAGCACAATTAGCTCAACTTCTGGATGATTAATACTAATGCCGTGCGCCATCTCTTTTAGAATTTCGGTTTTACCACTTCTTGGAGGGGCTACGATTAGACCTCTTTGCCCTTTACCGATAGGTGTAAACAAGTCTATAGTTCTACCGGTTAGCTTTAGTGGCGAATATTCAAGTTTTAATTGAGAATTTGCATACAAAGGGGTTAGGTTATCAAACAGTGGTCTTTTTTTGCTCTCTTCTGGTGGGAGGTAATTGATAGCCTCAATCTTGAGTAGCGCAAAGTATCTCTCTTGTTCTTTTGGCGGTCTTACTTGCCCTGTTACCATGTCGCCATTTCTAAGACCAAATCTTCTTATCTGCGTATTTGAGACATACACATCATTGATACTATCTGAAATGTTTGTATCTGTAGCCCTCAAAAAGCCATACCCATCTGGCGCAATCTCTAATATCCCCGAAAAAAGCATAAAGCCGCCCCTTGAGATTTGAGACTTTAGTATCTCAAACATCAAGTCTTGTCTTTTTAGCTCATTTGGATTTTCTACCTCAAGCTCAGAAGCTATTGCGACTAAATCGTCTAGCCCCATTGTTCTGAGATCTTCTATTTTGTAGCCATCGACTGGAATGTGGGTTCTTTTTTTGGAGGTTTTTGTTTGTGCGTTTTGAGACTCGCAAGACATATATAGCCCTTAATTTGGATTGGTATAAACGAAGTTAAGAGAGTTACCGTCGTAGTTTTGTGATTTTAACAGCTAAAAGCTTAAACCCGCAAACAACATAGCCTTAACCACCGCCCAGCTAAGCGCTCCGGCAAAAAATCCAGCCAAAACATCGTCAAGCATTACACCGTTTCCACCTTTTAATTTTTGCTCTGCAAGACCTATTATTGATGGCTTTTTAATATCCAAGATCCTAAAAAACACAAACACTAATACAGCTTGAATCCAGATATTATTCATTGTAGCCGTCATAGACAAGGCTATAAATGTGCCCACCACTTCATCCATAACTATACGGGGGTCATCATGCTCCCCACCCTCAGCCTCGTATTTGTTCACCTCTTTTATGGATATAACGGTAAGCAAAATTGCCAACAAAAGTAGCGTCGTAGCGCCAAAAAAATGCAAAATCAAAAAGCCAAAAGGCAAAGCCGCTAATGTCCCCATTGTGCCAGGGGCATATTTAGATAGCCCTGCGCCAAAAAACGATAAAAATATAAGTCTTTTATTCATTTTTATATTTCCTAAGTTAGAGAGGTCGTCTGGTATAGCGCCATTAGTTCGTTGTAAAACTCTCGCTCTGAGTGCTCTTCGATAAGACCACTATTGGTTGTAAGGTCATTATAAAGCTTGCCTAAATTTTTAAAGCGATTTGGGAACATTTTGGATAAATAAATAGCAGATATATCTTTTCTCATAAGTATTGCTGGGGGCAAAAGACCCGTCTTTAAAAGCTCTAATAAAGACTCAGTATTAAAATTAATATGGTGATGCATCCCATGCGGACAAGAGCGCTGAGTAACAAGGGTTTTGCAGACATTGCAATATACGAAATAACTTGAAATATCTATTTTAAGATCTATCCCCACAAAAGAGTCAAAAATACTTTTTATCTCATGACTTTCATAGAACATTCCAAGTCCAGCGTGATTTGCCCCTATTACAAAGCTATCGCAACCAAAGTTTTGAACAGCTATTGCATCTAGTAATAATTCATTTGTCCCAGCAAAAAGGTAGGTATTTTCAAAAGGGACGACAACTACTCTATCAGATGGGAGATAATTATTGATTAGATGCTCTAGCGCCTCATACCTAATAGAATATGAGAGCTCATCGGTTGAATACGGCTTTGAGAGAAATATAACCACAAGATCGTTTTTTTCTAATGTTAGCCGCATAAGCCTCTCATGTGCTCTATTTAGCGGCCTAGCCGCCATAACCATTCCGGCTGTATACTTAGCGTCTATCTGCTTTTTTGCTTCAGCTATCTTTGCCTTTGCTTGGGCTACATCGGAAAACTCTATACTGTATTCACCACTTACTGCGTATTTCCCAAGTCTAGCAAGGGTATTTGCGACACCTGGATGAGATATATCTTTAGTCCCATATATCTTTTCAACCCTCGCCATTGGATCAATTTCAAATACCTCATCTACTATAAGATGCCCGACTATACTGTGGTTTTCTACAAGGTTAATTGTTTCCCCCTTTTTTAACCCCTCAAGCACATCTTTATTTCTTTTACCACTAGGGGCCAAAATAAAAGAAAAAGGGAAGCTTTTGCCCTTATACAACGATGTTTCATCAACCATCTTAGCCTCAGCACTACCCATAAGTCCATTTACTGGAGATAATATCCCCTCTTTTACCAAAGCGAGTGTCGCAACTGCCTCTTTATCGATAAATAGTGATTTATTTCTTTTTGTAGATGCCATGTTTTTTTCTTTTTTCCCAAAGAGATTTTCTGGAGATTCCTAGTTTTTTGGAGAGCTCAACATCTGGATATTTATCTTGAAAATTAGTTAGCACATTTTTAACATAATCTTCAATAGTAAGTATCTCATCGCCACCGATAAACCCATCATCACTTTCGAGCTCAACAACCTCTATCTCACACTCATCAATACTCTCGCTTGACGAAAAAATAACATTTTTACCAATTATTGCATCCAAAAATGCTTTTTTATCCGACTTTTTTAAAGACTCAAAATGGACGGCATAAATAACAGACTTATTGTCATGCTCCAAAAAAAATCTTTCATCAAAATCTTTTTGAAGCGACACAAACTCCAGCCTCATCCCCTTAGTAGAGGCGAGCTTAAAAGCGTAAGCATCCATCTTTTTTTGAGAAGATGAGTGTATACCTCTTGGCAGTTCTATTTTTTTTGTAATCTCTGGAAGATTTGAGTTGGAAAAAAAGCTTGCTAGATACTTTTTGAGAGAATCATTTTCCTTGAGAAGTCTCTTATAATCCAAATAGTGGTTTATTTTTTTTATAAGCTCCTCTATCATAAAAGGCTTAAGTATATAATCCTTCGCTCCGGCCTTTAACGGTATCGATACGGTATCGTTATTGATATAGTTGACCATTAAAATAATAATTGATTTTTTATATCTCTCTATTACCGGCATAAAGTTTTGACTGCCCATTGAAGTTGAAAGCAGCACAACATCAAAAAACTCATCCCTAACGGCATCTTTTGCGCTTGCCGCAAGCTCGCAGTTGTAACCACTCTCAATTAACTTATTTGCAATACTCTGCGCCAAATATATCTCATTTTCTACTATTAGTATTTTCACGCGCTCTTCCAATCAAAAAATTTTAAGCTAGCGACGCTCATTACGGCAACACCCTCCCCTCTTCCAACAAACCCCATTTTTTCGGCTGTTGTCGCTTTGACGCATATTTTATAAGGCGCAATATTCATTATCTTTGCCAAATTTTTCTTAATTTCGTTTTTATATGCGGCAAGCCTAGGTTTTTCGGCCAACACGGTTATATCAACATTTGATATTTCAAAACCTACCCCTCGCACCAAAGCAACTATCTCTTCTAGTAGTTTTACAGAGTCGATACCTTTATAGGCGGGGTCGCTATCAGGGAAAAACTCACCTATATCGCCAAGTCCTGCTGCGCCAAGAAGCGCATCGATAACAGAATGGATAAGCACATCCCCATCGGAGTGCGCCTTAAATCCATACTCTTCGCTTACGACCACGCCGCCAAGTTTGCAAACACCCCCCTCTTTAAAAGCGTGCGTATCAAAACCTATGCCGCAAAACACATCGTTTGACGGCGCCTTAAGGCAGGCAAGTAGCCCCAAATCCTCTTTTACGGTAAGTTTTGTCTGCTTTTTGGAACCATCCACAAAACCGACCGAAAATCCACAATTTTTCATAGCGCTAGAGTCATCGGTAAAAGTAGAGCCAAAAGACAAAGCCTTAGCTAAAAGCTCTTTTTTTGAAAGCTGCGGCGTCTGTATGAGCTTTAGAGCATTTCTATCTAGATATTCATCGCCCAAAATAGCGGTATCGGCGACGCCAATAGCGGGAGCGACGCAATCAAAATCGTCCTTTGCATCCAGTACTCTTTTTACACACTCCACATCCACACAGCATCTAGCCACATCGGCGCTTAGCACATACTCGCCACTTGCCGCCTCGATTGCATTTTTAAGGGAGTCTTGCCTCTCTTTGCCCCCTGCAACAAAAATATAATCGGCAAAGTTTTGCATATATCTAAGCTCTTTTTTGTCCCCAACGACTATAATCTCTCGAAAATCCCCTATTTTTTCAAACTCTTTTGCTACAAAAAGCCAAAGCGGCATATCTCCGACTCTTAGCCATTGCTTTTTGGCGCCGAGCCCAAAGCGGCTAGAACCCCCTGCCGCCAAAAGTATTAGAGATATTTCGGACAATTTCAGCCTTTTTTTGGTTTTTTATGGTTATATTTTTTGACTAAGATTATACTAAATAATGACTGTATAAATTCGTAACACTAGGAGAGCTTATGTTAAGAAGCGAATGGGTAAAGGCAAGAGCCGAGGACGCCACAAAAACACAAATGCACTATGCAAAAAAAGGGATTATCACAGAAGAGATGCGCTATGTTGCAAACGCCGAGGAGCTTGACGCAGAGTTTGTAAGAAGCGAAGTGGCTAGAGGGAGAATGATAATTCCAGCCAATGTAAACCATCTAAACTTGCAACCTATGGCTATCGGTCTTGGGGCAAAATGCAAAATTAACGCAAATATTGGGGCAAGCGCACTTTCAAGCTCCATTGAAGAGGAGCTAGGTAAACTTGATATGTGCCTTAAATACGGCGCCGATACGGTAATGGACCTCTCCACTGGCGGGAACTTAGATGAAATCAGAGAGGCCCTAATCAAACACTCACATGTACCACTTGGTACAGTCCCGATGTATCAAATCATTTATGAATGCGGCAACAATATCGAAAATTTAACTATCGATACAATGCTCAGTGTTATAGAAAAACAAGCAAAACAAGGTGTTAGTTATTTTACGATACATGCTGGATTTTTGCTTAGATTTATGCCGGAAGTCGCCAAACGAAAAATGGGAATTGTCTCAAGAGGGGGCTCTCTTATAGCGTCATGGATGATAAAAAATCACAGAGAAAATCCATTTTACGAAGCGTTTGATGAGATACTCGACATTTGCGCAAGGCATGATGTATCGCTCTCTCTTGGAGATTCGCTTAGACCTGGATGTTTAGCGGATGCAAGCGATGCGGCGCAACTGAATGAACTAAAGGTATTGGGTGAGCTGACTTTGAGAGCGTGGGAAAAAGATGTGCAGGTAATGATAGAGGGTCCTGGGCATGTGCCGCTAAATCAAATAGAGCGCAATATGAAAATAGAAAGAGAGTATTGCCACGATGCGCCGTTTTATATTCTTGGGCCGCTTGTTACAGACATTGCCGCAGGATACGACCACATAGCCTCCGCAATAGGCGCGGCGGTAGGTGGGTGGCACGGGGCGTCAATGCTTTGTTATGTAACCCCAAAAGAGCATTTGGGACTTCCAAATATGGCGGATGTTAGAGAGGGGATAATAGCTTACAAAATAGCCGCTCACGCCGCAGATATTGCAAGGGGACGCAAAAATGCAAGGGTGCGAGATGATGCGATGAGCGATGCTAGATATGCGTTTGATTGGAATAAGCAGTTTGAGCTTGCCCTTGATCCAGAGAGAGCAAGGGAGTATCACGATGAAACACTCCCAGCCGAAGGGTTTAAAGAGGCTGAGTTTTGCTCAATGTGTGGACCAAAGTTTTGTGCTTACAAGGTTACAAAGGAGGCGTTTAAGGAGCTTTAAAGCTCCCCAAAAGCCCTGAGACTCTATCTTTTGCAAGCTCTTTTTTAAACTCGCTCAGTATATTTTCAAACCCGGCATAAAAACGCAAAATAAGCGCCTCATAAAACTTCTCAAAATTATCGGTCTTTGTATGCAAGACGCAGACGCAAAGGCTAAAAACCATATGCCGCAATGAGCCGCAAAATAGAAAATACAAAATATCTCTTTTCAACTCCCTAAAAGCGCAAAACCCCTCAAAAATACGAACAACCTCAAAAAAATCCCTTTGGCTTTTTACTTTGTTAGCAAAAATGGCAAAAAGCTCGCCTTGAAAAGCGTCCAGCTCATTTTCAATATTTTTTAGTCCATCTTTGCCAAATACCTCATCTCTTTTTTGTGAAAAAAATGTTTTTAAAAGAGCTTTTACTTTCTCTTTATCCCCCCTCAAAGGCGATGCGTTTTTGGCCGGCAGCGCCCCCATTATCAAGGCTCCATCGGAGAGATTTAATACTTTTGAGTCTTTGTTTTCGTTTATTGCAAACTCCAAAACTGCCCTTGAAAGACCGAAAAGATGATTTGAATAGATCTCGCTACCATCAAAGTTTGCCTTTACGCGTACAGAACCCTCCGGCAGTTTTGCCTCTTCTTCGTAGATGGAGTCTTTTGAGTGAATGGTTCTATCCTTTTTGTACCCCACATCCATTCCACACAAAAATACGCTTTTTGAAAATGATAAAGCGATAGATAAAGCGGCGTTTCCGACAAAAGGGGAGGAGTTTTGCAACAAAAACCTAGGCGCATCGAGGTAGCTAACCGCCGTATAATCTCTAAAAAACAAAAACTTATCCCCCTTTGAAGCCTCCAAAGTATTTGGATGTACGACGCTTGCCGCTATCATATCCACCCCTTCAGCGCCCGCCTCTTCTAGCACCTTGCCCAAATAATCTGTCCTTTCTATCTCTATCTGAAAGTCTGGCTTAATGCCGTTTTTAAGAAGAGTTCTGAGCGCAGTTCCAGCTGAAAAAATAATCATCCTCTCTTGATTTTGCCTCAAAAACTCTATGCTATCGTCAAGGCTACCACCGTTACCGACCACGCAGATAGAAAAATTAACTTTTTTGCGAGGTTTTATAAGTACCGGATATTTTAGATTGCGAAAGGAGCAATTTTTTTGGGAGTTTTTCCACCCTATCATCTCATCTTCATAGCTTCCAAAGCCTCGAAATAAGCTCCCCGCCTCAAGTCGCACACTATTTTTTACCTCTCCTATCTCAGGCGAAGCGTACATCGTAAGCTCAAGCCTAGGATACAAAGCCGCAAAACGATTTTGCGCAAAAAAAGCCCTCACATCCGCAGAACTAGGGGGCTTGCCTACTTTGAGCATCAAATGCCCCACTCTAGCGTAAAGCTCTTCATAGTCCACAAAATAAGCGGAGATAGCAAAAAAATCACTAAATGGCTCGTAGATAAAAAGCGAATCCAAATGCTCATACTCTTCTAGCATCGCCTGCAGTACAAACCCACCGCCAAGCCCATAAATAGCCGCAAAAGGGAGATATGACGGGGCTAGCGAGATGATTTTTGGATTTAGCCCGTTCGTGTAGGCAAAACCATATATCTCCTTGCAGACGGCGGCGGTATGCGTCAAGTTTGACGCCATCATATAAAAAGGACTTGGCTCAAAACCTATGCTCCATTTGGTATGCGAAAGTGGATTTTTTGCCATCTCTACGCATGCCGCAATAGCGGTATGTCGCCCGTTTTCATCGGTCGGATAAACAAGTGTATTTGTGCCGATATTCAAAATATTAACGCCATTATTATCCACAATAAGCCCAAACATAGTAGCCTTACTTGACAACATAGCAAACAGATTTTTATCTTTTGTTTTAAAAAAACTTTGATTTTTTAAAAATCTCTTCCTCAAAAGCTCCTTTGCATCCGCCCAATTTAAGCTCTCTATCTGTTCTAAAAATTTCACCTACCACCCTGCAATAAATACTTTTTCGGTTAGTCTAGTACCCGCCACATTAAAAGTCAAAATAAAAATCTGATGTTACGCACAAATACGAGCGAAGCCCGTATTTGTGGCAGGGACATAAATGTCCCTACAACCCCCTAAAGCTACCTGCTAACGCAGGAGAAAAAGAGGTTCTTACGCACTTTTAGTGCGTAAGGTCAGTAAAAATTTTAGTTTTTTTGACGATATAATGCATAGGATCATAAAAAAAGAGGTTTTTAGCCACAAAAATACCACTTTTTTTTGTGTATAATAGATTTAAATTCAAAATTTGGGGGAAAACGAGAATGAGAAGATCAGGTTTTACGCTTATTGAACTTGTGTTCGTTATTGTTATTTTGGGGATACTCGCCGCCGTTGCGGTACCAAGACTTGCAGGGGTGCAGGATGATGCGGTTATGGCGACGGAGGATGCTGGAATAGGGGCAGTAAGAACTGGTATACAAGGGTTAAAAAGCAAAATAGTGCTTGCCAATGCTGGAACTGATAGTAGTTTTACAACTAGCGTCGTAAAAAACGATGGCACATCTGCATCTATAACTATGACCAAAGGTACTGATTATACTGCTAGTAATGCATTAATAAGTCTAAGCGTGAATGACGGCTGGGAAAAAGGCGCAGTGGAAGCTAAAAACAAAGATTCCACACTTGCTTTGGTAATGGAGCCAGGAAGCAGGGAGAAGTGGGCAACGACAGAACAAAAAGTAGATTCAGGAGCAGCTGGGACAACCTCAGGAACTAAGATAACAGGACCTGCAACTGATGCAACATCCGGACTAACAGATACTACCGCTAGATTGAATAAAAGTAAATATTGGCTATATAATCCAAATAGTGGAACAATAGTACTACAGTAATCAAAAAGCCGACTTCGGTCGGCTCCCTCTTTTATCTCAAACCCCCCTCCAATCCATCTGCACCAAGTTTCTTGCCTCTTTATTAAAAATCATCCCAACTAAAAAGAGTTGTTTATTTTGCCCTAAGTATTTTTGTGCATAGTTACGCTTTTTAGGTACAATGCGCCTTTTGTAAACCTCCAAACTGTTTATGGAATGTGTTATAATTTTTAAAAATAATCTCAAAGGTTTATTATGCAAATCACTATAGATATAAGCGAAAATGCAAAAGCCAAGCTAATGAAATCTTTTGGTGTTAATGACGCTAAAGAGGCGATAGAAACTTTGATTGCAAGATATGTTGATAGATACTCAAAAGAGCGGGAGATTGCTAAAGGCGTACTACAAGGATTGCAGGAAGTAAAAGAGGGCAAAACATTATCGATGGATGAGTTCAAAACTGCCATTCGATGATTTTTAAATTTACAAAACATTTTACGGCTGAGTTTAAAAAGCTACTAAAAAAATATCGTCACGCCGAAGATGATTTTGATAATTTTGTGTCAGATTTTACAAAAAATCACCAAACCGCAAAAACAATCAAAGCAAATATCTACAAAGTTCGCATTAAAAACTCTGACAAAAAGAGAGGCAAAAGCTCAGGCTATAGGACATACTATTATATTGTCGAGAATGAAACAGTTTATTTTTTGACTATTTACGACAAAAGCGAAAAAGAATCTATTAACGAAAGCATACTAGACGAAATAATCAGAATAGAAGTAAACCTATGAAGAGTATTGTCTTTTACGCCGTTTCTTGACTTCAAAATAACCACTCTGATATAATCTTGCACAAAAACCTAAAGGCTTTTGATGCCTATAATCTCTTATTTTTTCGGAATTATCGTCAGAATGTATCACGATGACCATCCGCCAGCTCATATTCATATCGAATATCAAGGGTGGAGGGCATTGATGGATATAAAAAACGGGGAACTTGCTCAAAATCTTGAACCATTAGAGAAAATAAAAGGGGCGGATAATGATTGATATAATTAAGGCGACATACATAAAAGATTACAAAATAGAGCTATATTTTTCTGATAACACACATGGCATAATCGATTTTTCATATATATTTGACAAAAAAACGGCTCTGACAATTCCGTTAGAAGATGTTAAAAATTTTCAGGAATTCTTTTTGGATTTTGGCGCTCTTTGTTGGAAAAACGGTCTTGAATTTAGTGCAGAGTCTCTAAAGCAAAAGCTTATAAATTCACATGCGCTACATTCATCCACAAATGTAGCCTAAGAGTACTCATGATACTACTCGGACACAATGGGGCGGGTAAAAGTACCCTTATCAACTATCTTTTGGGGTTTTATCCATCCACCGCATCGCACCCTTATTTGCCCAATCTAACAAAAGATGCCCCAAAAATAGATCTTTCATCGGTTGGATATGCGCCAGAGGCGGCTTTGCTTGATGGGGGATTATCTGCCGTAGATTACTTTGAGTTGTTAGCCAAAAATAAGCAAATAGAGGGCTACTTGGTAAGCGAAGAACTTAAAAAAGTTGGTCTAAGTATTGATCCAAAACTAAAAATCAAAAAATACTCCAAAGGGATGAAACAACGATTGCTTCTCTCTTTAGCTTTATTTGGAAATCCAAAAACAGTTATATTAGATGAGCCTACAAGTGGATTAGACCCTTTTGGCAAGGAGGAGATAGAGGGTTATCTGCTTGGGCTCAAAAAAGAAAGGAGCTTTATTATCTCCACCCACTCGCTTGAGTTTGCCTATAAATTTGATATGGAGATATGGATACTCAGAGAGGGGATGGTGGCTTATCGGGGCAAGCCATCAAGCCTAGAGGAGCTAAAGAGGCTATTTTTTGAGAATAGACCAAAGGTGGCGCTATGAGAGTCGTAGCTTTGGCAAAATTTATCCTAAAATCACTCCTAAGTGAACGGGCTACTGGGCTTTTCTTGGTTCTTGCATCAATATTTTTGGTGCTCTCTTTGTCCCTTAGCGATATTAACATAGCGGTCAAATATAGGCTCCTAGAGGATGCGCTGAGTGCGTCGCAAAACTTTATTATGACGCTAGCGGCTATCTTCTACGCTTTTTTGGCGATGGAAAAGGAGCGCAAAGGGGGGCTGTTTGTCTTCGCTCTTGCTGGGGGCAACCACAGGAGTGAGTATCTGCTCTCGCAGTTTGCGGCGATACTTTTTCTTATTTTAATTGTTTTTGGCGCTTTTTTTGTTGTGGATTTTGCGTTTTTGAGTCTGTTTGCGGATGGCATGAGCGCTCAGTTTTTCTACAAACTGCTATTTGCCGCCCTCGCCTCTTCGCTTCTTGGATTTTTGACGCTTACCCTCGCCCGCTTCGTATCCAATACAAACGCCGTTATCTACGCTATTTTTCTCTTTTTTATCGGAAATGGAGCAGATGAGTTAATGCTCTACTCACAAGGCAAAAGTATGGCTCTTGGCGTCTTAACAGATATTATCTACTACGCCCTACCAAACTTCTCATTTTTTGATATGCTTGCCGTAAATACAGCATTCTCAAAAGAGCTATTTGCGGTTTTGTATTTTGCCATTTATTCGGCGATTTTATATTTTGGCGCATTTTTTAGGTTCAAAAAGGAGGTGTTAAGAGTTGGTTAAGGCGGCGACTCTACTTGCTTCCTCGCTTGCGGCTCTTTTTTTGTTGTTTGAGCCATCTCCAAAAGCCATCAAAAACGAAAGTAGCTTTATCTACGCAAATCCCCTTATCTCAAAAGCGGCTCTTGGCGCCCTCACCCCTTTTGCGGCCGATTTTGCGTGGCTTGAGTCCACAAAGATAGGGGAGCTCGGCAAAGGGGGCACAACAAATGTAAATAAAGATGAAATAAAAACCGCCTTTTTGACGATAGCATCGCTGGACCCATCTTTTTATCACGCCATAAATTATGGGGTCTCTTTTTTATCTACGGTTCCAAAGGATAAGGAGGGGGCGTATGTTGTATTAGACAGGGCGCTCGCACTTCATCCGAGTGACTTCCAACTTAAATACCTAAAATTGATTACTGAGATGACAAGCGAAAATCCAGATAAAAAAATGCTAAAAGAGCTTGCAATGTCGGTATTTGCAAATCCAAATTTTAAAGGGATTTTTGGGGCAATGAAGGTGGATGATTTTTTGCTTGAGGTATTAACTTTTGCAGAGGATAGGGCGGCAAAAAAAGAGGAGCTAAAAAAAGAGCTAAAGTGGCTACTTAAAAACACCCAAGATAAAAACAAAAAAGAGCTTATAGCTTCAAAATTAAGAGAGCTTAATTGAACTACTACGAAATAGCCATTATCGGTCACAACCTAGCCGCATTAACTTACGAAAGCTCTGAAATGATAGAAGAGGGCAGGGAGGTTGTCGTAGATGTCGCCAAAAAAGAAAAGAGTGGCGTTGTTGTAAAAAAATGCGAAAAGCCGACATTCAAAACAAGCCCGATAAAAGAGCTGGCACAAAAATATTACTCCCATGAACAGATGGCGCTTGCTAGGTTTATCTCTTCGTATTATGTGTGCGAGTTTGCCGTTTCAATATCGCTTTTTGAGCCGTTTATACTCCATCAAAACGAAGATGAATTACACAGCGTCAAAACCGATATAGAGCTCTCCTTGGAGCAGGCGGAGGCGTATAGATTTATTTCAAACGAGAGCGTTTCTCTGCTTTTTGGCGATACGGGTAGCGGTAAAACGGAAATCTATATGAAACTTATGGAAGATACGGTCAACGCCGGCAAAAGCGTCATATTTTTGATGCCAGAAATTAGCCTAACGCCGCAAATGTTAAAAAGACTAAAAGCAAAATTTGGCGATTTAGTCGGCATTTGGCACTCCAAACAAACGAAAAAAAGCCGTAGCTCGCTCCTTGAGGGGCTTTATAGCGGCAAGATAAAAATAGTTGCGGGACCTAGATCGGCTTTGTTTTTGCCGCTTCATAATATAGGGCTTATCGTGGTTGACGAGGAGCACGATGATTCATACAAATCCTCTAACACCCCCAGATACAATGCAAGAGATATGGCTATTACATACGCCAAAATATGTGGGGCAAAGTGTATTTTGGGCTCTGCTACACCATCACTATCAAGCTACAAAAACTACCCATATTTTAGACTCAAAAATAGTTTTTTTGCCACTCAAAAGGAGTTTATATTTATCCAAAAAGAGACATCGATAGATGATTTTATAATCTCATCTCTCAAAAAAACAGTATCAAAAGGCAATCAAGCGATACTATTTTTACCAACTCGTGCCAATTTTAAATACGCAATTTGTAAAAACTGCGGTAAAGCTATAGAGTGCCCTTTTTGCTCAGTAGCAATGAGTCTGCATTTGGATAAGGGTTTAAATAAATGCCACTACTGCGGTTATAGCGAAAAACTTGATTTAAGGTGTAAAAATTGCGGGCATGGAGAGATTGGGGTGTTTCGGATGGGGACACAAGAGGCTTTAGAAAAATTAGAAGAGGAGCTTTCAGGTGTAAAAGTTAAAAAATTTGACCGCGATGAGATAACCACACAAGCCAAATTAGAAGCGACGCTAAAAGAGTTTGA